>JAEUKZ010000018.1 GCA_016793045.1 Alphaproteobacteria bacterium
CGGCCCGAGAGATCGCGGAACAGCACCAGGTCTTCGCCGAGCACGCGCACGAGCTGCGGCAGGTCCCTGATCTGCGCCGTCATCGCCACCGGGTGCCAGAAGCGGCGCATGTATTCCCCGCACGGCGTGCCGCGCCCGACATGCGTGAGCTCGGCATCCTCGGCCGCCGCCAGCGGCCGGTCGTAGCCGCCATAGCGCCCGTCGCGGCGATCCTTGCCCGCCGTCACGGCGCCGTGCCCCGGCTATCGGCACGCATTAGAACCCCTAATGACTGGATGGGTTGCAATTGCTTCACATGCACACGGTGCCAAGTATTTTCGGCGGCTAGAAGCTAATTCCATTCATGTTAGGATGACGGAAGGTCATGTCCGCGAATTTCCGTCATCTGCCGCCCACCGCGGCCTTGCGCGCCTTCGAGGCGGCGGCGCGGCTGCGCAGCTTCACGCGCGCCGCCGACGAGCTCGGCCTCACCCAGGGCGCCGTGAGCCATCAGATCCGCGCGCTCGAACAGGCGCTCGGCTGCACGCTGTTCCGCCGCGAGCAGCGCCAGTCGACGCTGACCCAGCAGGGCGAAGCGCTGGCGGGCGCGGTGCGCGACGGCATGACGCGCATTGCCGATGCGCTCGCCGCCGTCCAGCGCGAGCGCAATGCCCCGACGCTGATCGTCAGCGCGCTGCCCGGCTTCGCGGTGAAGTGGCTCTTTCCGCGCCTGATCCGTTTCGACCAGCGCCACCCCGACATCCAGGTGAACATCGCCACCAGCACCCATCTTGCCGACCTGCCGGGCGAGGCCGACGTCGCGATCCGCTACGGCACGGGCAACTATCCCGGGATGCATGTCGAGCGCCTGATCCGCGAGGACATCTTCCCCGTCTGCAGCCCGGCCCTGCTCGCAAGCCGCACGCCGCTGCGCAAGGCCGCCGATCTCGCCCATCACACCTTGCTGCACGATCACATCTATGCCGTCGGCGGCATGCCGCCGAGTTGGCAGACCTGGCTCGACGCCGCCGGCATTGCGGGCATCGATCCGTCTCGCGGCCGACGCTACGGCCAGGCGAACATGGTGATCCAGGCAGCGATCGAAGGCCTCGGCGTCGCGCTCGGCCGCACCGCGCTCGTCCACGACGACCTCGCCGCCGGCCGCCTCGTCCGCCCGTTCGGGCCGATCGTCGCGGCGGACTATTCCTACTACTTCGTCTGCGCCCGTCCGACGCTCGACGCGCCGAAGGTTGCGGCCTTTCGATCGTGGCTGCGCGCCGAGGCGGCCCTGACCGCAACCGACGCAGGCGCCGCGAAACACCCGGCGACACGCCGGCGCCGCCGGACGCACTCATCCGCGCAAGGCGTCTGAGGCCCGGATTGCGAATAGCTCACATCCGCGGATCCCATTGTGCGCCATCGTCGACCTGACATAGACTTCACCGCCTCTCTGCGGTCCGTCGCACATCAATACATGTCGTTCCGCGGTTTCCTGCCATGAGCCGGCACCATATCGTCGCCACGGCCTTTTCGATCGCGGCAGCCGCCATATCCACGGTCACGGTCGTGGTCGTCGCATCCGAGCGCTGGCCCGGTGCCCCGATCGGGTTCGGCGCGACCACCTCCATCACGTCGCTCGCCGATGGCCGCACGCGCGTGATGTTCCCGATCCAGATCCCGGCCAACACCGCGCACCCCAATGCCATGATCAGCCTCGCCCACAACTGGGACTGGGGGCACGAGCGCGGCTGGGTGCGCGACGATCCGCGGTCGCCTTCGGTCGCTCTGACCATGGAAACCTGGTTTCACGGCCTGTCGGAACTGAATTTCGACATGCTCTCGCCCGGCGAAGACGGCCCTTGGCCGGGCGGCCGCGGTATGGGTTTCGCGGCGCGTCACGACGGCACTTTCGCGACCTTGCTGGTGGGCGGCGAGCCTTACAGCCCGGGCGCCGCGGGCGTCCAACTCACGGGCGGGCACGGCACCGATCCGGTGATCGCCGTCTTCGAAACCGACCGGACGGAGCGTGGCGAGGTCCTGCGCGTCCAACGCACCAACGGTGCGCCGAGCGTCGTCATGCGCGGTGGCCAGGGACCAGGCCTCGCCTTCGGTCTCGCGGGCCGCGATGCCGGCGACCTGCGCGAGGGCGTGATCCGCGTGGTCGGCGATGCCGGCGACAGCCCCGTGATGAACATCGCCGGCGCCGGCTCCGGCGCGACGGTCCTCAGCGTAAGAGCGAACGAAAGCGATTCCGCCCCCAATTTGCGCATCTCCTCCTCTGGTACCATCGAGTGGAGCGACGGGCAGTCCCCGTCGGACGTCGCCCTCGCACGCACGGGCCCCGGCCAGATCGGGACGCGCGGCGAACTCGCGGTCGCGGCGCTGCGCGTCGGCCGCGGCGCCGCCCTGCAGGCCGTCCAGATCCTGCCGGCCGAAATCGCGCCGGGGGCAGTGCCGGGGCGCAGCACCAGCGAACACTTCGTCACGTTGCCTGGGCTCGCCCAGGGCGGAATGTTTTTCGTCAACGGACCGCGGCAGCCCACGGGCATCGTCGTGTCGGGCGCCAGGCCGGCAGGACCTGACCGGATCGCGATCCAGTTCGTCAACCTCGCGGACGAACCACGCCAGCCGAGCGCCGGCGGATACTGGATCCTGGCGATCGAGGTTGCCGAATAGCAGGCGGAGCCCCCCGGCGCACGCCGTTCGGCGTCGCCCGCGCGGCATGAAGCGCCGTCAGCCCACCGCGACGGCCTGCCCGCTGGACGCAAGCAGCGCGTCGATCAGGCGATGGACGTGCAGCGCCGTGCGCCCGTTCGATCGCGGCGCGCGATTCTGATCGATCGCGTCGAGGAAATCGGCGATCAGCGCGCGGTGCGGTTCGTGCGAATAGGCCATCGGGTCCGCGCCCCCGCCGCCGCTGCCGACCGTGCCTTCCTCGATCACGCTGCCGTCCTTGAGCCAAGCCGTCAGCTTGGCGGTTTCCAGCACGGCCGACCCGTTCTCGCCGGCGAGCTCGATGCGCTCGGCATGGCCGGGATAGGCTGTGGTCGTCGCGTCGATCACGCCCATCGCGCCGCTGGCGAAGCGCACCGCGCCGGCGACCACGTCCTCGGTGTCGATCCGGCGCAGCCCCGAATTGCCGTTGAAGCCGGTGACCTGCGCCGCCGGTCCGGTCAGCGACAGGAACATGTCGAGCGTGTGGATCGCCTGGGTCAGCAGCACCCCGCCGCCGTCGCGCGCCTTCATGCCGCGGCCGGGCTGCGCGAAATAGTCGGGGCCGCGCCACCAGCGCACCGAGGCGGAGGCGGACAGCAGCCGGCCGAGCCGGCCCTTCTCGATCAGCTCGGTCAGCCGCAGCGCTCCGGCGCGGAAACGGTGCTGGAAGCAGACGGCGAGCAGAACGCCCGCGCGCTCGCATGCCGCCACCGCCTCGACGGCGCGCTCGGTCGTCGCCTCGACGGGCTTCTCGAGCAGCACGTGCTTGCCCGCCGCCGCGCACTGCTTCGTGAGATCGAGATGGCTCCACGGCGGCGTCAAGATCGACACCGCGGTGATCGACTTGTCGGCGAGAATGGCTGCGAGGTCGCCCGTGGCCGGCAGGCCGTAATCCTGCGTGAACTTCGCGCGCCGCTCCGCACTCGGGCTGTAGCAGGCCGCGACCTCGGCACGGTCGGCGAGATCGCGCCAGGACTGGATGTGCGGCTTCACGGCCATTCCCAGGCCGATCAGCGCGACGCGACGTTTTGCCATGGCGGTCCCCCCGTTCCCGTTGCTGCGCGCCGCGCGACCGTGCGCGGCGTCGTGCTGCTCAGTCGAAGCCGTACAGCTTCGCCGGATTGTCGACAAGGATGCGCGTGCGCGCGCGCTCGTCCGGCGCCCAGTCCGCAAGCAGGTCGACCAGCGCCGCATCGTCGGGCCGCGGCACGATCCCGGGATGGGGCCAGTTGCTCGCCCACACGCAGCGCTCGGGTGCCGCACGAGCGAGCGCCCGAGCGATGCGCCCGACGTCGCGGTAACGCGGCGGTCCCTCCTTCGACGTCTCGTAGGGCGCCGACAGCTTGACCCAGGTCCGGCCGGTGTCGAGCAGCCGCAGCAGCGACGCCATCGCCGGATGGTCGGGCGCCACCGGTTCGAGGAACTTGCCGTTGTGGTCGACGACCAGTTCGCACGGCAGGCGCCGCAGCCGCGCTTCGAACTCCGGCAGCAGGCGGCCGTCGAGCTGGAGTTGGAGGTGCCAGCCGAACGGCGCGATGCGCTTGGCCATCGGCTCCAGATCGTCCCAGCCGAAGGTGCCGCCCGGCAGCATGAAGAAGCGCAAGGCGCGCGCGCCCGCATCGGTGAGGCGCCGGTATTCGGAATCGGGCTCGTCGTGGCGCAGTACGACGACGGCGCGCGCTTCGCCGGGAAACGCCGCGACGCCTTCCATCGTGCAGGTGTTGTCGAAGCCGTAGGTCGAGGGCTGCACGACGACGAGGCGCGACAGGCCGACGCGGTCGCGCATGGCGCGATAGTCCGCCGGCGTCGCCTCCGGCGGATAGAGCAGCGCCGTCGGCGCCTTCGGGAAGCGGTGATCGTAGAAGTGCATGTGGCAGTCGCACGCGCCCGGCGGTACGGCGATCGAAGGCTCGGCAACAGGCATGGCACGCACCTTCCCAGTTCGGCGGCCGCAGCGCGCCGCGGCGTCGACGCAGCCGCTCGCCTCCGTCCGGGTGCGCACTTTCATCCCGACGAGAATGCAGGTAAAGCCTTCAGCGATGCACTGCAACAGTTCCATTTCGCCCTGCGTCGCCGTTCGCGCCGGCACATGCTGAGCCGCGTTCTCGACCGCATCGAGGAGTCCGCCAACCGGTTCTTCGCCCGGGCCTGGCCAAGCTACGTCCTGATTGCATTGCTGCAGACGAAGATCATCTGGCGCATCTGGGACCTGCGCGACGGGACCTACGGCGACACCGCGTCCTACTTCCGGACCGCAGAGGCGTGGCGGGACGGCTTCCGCATGAACATCGTGTGGTCGCCGCTGTACACGAGCTTCTACGGCTCGTTCCTGTGGGTCACCAGCGATCCCGTCATGGCGACGACGCTCCACCGCGTCGCGATCGTGATGCTGGCCACGATGGGCGTTCTGTTCGTGCTTCGGGCCGTGCTGCCGCCTCCGCTGGCGCTGCTCGGCGCCGTTTGGTGGGCGGTTCTGCCCATCAACTTCAACACGCTTTACGAAGTTCATCTGTTTGCGTTGCTGCCGATTCTCGCCGCCTGGGGCCTTATCCTCACAATCGACAAGCCCTGGGCGCGGGGATGCGCGATCGCCATCATCGCGGGTGCAGCGGTCCTCGTACGCAACGAATTCGGGCTCGGCGCCGCCGGGCTCGCCGTTCTGTGCCTGATCTACGAGGCACGCCACCGCCCCGCCTGCACATCGCCAAGCGGTACGGCCGCGACGTACCTCGCCGCCTACGGCCTGCCCCTGCTCGCGGCAGCCGCGCTGTGCCTGCTCGCCTACTGGCGCTCGACCGTTCGCTTCCCGCAGATCTGGTCGGCGCTCGACGCCAAGCACACGCTCAACATGTGCCAAGTCTACGCCTTCGGCTATCAGCAGCGGAACCCGACATGGACGCAGAGTCCGTGGCTCGATTGCCGCTCGCTGGCGGCCGAGGTGTTCGGCACCGGCCTGCCGAGCGCGCGCCAGATGCTGGCGGCCAATCCGGCCGCGACGATCGAACACTATCTTTGGAACTTGAGCTTGGTCGGAAACGGGCTGCAGGTCCTGCTCTTCAATGCGATGTCCGGCCGGGTCAATCCGGACTACGCCCCGGTGCGGAGCGCCTGGTATCCGCTGGCCCTCTCCATAGCGACCTGCGCCGCGATCGTCGCGGGCGTGTGGAGCGCGCGCCGTTCATGGTGGGACGGCGCGCGCGATTGGCTGTTCGAACGGCGGCGTGCCCTCATCGCGTTCCTGCCGTTCCTCCTCATGGCCATTCCGGTCGTGCTCACACAGCGGCCGCGGCCCTCGTACTTCCCCTACGTCTCCATCATCGCCATCACCGTCACGCTCGGCGCGCTCGGCCTGGCGAGCCATCGCTTCACCGCGGCGCGCAAGCTCGCCGCGGCCTTCGCCGTCGCGACGGCGGCCTGCGTCCTCGTTCTCGTTCCGCCCTACTATGTCCGCAATCCGTCGGCGCGGCCGCTCGCCGCGAAGATCGAGCACATCCGGCCGCACCACGCTCTCGTTCAGACGACGCGCGGCCGCGTGGTGATCGGCGAGTTCGCAAGCGAAGTCGCGTCCTATCTTTCGATTCGCCGGCAGATTGCCGATCCGATGGGGCGGGAGCCCGAGCTGCGCGACAACGCGATTCTTGCGCAGTGGGACCGGGCGCGCCCGCTCGAGCAGTTCCTTGCGGACAATGCCGTGACGGTGTTCTACGTCGACCCGGCCATCCTCGGCGAACTTCGCCGCGCGCCGCAGGCCCAGCGCCTGCTGGATCAGCCGGCGACCGTCGGGTGGCGCGTGCTGGGCGCCGAAGCACGCGGCAGCGGAAGCTGGATGATGCTGGCGCGCGATCCGCCGTGAGCCGGCGCGGCAGGCTCAACCGATCTCGACCACCACGTTCCCCATCACGCTGCCCTGCTCCACCGCTTCGTGCGCGGCGGCGATGCGCTCGAGCGGGAAGCGCGCGCCGATCGCGTGCACGAGGCGGCCCTGTGCCAGCAGGTTGCCCACGGCCGCGAGGCCGGCCGCGCGGACGTCCGGCGGCTGGTTGTAGACGATGAAGAACCGGTAGGTGATGTTCTTGAGGATCGACGGGCCGAACGGCACCGCCGGCGGACCGCCGCTGCCGTAGACCGCGACGAGACCGCCGGGCCGCAGCAGGTCGGGCAGCTTGGCGCCGTTGGCGGCGATGTCGACCTCCACGACGCGATCGACCAGCCGCCCGCCGGTGAGGTCGCGCACGCGCGCGCCGACGTCTTCGCTGCGATAGTCGATCGTCGCGTCCGCGCCGGCGACGCGCGCGTGGACCGCCTTCTCCGCCGAGCTGACCGTCGCGATGACGGTAGCGCCCTGCAGCTTGGCGAACTGGATCGCGTAGTGGCCGACGGCGCCGGCCCCGCCCTGCACCAGGACGATGTGGCCCGACACCCCGCCATCCATCGCGACCGCCTGCCACGCGGTCAGTGCCGGAATGCCGAGACATGCGGCCGCGGCGAAGTCGACGCCGTCGGGCAGCCGCACCGCCTGCGCGGACGGCACGGCGATGTATTCGGCCGCGGTGCCCGAGGCGCGCTGCCACTGGCCGTTCCAGATCCACACCCGCTCGCCGACGCGCGCTGCGGGCACGCCGGCACCGACCTTGTCGACCACGCCGCCGCCGTCGCTGTGCGGGATGATGCGCGGCGCGCCAAGCGGCCGCCCGGTCGTGCCGCCGCGCGTCTTCACGTCGGACGGGTTGACGCCGGAAACGTGGATGCGCACGCGCACCTCGCCGGCGCCCGGTTCCGGGGTCTCGACCGTGCCGACCGTCAGCACCTCACGCGCCGGGCCGGTGCGTTCATAGTAGGCGGCGCGCATCGCGGCCCTCCTTGCGGTTGCAACGGCCGCACGGTCGGCGGGTTCGGCAGGCAAGTCAAGCCGCGCCGGCCCGCATCACAATGAATCGATCAGGTCCGCACTGCTGCGTCCGCGCCGCGCCTGCGCCGCCATCCGCACCGGCGCATTGGCGGCACCGTAGGAGTCATAGCCGTCGATGCGCTGGACGATCTCGAAGAACATGCGGTCGTCGAAGGCCTGCGTGTAGGCATGCAGATAGACCCCGTCGCCGACGCGGTCGTAGAGAACGCTGGCGCCGCGCAGCCGATCCACCTCCGCCGCATCGAGCGCGAAGCGCGCGGCGAGATCGTCGTAGTAGTTCGCGGGAATTGTCAGCAGCGCGACGCCGTTCGCGCGCAGCCGAGCGACCGTCGCGAAGATGTCGTCGCAACGGAAGGCGATGTGGTGGACGCCGGCGCCGCCGAAGGTCGACACCGTGCGCGCGGTCGCGGTGTCGGGGCTTTCCGAGACGTTGAGGGGAAAGCGCAGCGTGCGCTCGGCGTTTGCCATCGCGCGGCTGCGCACGATGCCGTAGGGATCAGGGAGCAGCCAGAGATCGTCGGAGGCGAGTCCGAGGACGGCGCGATAGAACAGAGTCCAGCTGCCGAACTGGCCCGCCGGCACAGCCTGGGCGAGGTGGTCGACCGTACGCAGGCCGGCATCGGGGGCCGGCGCGGCCGGTTCGGCGATGAAATCCGTGTCGAGCGCGCCGGGTCCTCCGGGCGCCGCGGAGACGAAGTAGAGCAGGCTGCCGTCCGGCGCGCGGATCGCGGGTATCGGCGATTCCTGCGGCCCGACCCGCCCGTCGAAGCGCGAATACGCGAAGGCCTCGCCGCGGTTGAGCGCCATGCGGTCGTCGCCGGTGGCGAGGCCGAGCGCGCAGACCGACGGCCCGTGCAGCAGGAAATAGGAATGCGCGAAGGATTCGCGCTCGGCATTGACGACGATGGCGATATCGCCCTGGCGATAGAGCTTCACGTCCTTGGAGCGATGCCGGCCGGCATCGCGAAAGCCGAGCCGCCGCAGCCAGTCGGTCAGCGACGCCTCGGCGTGATCGTCGACCGCGAATTCGATGAAGGCGATGCCGTCGAGCGGCGGAGGCGGCGGCGGATCGAAGAGCTCGGCGCGCCGCGCCGGCCGCCCCGCGGGGGCCGCGGCGGCCTCGTCCTCGGCCGCAAGACGGCGGCGGGTCTGTTCCTCGAGGAAGCGCAGCGAGCGGATGCCGTCGAGCGCCGTTGCGCGCGCCGGTGCGGCGCGGAAGCCGTCGTTGAAGATTTCGAGCGAGATCGGACCGGCATAGCCGGCCCTGACGACCGGGGCGAGAAAGCCGGCCAGGTCGAATTCGCCCTGGCCCGGGAAACAGCGCAGATGGCGGCTCCACGACCGCACGTCGAGCGTCGCCTTCGGTGCATCGGCAAGCTGGACGAAGAAGATGCGCTCGCCCGGGATCGCGGCGATCCCTGCCGGATCGTCGCCGAGCGCGAGCGTGTGGAAGCTGTCGACGATGAGGCCGAGATGCGGGTGTGCCGCCCGCTCGACCAGCCGCCAGGCATGGCCGTAGGTCCGCACATGGCTGCCCCAGGCGAGGGCCTCGTAGCCGATCCGCAGGCCGCGCCGTGCGGCACGCTCGGCCAGCGCCGCGAGCTGCGCCGCGGCCCGTCCGTCGTCGTCAATCGCCTGACCCGCCGCGTTCGAGCACACCAGCATCAGCGGCGCGCCGAGCTCCTGCATGACGTCGAATTTGCGCTCGGCGCGATCGACGTTGCGGCGGAACTGCTCGTCGGGAACCCCTTCGAGATCGCGGAAGGGCTGGTAGAGCGCGATCGAGAGGCCGAGATCCGCGGCCAGCGCCCGCGCCGCGCGTGCCGAACCCTCGAAGGTCAGCAGGTCGTTCTCGAAGACCTCGACCGCATCGAAGCGCGCCGCGGCCGCCGCCTCGAGCTTGTCCGCCAGCGTGCCGCTCAGCGAGACCGTCGCAATGGACCGGCGCATGGGTTCCTCCCGTTTCGATCCGGATGATCGTCCAATCATCCTATTTTCATAAAAATATACTATATTCTCGGCTCAATCCATTCCGAGCGAGTTCCGCCTTGCCTGGCGCCGCCGCGCCGACGAGAATGCCGCGCGCAACGCGGACGGCGTGCGCGAGGGGGAGGAGAGCGATCCGATGGTGGGGAGCCGTGACGGTGCGGAGCGCAATGCCCGGCCGCCGACGCTGACCGAGGCGGTCTATGGCCGTATCCGCAGCGACATCCTGCTCGGCGAACTTCACCCGGGCGACAAGCTCAAGCTCGACGCGCTCAAGCTGCGCTACGACGCGAGCGTCAACACGCTGCGCGAGACGCTGTCGCGGCTGGTGTCCGAAGGCCTGGTCGCCAACGAGGGCCAGCGCGGCTTTACGGTCATCCCGGCGTCGCTCGCCGACCTGCGCGACATCACCGAAATGCGCAACATGCTCGAATGCCAGGCGGCGCGCCGATCGATCGAGCGCGCCGACCTCGATTGGGAGTCGCGCCTCGTCGCCGCCTATCACAAGCTGTCGAAGATCGAGGACGTCGTCGAGGCCGACCCGCGGCGCTACGGCGAACTGCTCGAACAGTACAATCGCGAGTTCCACCAGGCGCTGATCTCCGCCTGCGGGTCGCGCTGGCTGCTCACCTTCCACGGCATCATGTACGACCAGAGCCTGCGCTACCGCATGCTCGCCTTCCAGGTCCGCAGCTTCCCGCGCGAGCAGTCGCGCCGCGAGCACCGCGACATCCTCGAAGCCGCGCTCGCGCGCGACATCGGCCGCCTCGAACCGTTGCTGTCGGCGCACATCACCAAGGGCGCCGATCTCTACGGCGAGGAGCACCTCAAGCACGGCGGTGCCCCGAAGCGCCGCGGCCCGCGCAGCGCGCGCCCGGCGGCCCGCAAGTGAACGTCCAATCCGCCGACCAGCGAGTCGATCCAAAATGACCGCAAGATTTTCCGGACAGACCGCCATCGTGACCGGCGGCGCACGCGGGATCGGCCTCGCGATCGCCCAGCGGCTCGCCGACGAAGGCTGCCGGATCGTCGTCTGGGACCGCGATCTCGCGCCGGCGCGGCAGGGCGGCTTCCAGCCCGCGTTGGCGCAGCGGGTCGACGTGACGAGCCTCGCCTCGATCGAGGCGGCGTTTGCCGAGGCCGTGGCGGCGTACGGCCAGGTCCAGGTGCTGGTCAACAACGCCGGCGTGAACGGCCCGGTCCTGCCGGCCTGGGAGTATCCGCCCGATGCGTGGGACCGCGTGCTCGCGGTCGACCTCACCGGCGTGTTCTACTGCTGCCGTGCCGTCGTGCCGCACATGCGCGACAAGGCGTACGGCCGGATCGTGACCATCGCCTCGATCGCCGGCAAGGAGGGGATGCCGGGCATCACCGCCTATTCCGCCGCCAAGGCGGGCGTGATCGGCTATTCGAAGGCGCTGGCGCGCGAGCTGGCGACATCGGGCGTCACGGTCAACTGCATCGCGCCGGCCATCACCGAAACCGAGCTGTTCCAGGAGATGACCGAGGCTCACATCGCCTCGGCCAAGGCGCGCATCCCGATGGGGCGCTTCTGCAAGGTTGACGAGATCGCCGCACAGGTCGCCTATGTGGCCAGCCCGGAATGCAGCTTCACCACCGGCTTCGTCTTCGACGTGACCGGCGGCCGGGCAACGTACTAGGCGCATCGACCAGGTTCTCCGACCATGCGAACGCAGATCACGATCGACGACGGCGATGCCCGCATCGCGATCGCCGCCATCCACGAGGAACTCGTCCGGCGCGGCAAGCGCGCGATCATCGCCGTCGCCGACGCGCATGGCGAACTGATCGGCCTGCTGCGGATGACCGGCGCGGCGTTGAGTTCGATCGGCGTCGCCACCAACAAGGCGTTCACCGCGGCGCGGCTGCGCCGACCGAGCCGCACGATCGGCCGCAACGTGCGCGACGCGGCGAAGGGATTCGACATTTCGTACTACGGCGATCCGCGCTATGTCGGCTGGGCCGGCGGCCTGCCGGTGGTGGTCGACGAGATCGTCGTCGGCGCGATCGGCGTCAGCGGCCTTTCGGAGGACGAAGACGAAGAGCTGGCAGCGCTCGGCATCGCCGCCATCCATGCCGCCGATCGGGCGGCCAACCACGCCGGACGCGTTGCGCCCGCGACGAAACCGGCGCCCTAGGGAGACCCGATACGATGTCGCATCCGGACCGCTTTCTTCTCGCCGGCGTCATGGGCTGGCCGGTCATGCATTCGCGTTCGCCGAAGCTGCACAACTTCTGGCTCCACAAGCACGGCCTGGTCGGCACCTACCTGCCGCTGGCGATCAAGGCCGACGGGCTGAAGGCGGCGCTGCGCGCGCTTCCCGCACTCGGCTTTTCGGGCTGCAACCTGACGATCCCGCACAAGGTCGAGGCGATGGCGATCGTCGATCGCGTCGACCCGGTGGCGCGCCGCATCGGCGCGATGAACTGCGTCGTCGTGGCACCGGACGGTTCGCTCTCCGGCTTCAACAACGACGGCTGGGGCTACATCGAGAGCCTGCTCGAGGCGCAGCCGGACTGGCGCGCCGATGCCGGGCCGGTCGTCGTCGTCGGCGCCGGCGGGAGCACGCGCGCGATCCTCGTCAGCCTGATCGACCGCGGCGCCCGCGAGATCCGCCTCGTCAATCGCACGCAGGCCAATGCGGAGGCGCTGGCGCGCGAGTTCGGCGGCCCGATCGCGGTCCTGCCGTGGGCGGACCGCAACGCCGCACTCGACGGCGCGGCCACCCTGATCAACACCACCAACCAGGGCATGGTCGGCCAGCCGGCGCTCGACATCGCGCTCGACAGGCTGCCCAGGAGCGCGCTGGTCTCCGACATCATCTACATCCCGCGCGAGACGCCGCTGCTCGTCGCCGCGCGCGAGCGCGGCAACCGCACCGTCAACGGCCTCGGCATGCTGCTGCACCAGGCGCGGCCGGCCTTCCATGCGTGGTTCGGCGTGATGCCCGAGGTCACGAAGGAATTGCGCGCGATGATCGAGGCCACGCTGTGATCGCGCATTGACGCGGGGGCCGGCAAAAGATATCCAATTATCTTGAAAATATATGATGAGCAGAATTCCGCGGGACGGCTGAAGCCGGTTGCGCCGCGGGACGCGGTTCGCTAGACCAAAATCGACCGAAAAATCGAACTCAGGGAGGATACGATGGCAAAGACGACACGGCGCGAAGCGTTGGGGATTCTCGGCGGAGCGGCCGCCGTCGGGCTCGCCCGTCCGGCGATCGCGCAGCAGCCGCAGACGGTCAAGTTCGTCAACGTGGTCGAACTCTCCGGCGCAGGCGTGACATCCGGCACCAACTGGCGCGACGGCATCGAGCTTGCGGTGCGCGAGCTCAACGCGGCCGGCGGCATCCTCGGCCGCAGGATCGAGGTCCAGCATCTCGACACCGCGAGCAACCCGGGCCAGGCCCGCGCGCTGGTGACCCGCGCCATCGACCAGGACCCCTACATCCTTTTCGGCCCGGTCTTCTCGGGCTCGGTAATGGTGAGCATGGCCGTGGCGCAGGAAGCGCGCATGCCGCAATTCACCGGCGGCGAGGCGACCGCGATCACCGCCCAGGGCAATCCCTACATCTTCCGCACCTCGTTCAGCCAGGTCCAGGCGATGCCCAAGGTCGCCGCCTATCTCAAGGACCAGGTGCGCGCGCAGTCGGTTTCGATCATCTGGGTCAACAACGACTTCGGCAAGGGCGGGCGTGACGCCATCATGGCGGAGCTGCAGCGCCGCGGCGTGCGCGTCGCCATCGACGTGTCCACCGAGCAGAACCAGGTCGACTTCTCGAGCGCCGTGCTGCGCGCGAAGAACGCCAATGCCGACGCGCTTTTCGTCTACCTCAACGAGGACGAGTCGGCGCGCATCCTGCGCGAGATCCGCCGCCAGGGCTACGACAAGCCGATCATCGGCGAGACGGTGCTGCCGAGCCAGCAGGTCATCGAGCTCGCCGGCGACGCCGCCAACGGCATCCGCGGCCATGTCGGCCTCACGGTCAACGCGCCGATCCCGGCGATCCAGGACTTCTCGCGGCGCTTCCAGGCGGCGTTCAACCGCATCAGCGACCACAACGGCATCAAGGGCTTCTTCGCCGTCCACGTCGTCAACGCGGTGACCAAGAGGCTCGGACGCTTCGACCGCCAGGCCTTTGCCGAGGCGATGAAGAACATCCGCATCACCACCGCGGACGCACCGGGCGTGCTGATGGACGTCAGCTACGACGACAAGGGCAACCTCGATCGCGACAGCTTCCTGGTCGAGGTCCGCAACGGCCGCCAGGAAGTCGTCGCCGTGCTGCCGCCGATCGGACGGAGCTGACGAAGCGCCGGCCCGCCCGCGGCGCCGTCGCGCCGCGGGCGGGCCGCGTCCCCGCCTGCACGCCCCCGACGTCTCGATGTTCGCAGACCTCGCGCAGTTGACGATCTCAGGCCTCGCCACGGGCGCGATCTACGCGCTCGCCGCGATGGGCTTCACGCTGCTGTGGCAGACGTCGAGCACGATCAACTTCGCGCAGGGCGAGTTCGTGATGGTGCCGGCCTTCATCATGCTCGGCTTCCTCGGCATCGGGATGCCGCTGATCTTCGCCTTCGCGCTGACGCTCGCCGCCTCGGCGCTGATCTTCGGCGTCGGCTTCAAGCGCGCGGTCGTCGACCCGATGATCCGCCACGGCGTGCTGCCGCTGGCGATCGCCGCGATGGCGCTGAGCCTGGCGCTCCAGCAGGGTGTCAAGCTGGTGTTCGGCGCCGAGGCGCGTTCCGTGCCCGACATCCTGCCCGACGGTGTCACGCGCATCGTCGGCGTCGCCGTCTCCTATCGCGACGTCGGCGTGCTCGTCATCAGCTTCGTGCTCATCCTCGGGCTCCAGCTCTTCCTCGCACGCACCTTGACCGGCCGCGCGATGCAGGCATCGGCGCAGAATCCGGACGGCGCGCGCGTGCTCGGCATCAACGTCGACCGCATGATCCTCTACACCTTCCTGGCCAATGCGGCGCTCGCCTCGATCGCGGCGCTGCTGGTGACGCCGATCTATCTCGCCAAGTTCGACCTCGGCGGGCCGCTCGGCCTCAAGGCGTTCTGCGCCGCGATCATCGGCGGATTCAACCAGATGCACGGCGCGCTCGCCGGCGGCCTGCTCATCGGCGTGATCGAGAACCTGACCGGCGCCTATTTCGCCCCGCAGTACAAGGACGCGGCGGCGCTGGTGCTGTTCGTCATCGTCATCCTGTTCAAGCCCGAAGGCCTTTTCGGCAGGCGCGAGGAGCGGCGGGTGTGAGGACCGCCCTGCGCATCGCCGCGCTCGTCGCGATCCTCGCCGCGCTGATCGTGGCGCCGCAGTACCTGCGCAACTACGGCATCTACCTGCTTTCGCTGTGGTCGCTGTTCGCGATCGCGGCGATGGGCCTCAACCTCACGCTCGGCTACGCCGGACAGATGTCGCTCGCGCAGGCGGCCTTCCTCGGCATCGGGGCGTATGCCGTGGCGCTGCTGGTGAAGGCCGGCGTGCCGTTCTGGGTGGGCGTGCCGCTGGCGACGCTGGTCGCCTTCGCGGTCGGCCTGCTGCTCGGCTTTCCGGCGCTGCGCGTCCAGCACCACTACCTCGCCTTCGCGACATTGGGCTTCAACGTCCTGGTCTATCTCGCCATCCGCAACGAGGACTGGCTGACCGGCGGCTCGATGGGCATCGGCCAGGTGATGGGCTTCGCCGGCATGCCGCGGCCCTCGATCTTCGGCTATTCGCTGCGCCGGGGCATCGACTTCTACTACCTCTGCCTCGCCATGCTGTGCCTGTCCACCTTGCTGGTGTGGCTGCTGCTGCGTTCGCCCTGGGGCCGCGCCTTCGCGGCCCTGCGCGACAATCCGGTGCGCGCCGAATCGCTGGCGATCGACATCCGCGCCTACACCCTCCTCGCCTTCGCGATCGGCGCCGGGCTCGCGGGCTTTGCGGGGGCGTTCTATGCGCCGCTGGTTCAGCTCTTCGATCCCTCGCCCTTCGGCCTCCTCGAATCGCTGTCGCTGTTGCTGATGGTCGTGGTCGGCGGCAGCGGGCGGTTCTGGGGCCCGCATATCGGCGCGGCGCTGGTGTTGCTGCTGCCGCACTGGCTGCAGGCCCTGCTGCCCGCCTGGCTCGGCCCGCCCGACCAGTGGTACCTCTTCGTCTTCGGCATCGCCGTGCTGGTGCTGCTGACGTGGTGCCCGGGCGGCCTGCTCGCCATTCCCGACCGGCTGCGGGCGCGCGCCCAATGACGCCGATCCTCAGCGCGGCGAATGTCAGCAAGCACTACGGCGCCATCCGCGCGGTCGACGACGTGTCGTTCACCGTCGCGCCGGGGGAGATCTTCGGCGTCATCGGCCCCAATGGCAGCGGGAAGACGACGCTGTTCAACTGCGTGCTCGGCCAGATCCGCCCCGACGGCGGCCGCGTCGCCTTCCAGGACCGCGACATCACGGGCGCCGGCCCTCTGGCGCTGAGCCGGCTCGGCATCGGCCGGACGTTCCAGTCGCTCCAGGTCTTCGGCGGCCTCACGGTGCGAGACAACGTGATCGCCGCCGCGCAGGAGCATCGCGGCACGCTGTGGTCGCGGCTGTTCGCGGCGCCCGAAATCGGGCTCGGCGCCAAGGCCGACGAGACGCTGGCGCTGTTCGAACTGGCACCCCACGCCGGCAAGCTCGCCGGCGGCCTGTCCTACGGCCAGCAGAAGCTGCTCGACATGGCGATGGCGTTCATGGCCGACCCGGCCCTGGTGATGCTCGACGAGCCCGCGGCCGGCGTGAACCCGCGCCTGATCGAGATGATCCGCCAGCTGCTGCAGCGCCTCAACCGCGAACGCGGCACGACCTTCGTCGTCATCGAGCACAACATGGACTTCGTCATGGCGCTGTGCCAGCGCATCATGGTGCTCGCCGAAGGCCGCGTGCTCGCCGTCGGCACGCCCGCGGAAATCCGGTCCAACCCCGCGGTGCTGGAGGCGTATCTTGGCGCCTGAGACCAGCGGCGCGGCGGTGCGCCTCGACGGCATCGTGGCCGGCTACGGCCAGATCACGATCCTCAACGGCCTGAGCTTCACCGCCCCGGCCGCCAAGATCACGACCCTGATCGGCGCCAACGGCGCCGGCAAGTCGACGGTGTTCAAGACCATCTTCGGCATCGTGCGGCCGCGCGCCGGCAGCGTGACGATCGGCGGCGAAGCGGTGACCGGCTTCCCGGCGCGCGAGTTGCTGGCCCGCGGCATCGTCTATGTGCCGCAGGGCCGCAACCTCTTTCCCACCCTTTCGGTGCGCCACAATCTCGAACTCGGCGGGATCACGCTCGGCTCCCGGGCGCTGATCGCGCAACGCATGGAGGCGGTGTTCGCGCGCTTCCCCCGCATCGCCGAACGCGCGGAGCAGCAGGCCTCCGCGCTCAGCGGCGGCGAGCAGAAACAGCTCGAGATCGGCCGCGCGCTCCTGCTCGAGCCGAAGGTCGTCCTGATCGACGAGCCCTCGATCGGCCTCGCGCCCAAGGTGGTGGCCGACGTCTTTGCGCTGCTGCGCGGCCTGGCGGACACCGGCGTCACCACGCTGATGGTCGAGCAGAACGTGCGCAGCGCGCTCGCGGTCTCGGACCACGCGGTCGCGCTCGAAGGCGGCCGCGTCGCCATCGAAGGCCCGGCCGGCGAGATGCTCGCCAACCCCCGCATCAAGTCGCTGTTCCTGGGCGGACACATGGAGCAGACCGGATGACCACCCCGCTGCGGATCGCCGTGATCGGCGCCGGCGCCTTCGGCCGCCAGCACATCGAGCGGCTAACGAAGGAGAAGCTGTGCGCGCTCGCCGGCCTCGCCGATCCCGCACCGGCGGCGAGGGATGTCGCGGCCTCGCTTGGCGTGCCGTGGCGGGCCGATGCGGCGGACCTGCTCGACGCCGTCAAGCCCGACGGCGTCATCGTCGCGACGCCGAACGCGCTGCACGTGCCGGTCGGCCTCGCCTGCGTCGCGCGCAAGCTGCCGATGCTGGTCGAGAAGCCGATCGCGGAGACGGTCGCGGGCGCACGCGAACTCGTCGACGCCGCCGAACGCGCCGGCGTAACGCTGATGGTCGGCCATCATCGCCGCTACAATCCGATCATCGCACGTGCCCGCGCGATCGTGCAGGAAGGCCGGCTGGGACGGCTCACCGCGGTCACGGCGCTGTGGCTGGTCAAGAAGCCCGATCCCTATTTCGAGACCGCCTGGCGGCGCGAAAAAGGCGGCGGCCCGATCCTGATCAACCTCATCCACGATATCGACGACCTGCGCTTCATCGCCGGCGAGATCACCGAGGTGAGCGCGTTCACCGCCAACGCCGCACGCGGCTTCCCGGTCGAGGACAGCGCGGCGATCGCGCTGCGTTTCGCCGGCGGCGCGATCGGCACGATCACCGTGTCCGACGCCGTCGCCGCCCCTTGGAACTGGGAGATCGCGTCGGGCGAGTATGCGATGTACGCGCACGAGGACGAGAACTGCTACCTCTTCGCCGGAACCGAGGGGGCGCTTGCCGTGCCGCGCATGGAGCTGTGGCGCTATCCCGGCGAACGCGGCTGGACGTCGCCGCTCGCGCGCGAGCGGATCATGCTCGAACCGGTCGACCCGCAGGTCGCGCAGCTTCGGCATTTCTGCCGCGTCATTGGCGGCACCGAGGCGCCGCTGATAACCGGCGCCGATGCCGCGCGCACGCTCGCGGCGACCCTCGCGGTGCGGCGCTCGGCCGAGACCGGCCGCGCGGTGGCGCTCGACGGACCCGACCCGGCGTGACAGCGGGCGGTATCTACGTCCGCATCGGTATCTTTCGCGAAGTTCAATTGACAAGCCCGGCCATCCGGCACCAGAAACGCGCCCGCGCCGTCCGGCGCAGCAGGGCTTCATTCGGGGGGACACGTCGATGAGAGCATTCCGCCGCGCACTCGTGCATGCGTCGATCCTGGCCGCACTGACCATCGCCGCAACCGCCGCGCGCGCCGAGACCCTGGTCGAGCGCGGGCGCTATCTGATGAATTCGGTCGTCGCCTGCGGCAACTGCCACACGCCGCGCGGTCCCGACGGCGCCCTCGTCGCCGGCCGTGAGCTCGCCGGCGGCATGGAGTTCGCGGAAGAACCGTTCACCGCGCGCGCCCCCAACATCACGCCCGATCGCGAGACCGGCATCGGCGCCTGGACCGATGCACAGCTTGCGCGCGCGATCCGCGAAGGCGTGCGGCCCGACGGAACGGTCATCGGGCCGCCGATGCCCTTCCAGTTCTACCGCGGGATCGCCGACGCCGACCTGCGCGCGATCATCGCCTATCTGCGACAGGTGCCGCCGGTGCGCAACGCGGTCGCGCGCTCGGAGTACCGCATGCCGTTGCCGCCCAACTGGGGGCCGCCGGTCGGCCGCGTGCGCGCGCCCTCGCGCGACAACGCCGCACGTTATGGCGCCTACCTCGCCGGGCCGCTCGGCCACTGCATGGACTGCCATACGCCGCTGACGCCGACCGGCCGCGACATGACGCGCGCGGGCGCGGGCGGCCAGCCCTTCAACGGCCCTTGGGGCGTCAGCGTCGCGCGCAACATCACGCCGCACGACACGGGCCTGCGCGGCTGGTCGGACGCCGAGATCGCGCGGGCGATCCGCGAGGGCGTCAGCCGCGACGGCAGCCGTCTCAAGCCGCCCATGGGCTTCGACTTCTACCGCAACATCAGCCCGCGCGACATGCGCGCGCTGGTGGCCTATCTGCGTTCGCTGCCGCCGCAGCCGCTGGCCTCCGCGCGCTGACCGGACGATCCGTCCCGCCGTTGGCGGCAGCGGCGGGACATGGTCTAATGCCGCGAATCGCCCCGCCGGTCGGGGCGGACGTGACCATGCGGGACCGCACATGACCAGCCGTCGCCTTTCGCCCCGATTCGTCATCGCCATGCTTCCGGCGCTCGCCGGCTGCATCATGGCCGTTCCGCCGAACAACTCGACCGATCTCGGCCGGGTCTACTACGCGTGCGATTTCGCGGTGGTGGAGCGGGTGATGGATCTGCCGGGCGTGTTCGACCAGATCCAGCAGCGCGAACGCCAGCGCACCGAGTGCATCCGCGCCGGCGGCCCGGTCGCGGCCGCTCCGTCGGCGGCGACGATCGTCACCTTGACGCCCCCGGTGCCTGAGGCGACCGCGCCGCCGGGTTCGACCATCCTGCCGCCGCCCGAGCCGACACCGGGCGTCGGCTCGATCAGCCGCAGCGCGCGCCAGCCACGCACGCCGGCGGCGCCGACATCGGTCGTCCCGCCGCCGCCGCTGCCCGGAAATTGAGCGCGTCGCCGGCGCCGCGGCGCTGGCGGCTCAATGCGGGAACGGCCAGATCCGCAGCTTTTCCTTGGCGATCTGCCACAGCCGCGCGAGCCCGTGCGGCTCGACGATCAGGAAGAAGATGATCAGGACGCCGAAGGTGATGAGCTCGAGATGGCTCACCATCGCGACGGAGAGCTGAATCCCGACCATCGCCGGCGCATTGTTGAGGAAGATCGGCAGGATCGAGACGAAGGCGGCGCCCAGGAACGCACCGAGGATGCTGCCGAGGCCGCCGATGATGATCATGAACAGCACCTGGAACGAGCGGTTGATGTCGAAGGCCGAGGCCTCGAGCTGCGCCAGGTGGACGAACCCCCACAGCGCCCCGCCGATGCCGACGTAGAACGAGCTGACCGCGAAGGCGATCAGCTTGGTCTTGAGCGGCTGGATGCCGATGATCTCCGCCGCGATGTCCATGTCGCGGATCGCCATCCACGCCCGGCCGATCCGGCTGCGCACCAGATTCTTCGCCACCAGCGCCAGCACCGCCACCATGGCGAGGCAGAACAGGTAACGCGCGGTCACCGTCGCCTCGATGCCGGTGACGTAGATGTTGCCCACGACCGCGCGCGGCGGCGCGGCGATGACGCGCGACGGCGCATAGTTGGAGAACCACGCGACCTTGGTGAACAGCCAGATCAGGAAGAACTGCGCCGCCAGCGTGGCGACCGCGAGATAGAAGCCCTTGATGCGCAGGCTCGGCAGGCCGAACAGGATGCCGACGCCCGCGGTGATCAGGCCCGACAGCAGGAAGACGACGACGATGTTGAGCTCGGGCACGAAGGTCGTGATCTTGTAGGCAGCGAAGGCGCCCACGGCCATGAACCCGCCGGTGCCGAGCGAGAGCTGGCCGCAATAGCCGGTGAGGATGTTCAGCCCGATCGCGGTCAGCGCGAGGATCAGGAACGGGATGAAGATGCTCACCAGCAGGTATTCGCTGGCGAAGAGCGGGATGAACACGAACGCCACGGCGAGTGCGAGCGCGAGCCAGAAGCGGTCCTGACGGATCGGGAAGATCGCCTGGTCGGCGGCGTAGCTGGTCTTGAGCTGTCCGGCTTCGCGGTAGATCATGTGGTCACACGCGCTCGATGATGCGTTCGCCGAACAGGCCCTGGGGCCGGACCATCAGGAAGAGCAGCGCCACGACATAGGCGAACCAGTCCTCGACCGCGCCGCCGATGTTCGGGCCCCAATACACCTCCGCCACCTTCTCGCCCGCGCCGATGATCAGCCCGCCGACGATGGCGCCCGGGATCGAGGTGAAGCCGCCGAGGATGAGCACCGGCAGCGCCTTGAGCGCGATCAGCACGAGGCTGAACTGCACGCCGAGCTTCGAGCCCCAGATGATGCCCGTGACCAGCGCGACGAAGCCGGCCACCGACCACACGTAGACCCAGATCTCCTTGAGCGGAATGCCGACCGACAGCGCCGCCTGGTTGTCGTCGGCGACGGCGCGCAGCGCGCGGCCGACGCGGGTATACTGGAAGAAGAAGCCGAGCACGCTGACCAGGACGATCGCGGTGATGCCGGCGATGATGTCGAACTTGTTGATCTGCACGCCCACGATCTCGATCGGGTCGCGCGGAATGCCGATGTCGAGGCGGCGGACGTCGGAGCCCCAGACGACCTGCGCGAGCCCTTCGATGACGAAGGTCAGGCCGATCGTCGCCATGAACAGGATGATCGGCGCCTGGTTGACCAGCGGCCGCAGCACCGTCCGCTCGATCGCGAAGGCCATCACCACCATCACCAGCGTGGCGCCGACGAAGGCGGCCCAGGCCGGCAGTCCGCGGTCGAGGAAGGCGATGAAGCAGAGCGCGGCGAACAGCACCATCGCGCCTTGGGCGAAGTTGAACACGCCCGACGCCTTGAAGATCAGCACGAAGCCGAGCGCGATCAGCGAATAGAGGACGCCCGTGAGCAGCCCGCCCACCACCACTTCCGCGAAGAACAGCGGGAATTCCCAGATCTCTTTCAGCGGATCGAAGAGAAAACCGACGATCTGACCGACGACGTCCATGCGCGCACCGTTCGCTGGCCCGGCACCTGGCGCCGCGGCCGCTCGACCAAGCCTCGCGAACGAACCTGAGCAGTAGAACCGGAGCCGTCCGGCGCGCCCAGCGTTCTCCCTGTTTTCCGCGGCGATTCTCGTCTTTTTGCGCCGCGCTCGTTAGGTAGCCCGATCATGCGCCGCCGGTCAAGCATGCGCGGGGTCGCACCCGCCGGCCCGCGAAGCCGCGGACCGGCGGTCGAACCGAACCCGGCTACTTCGCGAGGCCTTCCGCCTTGAGCGCCGCCTGGACCGCGGGACGCGCCGCGACGCGGGCCATGTAGGCGGTCAGCTTCGGCCACTTGGCCATGTCGAGCTTGAGGAAGTTCGTCCAGTTGAGGACCGTGAACAGATAGCCGTCGGCGATCGTGAACCGGTCGCCCGTCAGGTAGGGCTTGTCGCCGAGCTGCTCGCTCAGATAGTCGAAGCGCGCGGCGAGGGTCTGCTTGACCGTCTCCTTGTACGCATCGGGCGTGGTCGGCTTCCACAGCGGGCCGATGCCCTTGTGGATCTCGGTCGCGATGAAATTCAGCCAGGTCTGCAGGCCGTAGCGCTCGCGCGAGCCGGCCGGCGGCGCGAGCTTCGCGCCGGGCGTGGCGTCGGCGACGTACTGCGCGATCACCGAGGCCTCGGTCATGACCGTGCCGTCGTCGAGCTGCAGCGCGGGGACGTAGCCGAGCGGATTGATGGCGCGATAGTCGGCCCCGCTCCTGGTCTTCTTGGCGGCGAGGTCGACCTGCTCGAGGTCGAAATCGAGCCCGGCTTCGCGCAGCGCGATATGGGGCGACAGCGAACAGGCGCCGGGGGCGTAATAGAGCTTCATGGTCCACTCCCGAAAGGTTCTCGGTTGCATCGATCCAGCGGGCTCGGCGCGGGTCGCGCCGGCATCGCTGCAACGAACCTAGTCGCTATATATTTTATAGCTACTTTCGTTTTTGCAAATCCGGCTTGCGCTCCGCCGGGAGGACTTCCCTTCGCCCGCGGGCGGGCGGATAGTGTCCGAACGTCGATCCGGCCGCATACGATGAAGCATCCGCCCTGCAGCCACCTCTGTCCGCGCTTCCAGGCCGCCATGGACGTACTGTCACGGCCGTGGAACGGGCTGATCATGGCGACGCTCGACACCGAGGGAGCGATGCGCTTCAGCGCGCTGCGCGACCGGCTGCATGCGATGGGCGACCGCATGCTGGCGATGCGCCTGCGCGAGCTCGAGGCGCGTGGGCTGCTCACGCGCAAGGTCTTCGCCGGGCCGCCGGTGCGCGTGGAATATGCGCTGACCGAGACGGGGCGCGGCTTCCGCGACGTCGCCCGGGCCCTGAGCGGCTGGGGTGCGCGTTTCGCCGAGAAGCCGACGCGCGCCGGCGAACCGCGCGCGAAGCCCCGCAAGGCCGGCGCGCAGACCTGAAGCGCGCTACGGGCTGGCGCCGAGATCGCGCAGCCGGGCGGCGATGACCGCGATGTTGTTGCGCTCGGTCGCGGTCAGCGCCTCTTCGCTGCCGGCGCGCGCCAGCATCGCCGCGCGCATCGCCCGCAGATCCTCGGGCGGATAGCCGAAGACGCGGGTCTGGGTGAGGCGGATCAGCGAACCTTCGGGGAAGCGCGGGTCGGCCGCCTCGGCGGAGCGCCCGGCCCGCGCCGGCGCGCGGACCGGCAGGAAGAATGCGACGACCGGCCGGTCCGGCGCGAAGTTCTCGATCCGCGCGTCGAGGCGCCCCGGGCCGCTGCGGTTCAGCCCGGCCATGCACGCGGCGGCAACCAGGGCCGGATCGCCCGCATCGATCGTCAGACCGAAGATCGCCGGCGCGCCCGCCCAGTTGGTGGTACCGCCGAGCGCGAGGCCGATGCGGATGCCGCGCGCCGACAGCTCCGGCGGTGCACGCCCCGCCGCGAATGCCGCGCGCGCGGGCGCGTCGAGGCAGCGGGCCTGTTCCGCCGCCGGCAGCGCCAGTTCGCGCGCATCGGCGGCGAAGTCCCCGGCCAGCGGGCGATAGCGCAGCGTCACGTCGATGGCGCGGCGCGGACCGAAGCTCTGCGTCCAGGTGAACCAGCTGCGCATCGTCCAGCGGATCTCGTAGCCGCCCAGCTCGCCGAAGGTCGCGATGCCGGCCGCCGCGAGCGTGCGGCGCGTCGTAAGCGAGCGCCCGGTCAGGGTCGGCACCAGGCCGCGCGCGAAGAACGAGATCGGCACCTGTTCGCGGCGCAGGGTTTCGGTGACGTCGCGGCCGCCGACGATCGCGCGCTGCACCACCGTGAGTTCGACCGGCGCGCCATCGACCGTGACCGCGAGGTCGATGAAATTCGCAGGATCCGCCCGCGGGCCGCCGGCATTGGTCGCCATGATCTCCGGCCCGATATCGGGAATCGGCAGGATGACCGGCGCGTCGATCGTCGCGTCGGTGGGATTGGCGAAGCGGTAGCGGACCTCCACGCGCTCCGGCCGGACCGTCACGTCCTGGCCGACGATGGCGATCGGCTGGCGCCGCGGCGTGATGAGGTCGCCGATCGCGATCGCGGGGATCGGCGGATCGCCCTGCGCGGCCGCGGCGGCCGGCGCGAAAAGCGCAAAAACGGCTGCGATCAGACGCAGCGTCGCGCGGCGGCTCACCGCGTCAGCGCCCGTTCGCGCGCCTGGATCGCCTGGAGATTCGCGCGTTCGACCGGAGCGAGCTGCGCCGTCACGTCGTCGAAGCGCGGACGGTACCAGGGCTGCGCGGCGAAATGACGCCGCAGATCCTCGCGGCGGAAAATGTAGCCGCGGCGCGCGAAGATCTCGTTGCGCATCAGCCGCAGCTCGGCAAGCGACAGACCGGCGAGATCGCTTTCGCCGAGCGGGCGCTGCGAGGCTTCCGGAAAGCGCCCCTGCGGCGAGCCATCGGCGGGCGCATCCGGGGCGTCCGGAGACCGCACCGCGAGGAACACGACCTTGAGGTCGCGTTGCGGCACGAAGTCGGCGAGGCGCACTTCGAGTCGGCCCGGCGACACGCGCGTCATGCCCTCGAAGCACGCCAGCGCCACGACGTCGGGCGCGTTCGAGTCGACGACCAGGGTGAAGGCGCCGACGGGACCGGCCCAGTTCCGCGCCGTCGACAGGATGTAGTCGACCTGGGTGCGCAGCAGCGACAGCGACTCGTCGCCGGCGGATCGGCGCGTCAGTGCCGCGCGTGCGCCCGGATCGAGGCAGTGCTCGTCGGCGGCGTCCGTCCGCAGCAACTCCCGCGGCGACCACATCGACAGCCCGGCAACCGGCCGGTAGTCGTGCGCGACCGCCACCGTCCGGCCGGCAGGAAAGCGTTGCTGCCAATAGAGCCGAGCCTGCATCGTCCATTGCGGCGCAGGGTCGGCATCGGAGAGTATCGCGCGCGCGGCTGCGAGGCGCGCGCGCTGCGGCCGCGCCAGCCCTTCGAGCGCGCGATCGAGGCGCATGTCGAACAAGGACACCGGGACGCCGGCCTCGCGCAGCAGGCCCGTCACCTCGCGCGTCCCGGCATAGGCCCGCAATTCGGCACGCAACGGCACCGCACGGCCGTCGACCATCGCGGTGAAGCCGACGAAGTTGGCGGCATCGCGCCGCGTGTCGAAACCCGGGTCCTCGCGATAGTCGGCACTCACCGCGGGCAGCGGAAAAGCGACCAGCGTCTCGACGTCGCGCGCGCTGCGGTTGACGAAGCGGTAGCGGACCTGCACGCGGTCCGGACGGATCTCCAGCACCTCCTCCGCTATCGCGACCGCCGACGTGCGCTCGAGCACGAGGCCGCCGGCGCCGAGCGAGGCGGTCGAGTCGTTGGCGACGGCCGCGCCCGCCGCGGCGAGCGTCGCCACGGCCGCGACGACGCGCGCGAGCCGGGCCGATCCATCGAACGATGCTGCGCTCATCTCGACCTCCGAACACGACTGCGCGGGATCGCGCCGCCGCTCGCCGCCGGCGGCTGCGCCGGGGCGGCCGCCTCGGCCGCCAGCCAGTCGGCGAACTGCCTGACCTTCGGCAGGTCCTGCTGACCGGGCCGCACCAGGATATAGTAGGCATGGACCGCGGGCAGCCGCAGCGTGAAAGGCCGCACCAGCCGGCCCGCCGCCAGTTCGTCGGCGATCAGGCCGCTGCGCGGCAGCGCCACGCCCTGGCCTTCGACCGCGGCTTTGATCGCCATCCAGGACTCGTCGTAGATCGGACCGCCGCTTGTATCGATTCCGGAAAGCCCGGCGGCCGCGAACCATTTGTCCCAGTCCCCGGCCGGGCTGTGCAGCAGCGTGTAGTGGCGCAGGTCGGCGGGCTTGCGCAGCCCCGGGCCGGTGCGCAGCAGCGCCGGGCTGCAGACCGGCGACCAGTCGTCGGCCATCAGCCGGGTCGCACGAAGCCCCGGCCACGCGCCGCGGCCGTGGCGGACCGCGAGATCGACGTCGTCCTGCGCGAAATCGGCCATCTGCACGGTCACGTTGAGCCGGACGTCGATCTCCGCATGGCGCGCGAGAAAACGCCCGAGCCGCGGCACGAGGAACTGCGCGGCGAAGGACGGCTCGACCCAGACCGAGAGGCGCCGCGCCGGATCGCGCCCCAGCAGCGCCTGCGTCGCCCGCGCGACGCGCGCGAAGACTTCGTGCAGTTCCTGCTGATAGCGCATCGCCGCCTCGGTCGGCACGATCTCGCGGTTGAGCCGCCGGAACAGGCTGCGGCCGAAATCGTCCTCGAGCTGCCGGATGCGCTGGCTGACCGCGGCCTGGGTCACGTTCAACTCCGCCGCGGCGCGTGTGAAGCTGCGCAGCCGGACCGCCGCCTCGAAGGCGCGCAGCGCGTTGAGATTGGGCAGGCCGACCATGCCGGCATAATAAATTCTTATGCGAGGAGATCAAAGCATCGTTTGTCTGCTGCCGGCCGCACGCAGAAAATTCGTTCGCTCTGGGGCGGCCGCCCCGCTCCGGTCGGCCAGCCGCATAAGGAGAGCAGCGATGATAAAGTTCGGTCCCGCCCCGCCGGCCGCCTTCGCCCCGATCGCGGCCGGCTCCGCCCTCCGCTCGATCGCCCCGCGCGCCTTCGCCGCCCTGCGGCGCTGGCACGAACGCGCCAATGCGAAGGTCCGCCTGCGCGAACTCGACGACCGCCTGCTGCGCGACGTCGGCCTTACGCGGCACGCGATCGCGGCGCCGCCGCCCCCTCGCCCCTGGGATTGACCGCGCCCGCAACGGCGGCAGGCGTGCGCCATCCCGGCCCCGCACCGCCCCTTCAAAAGCGGTGGAAAACCGTGTAATCAGCGGGGCAATCCTGGCCCCCTCATCGACCAGACCGCATCCGTTCCGAAGGAGCTCCCCGTGCCCGCCATGCAGGACAGCCTCAAGACCCGCAAGACCCTCAAAGTCGGCGACAAGAGCTACGACTATTTCAGCCTCGAGGCTGCCGCCAAGGCGGGCGTCCCGGGAATCGAGCGGCTGCCGATGTCGCTCAAGGTCCTGCTCGAGAACCTGCTGCGCTGGGAGGACGGCAAGACGGTCTCGGTCGACGACATCAAGGCGATGGCCGGCTGGGTCCGCGACCGCCGCTCCGACCGCGAGATCGCCTATCGCCCCGCGCGCGTACTGATGCAGGATTTCACCGGCGTGCCCGCGGTCGTCGACCTTGCCGCCATGCGCGACGCGATGGTCGCGATGGGCGGCGACGCGCGCAAGATCAACCCGCTGTCGCCGGTGGACCTCGTCATCGACCATTCGGTGATGATCGACCATTTCGGCTCCGCCGACGCGTTCAAGAAGAACGTCGATCTCGAATACGAGCGTAACGGAGAGCGCTACGCCTTCCTGCGCTGGGGACAGAGCGCGTTCTCGAATTTCCGCGTCGTCCCGCCGGGCACCGGCATCTGCCACCAGGTCAATCTCGAATACCTCGCCCAGACGGTGTGGACGCAGAACATCGACGGCAAGGAGGTGGCCTATCCCGACACGCTCGTCGGCACCGACAGCCACACGACGATGGTCAACGGCCTCGCCGTGCTCGGTTGGGGCGTCGGCGGCATCGAGGCCGAGGCCGCGATGCTCGGCCAGCCGGTGTCGATGCTCATCCCGGAGGTCGTCGGCTTCAAGCTGACCGGCAAGCTCAAGGAGGGCACGACCGCGACCGATCTCGTGCTGACGGTCACGCAGATGCTGCGCAAGAAGGGCGTGGTCAACAAGTTCGTCGAGTTCTTCGGGCCCGGCCTCGATGCGCTCTCGCTCGCCGACCGCGCGACGATCGCCAACATGGCGCCCGAATACGGCGCCACCTGCGGCTTCTTCCCGATCGACAAGGAGACGATCAACTACCTCGCCTTCACCGGCCGCGATCCGCAGCGCGTGGCGCTCGTCGAGGCCTATGCCAAGGCGCAGGGCATGTGGCGCGACGCATCGACGCCCGACCCGGTGTTCACCGACACGCTCGAACTCGACATGGCGACGGTCGAGCCCTCGCTCGCCGGCCCCAAGCGCCCGCAGGACAAGGTGCTGCTCTCGGCCGCGAAGGCCGGCTTCGAGAAGGCGCTGCCCGAGCTGCTCGGGCCGAAAGCCGCGAAGGCGCCCGTCGCCGTCAAGGGCGGCAACCACGAGCTGCGCCACGGCGACGTGGTGATCGCCGCGATCACCTCGTGCACCAACACGTCGAACCCCGCCGTGCTGATCGCCGCCGGGCTGCTCGCCAGGAACGCGGCGGCCAAGGGCCTGACGCGCAAGCCGTGGGTGAAGACCTCGCTCGCGCCCGGCTCGCAGGTCGTCACCGACTACCTGAACGCCGCCGGCCTCACGCCGCATCTCGACGCGCTCGGCTTCAACCTCGCGGGCTACGGCTGCACCACCTGCATCGGCAACTCGGGACCGCTGCCCGATCCGATCGCCGAGGCGATCGACGAGGGCGACCTCACGGTCTGCGCCGTGCTCTCGGGCAACCGCAACTTCGAGGGACGCGTCCACCCGCAGGTGAAGGCGAACTATCTCGCCTCGCCGCCGCTCGTGGTGGCCTATGCCCTCGCCGGATCGATGCTGCGCGACATCACCACCGAGCCGCTTGGCATGGGCAAGGACGGCAAGCCGGTCTATCTCAAGGACATCTGGCCGTCGAACCAGGATGTCGCCGAGACGATGCGCAAGACGCTGTCCGCCGCCATGTTCCGCGCGCGCTATGCCGACGTCTTCAAGGGCGACGCGGCGTGGCAGAAGATGGGCGGCGGCGGCGGCATGACCTACAAGTGGCAGGACGGCTCGACCTACGTGAAGCTGCCGCCCTACTTCGAGAGCATGCCGCGCGAGGCCGGAGGATTCTCCGACGTCAAGGGCGCGCGCGCGCTCGCGCTGCTCGGCGATTCGATCACCACCGACCACATCTCGCCCGCCGGCTCGATCAAGAAGGACGGGCCCGCCGGCAACTACCTGATCGAGCATCAGGTGCGCCCGGTGGACTTCAACTCCTTCGGCGCGCGCCGCGGCAACCACGAAGTGATGATGCGCGGCACCTTCGCCAATATCCGCCTCAAGAACGAGGCGGCGCCCGGCACGTCGGGCGGCATGGCCAAGCACCAGCCCTCGGGCGAGGTGATGTCGATCTACGACGCGGCCGAGAAGTACAAGAAGGAGGGCGTGCCGCTGGTGGTGTTCGGCGGCAAGGAGTACGGCACCGGCTCGTCGCGCGACTGGGCGGCGAAGGGCACGCTGCTGCTCGGCATCAAGGCGGTGATCGCGGAGAGCTTCGAGCGCATCCACCGCTCGAACCTCGTCGGCATGGGCGTGCTGCCGCTGGTCTTCCCCGAAGGCATCACGCGCCAGACCCTCAAGCTCGACGGCACGGAGACGTTCGACCTTTCCGGCATCGCCGGCGGGATCAAGCCGCGCATGACCGTGACGCTCACGATCACGCGCAAGGACGGCTCGAAGCAGACCGTCGACCTGCTCTGCCGCATCGATACGCTCGACGAGGTCGAGTACTACCGCCACGGCGGCATCCTGCCCTACGTGCTGCGCGGCCTGCTCAAGGCGGCGTGAGCGCGCGGGCGCAAGCGCCCCTGGAACGAGAAAGGCGGCGCCGGGCAACCGGCGCCGCCTTTTCGTTTGCGGGGACCTCGTTCGCGTCAGCGCCCGCGTCCGCTCAGGACTGGGGCTTGACCGTGTAGCCAAGTGCGGTGAGCAAGGGGACGAGCCGCTCGCGGCCCGCACGGTCGAGCGTCGGCGTGGGCGGCAGCGGATCGCCGACATCGGGCCCGATCATGCTGAGGGCCGCCTTCATCACCGCGCACCAATGCGCCCCGCTGCGCCCGGTGTGCGATTCGAAGATGAAGCGCATCAGCGGCGCCAGGTCCTTCCACTGGCCGCGTGCGCGCGCCAGGTCGCCGTCGCGCGTGATCGTTTCGAACATCGCGCGCGTCGCACGCGGCGTGACGCTCGGCAGGCCGGAGATCCAGCCGATCGCCCCGTGGCAGAGCGCCTCGAAGGCGACATAGTCGAAGCCGGCATAGATCGGCAGCTTCCAATCGGTCGCCTGCATCAGTTCGACCAGGCGGTCCGGCAGGATGTTGGAGAATTTCACCGCGCCGATGGCGCCTTCGGCGAAGAGCCGCGCCACCTGCTCGGTCGACAGGTCGACGCCGGTCGACGCGCTGTTGTGATAGAGCACGACCGGGATCGAAACCGAGCCGGCGATCCGCCGGTAGTGGTCCATGACCGCGACCGGGGTCGGTCCGCCGTAGTAGGGCGGGACGATCAGCAGCGAGTCCGCGCCGGCACGCTCGGCGTGCCGCGACAGGTCGACGGCGATCTGCGTGCTGTAGTGATGCGTGCCGGCCATCACCGGCACCCGGCCGGCGATCGCTTCGATCGCCGCCTCGAGCACGCGCTTGCGGTCCGCCGATTCCATCGCGAAGAACTCGCCGGAGCTGCCGAGCGGCGAAATGCCGTGGACGCCTTCGGCGATCAACCAGTCGATATGCGGCTTGATGGCGGGCAGATTCGGCGTGCCGTCGCGACCGAACGGCGTGACGGACGAAGCGACGATCCCGGACGGCAGGGGTTTCGGCATGACGGCGTTGTCCTCCAGATGGGCCGCAAGGGCGCGGCGGGACGGGGAGCTACCATGGCCTTTGCCAACCAGTCAACTCAATCAATACATATAATATGCGATGAGAGCGACAGTTGACGGACCCGCCCCGGCCCGCCTGTATTGGCTGACCATGACCAAGACCAAACCGACCGATTCGGTGAGCCAACTGGCGCGCGAGCTGCGGCGCCTGATTGGCCGGCTGGAAGAAGGCGCAAGGCTGCCGACAGTGCGCCAGCTCATGCGCGAGCACGGCGTCAGCCAGCATCTGGTGCAGAGCGCCCTTCAGCAGCTGCGCGACGAAGGCGCCATCGCGAGTTTCGTGGGCCGCGGCACCTTCGTCGGTTCCGGCGCCATCGCGCCCGCACGGCCGCGCAGCGTGCTGACGCTCCGGCACCAGTCGCCTTACGAGCGCGGCGACCGCATCGTCGAGGTGCTGCATCGCGAGCTCATCCGCAAGGGCCACAATTCGCTGCTCCTTACCTACTACGACCACCAGCATGCGATGACGCTGCTGCGCGGCGGCGTGCGCTACGACGCCTGCGTGCTGCAGCCGCGCAGCTCGATCATCAGCGTCGAGCTGCTGGCGCTGCTGCGCCAGGTCAGCGACTGCGTGGTCATCGAGAGCTACGCAGCCGAAAACCTCAACGTGGACGCGGTTTCCAATGATCCTGCCCGCTGCGTCGATCTGGCGCTCGATCACCTGCGCGGCCTCGGCCACGAGCGGATCGCCTGGGTGACCGAGGGCACCGGCAACTACTTCTTCCGCGCCTGCGCGCGGTTTTTCGAGAGCGCGCGCAAATGGGCGGGCCACGGCCCCGAGACGATGCCGCTGATCGAGGCGCCGGCGAGCGCGGACGGCGCGGGCATCACCGACCTCCCGGCCGTCGTCGACGCCCTGTTCAGGCGGCGCGCCCGTGACGTCCCGACCGCGCTGGTCGTCGCGAGCTTCGCCGGCGCGGCCGCGATCGCCGAGACGCTCGACGCGCGCGCCATCGCGGTTCCCGACGCGCTGAGCGTGATCAAGGTCGGCACGCCCGACGTGCACAGCGACCATGGCGGCCGGTTCGCCATCGTCGGCCGGCCGACGACGCAGGCGGCGGCGACCGTCCTGCGCCGGATCGAATGGCGCTGGCAGCATCCCGAGGCACCCTACGGTTCGGTCTACGACACGCCGCTGCTCGCCCCCGCCCACAGCACCGCCCGGCCGTCCCGCGCCTAGGGCCGGACCTCGCGCCTAAAATCAAATTGTATTGATTGACCGTTCTCGCTGTGGCAGCGTGCCGCCTGCGACGGGGGTGATCCCCGTCTTCAACACGCGTCGAGCGGGAGGAATGCATGCGGGAGAGCACCGAAGCCGAAACGCGCGCGGTCGTCTGGGCCAGCGCGGTGGGGACCGTCATCGAGTGGTACGACTTCGCGCTCTATGGCGCGGCCGCCGCCCTCATCATCAATCGCCAGTTCTTTCCGAATGTCGACCCGCTGATCGGCACCCTGGCCGCCTTCGCGACCTTCGCCGTCGGCTTCTTCGCGCGGCCGCTCGGCGGCTTCGTCGTCGGCCATATCGGCGACCGCATCGGCCGCAAGCCCGCCCTGATCTTCACCGTCGCGGTGATGGGCGTATCGACCGTGCTGATCGGCCTGACGCCGACCTATGCCGAGATCGGCATCTGGGCGCCGATCCTGCTCGTGCTGTTCCGGCTGGCCCAGGGCTTCGGCGCAGGCGCCGAGCTGGCCGGGGCGATCGCCTATGTCTCCGAGCACACGCCGCGCAACCGGCGGGCCTTCTTCACCTCGATCCCCAACGCCGCGACCGCGGCCGGGCTGGTGCTGGCCGTCGGCGGCTTCGCGCTGATGCGCGCCGCGTTCGGCGAGGAGGCCTTCGTCGCCTGGGGCTGGCGCGTTCCGTTCATCGCCAGCGTGGTGATCCTTGGCGTCGCGCTGTTCATCCGCCAGAGGCTGCGCGAGTCGCCCAGCTTCGAGCAGGCCAAGAGCAAGCTCGGCGATTCGCCGCGCCCGCCGCTGACCGACGCCATCCACGAGCGCGGCCGCGACATGTTCCTCGGCTTCCTGTCGGTGACGGGCCACAACGCCAACGCCTATCTGCTCAACGCCTTCGCGCTGAGCTACATCACGGCGACGCTGCAGCTCGGGGCGCAGCTCGCACTCACCGCGCTGCTGGTGGCGGCCACCGCGGGCGTCATCACCACGCCGCTGTTCGGGCGCCTGGCCGACCGGATCGGGCGCAAGCCGGTGTTCATCTTCGGCGCGGTGTTCAACGCGCTCTACGTGTTTCCGCTGTTCTTCCTGCTGCAGACCGGCGATCCGGTGCTGGTCGTGCTCGCCGTCGCGCTCGGCTTCGCGATCGGCTTCGGCGCGACGTCGGGCGCGCAGGCGGCCTTCCTTGCGGAACTCTTCGAGACCCGATACCGCTACACGGGCATCGCAGTGACGCGCGAGATGAACGGCGTCCTCATCGCCGGCCCGACACCTTTCATCGCCACCGCGCTGGTCGCCGCGGCCGGCGGCCAGCCCTGGCTGGTGGCAATCTACATCATCGCCTGCCAGGTGCTGACGATCCTGGGCGTGGCGCTCGCGCGCGAAGCGCCGAACGGCGGCGGCCACTAGCGCCGGCGCGGGACCAGGCGGCGCGCGGCGGCGAACTCAGCGCTGGCGCACGCCGATCGTCGCCTGGTCGTCGCTTGCGCGCACGAGCGTGACGGCGTAGCGCCGGCCGCACGCCTCGATCGTCTGGGTATGCGCGCGCCACAGCCCGAACGACGTCCCGCGCCGCACCTGCCCGCTGCTGTTGTGCAGCGGCGCGTTGGTTTCGAGCATGTAGACGTAGGGCGTGGTGCGGTAGCTCTGGTCGCGTCCGGCGTAGAAGAACCGCACCGAGCCGCTCTCCTTGGTCTCGCCGCGCGGCACAGTCACGTTGCCGTTGGATGGCCCGCGGCAATCGGCGACGGGCAGCGGTGCGAGCGTCGGCGCCGGCAGCGTCTGCGACTGGTCGGGCGCGGGTGCCGGGGCGGCGGCGACGGGCCCGGGCTGCGGCGCACGCGGCGTGCAAGCGGACAGCGCGACCAGCGCGGCAGCGCCGAGCGTAGCCAGGGAAGCTTTGTTCATCGGTTTCTCGGTTTCTGGAGTGCGGTTCCGACATCAATGCGGCGACAGCAACATAAGTTGCACCGCGGCGGCGGCCATACGAACAAAGTTCGGGCGAAAATGACATCGCCCGGCCTGGCGCCGCTCCCGACCGGCACCGGTCCGCGCCGTCAGCCGCCGAGGACCGCGCCGCTCCACGCGCCGGCGCCATAGGTCACCGCCGCCGCGGCGAGCCCGATCGCGATCTGCCGAGCCGCCGAATAGACGACGCCGCGGCCCGTGAACAATGCGGTCCCCGCGCCGATCAGCAGCAGGGCGATCCCGCTGAGCGCGACGCTCGCCACGATGGCCGTCGTACCGGACCAGACGACGAACGGTGCGATCGGGAAGACCGCGCCCGCCGCGAACAGCAGGAACGAGGTCGCCGCCGCGGTCCATGCCGAGCCGCCGAGTTCCTGCGGATCGATGCCGAGTTCCTCGCGCACCAGCGTGTCGAGCGCCGTATCCTTGTTGGCGATGATCCTGTCGGCGAGCGTCTTGGCCTGGAGCTTGTCGATCCCCTTGGCCTCGTAGATCAGCATCAGCTCCATGCGCTCTTCGTCGGGCGACTGCGCGAGTTCGTCAGCCTCGGTCGCGATCTGCTTCTGATACAACTCGCGCGAGCTGGTCACCGACAGCCATTCGCCCATCGCCATCGAGCACGCGCCGGCGACGAGCCCCGCGATCCCGGCGAGCAGCAGCGTCGCTTGCGAGGCGCCGGCACCGGCGACGCCCATCACCAGGCTGAGATTCGACACCAGCCCGTCATTGGCGCCGAGCACGGCGGCGCGCAGCGCGTTGCCGCCCATCGCGCGGTGGCGGCCCTCGAGCCGCGCCAGCGCGCTGCCCCCCAGGCCGCGCGGCGCCGCGTTGACGATCCGATCCACGATGCGCGCATGCGCGCGCTCCGCCGCCGGCAGTCCGCCCGCCACGGCTTCGGGTTGCGAGTCGTACTTGGCGCCGTCGCCGCGCTCGAGCGCGTTGACGGTTGGCAGCACGAACTGCGGCCCGAAACGCCGCGCGAGCCATGCGAGCGCGCGCGTCTGCCAACCTGCGCGAAGGGTCGGCGCCGATTCGCCCGTGCGGCGCAGCTGCTTGCGCCAGAATTCAGCATGCGCTTCCTCGATCGTCGCAAGCTGGCGATAGACGTCGCGCAGGCGCTCGTCGGATTCGGCCTCCGAGAGCGCCCGATAGAGCGCTGCGCTGTCGAACTCCCCCTGCAGATTGGCGCGATAGCGGGCCGCCTTCAATTCGTCGGCCATGGCGCGCCGCGTCAGCGCGGAGGCTCTCGGTGGATCGGGTCGATCCAGGCGACCGCTTCGGGCTTTTCCGCTGGCGCAATCTCGAGATTGACGACGACCGGATGCTGATCGCTGCGCACGAGCACGCATTCGAGCGGTTCCGCGGTGCTGGCGTTGATTTCCTGATGCGGCACGTAGGGCGGCACGAAGATGAAATCGCCCGGGCCGGCCTCCGCCACGTACTCGAGACGGTTACCCCAGCGCATGCGCGCCCTGCCGCGC
>JAEUKZ010000077.1 GCA_016793045.1 Alphaproteobacteria bacterium
TAGAACACCGCGAAGCCGGCGAAGACCGTCAGGGTCACGATCTCCTGGATCGTCTTGAGCTGCACGACGGTAAAGGTGCCGTAGCCCCAGCGATTGGCCGGCACCATCAGGCAGTATTCGAAGAACGCGATGCCCCAGCTCGCCGCGATCGCGATCCACAGCGGCCGGTCGGTGAACTTGAGATGGCCGTACCAGGCGAAGGTCATGAACACGTTCGACGCGACGAGCAGAAGAATTGTCAGCATGGGTCTCCTCTGCGGCCGACTGGCGGCCGGACGTTGTTGCGCCGGCGCCCGTCGTCAGTCCCGGTCCGCAGCGGCGGCAGCGCTGCACCGGGCCGCCAGCGCAGCGGCGTCCGGCCACACGATGCGGACATGCGGCAGCTTCTCGCCGAAGGTCTCGTCGAAGCCTTCCTCGTCGACGGTGCCGCCGATCGACGCGTAGAACCGCCGCGCGCGTGCATTGTCGCGGAAGCAATAGAGATAGAGCGATCGGTAGCCGGCCTCGACGATGCGCGCCGCAGCGGCGGCAACCAGCGCGCGGCCGAGGCCGCCGCCCTTGTAGTCGGGATGGATGTGCAGATTGTCGAGCAGGACGTCGAAGCCGCTCGACCTGTCCTCCCAGCAGGCGATGAAGCCGAGCAGCGTGCCGTCCGCCGCCTCCGCCGCCAGCACGAAGCCCCAGATCGTCCATGTCGCCGTGTCCGCCCAATGGGCGCGCCGGTTCTCATAGATCGTCTCGTCGAGGAAGCGGTCCTTGACGATGCCGCGATAGGCGGACCGCCAGCTTGCGATGTGAAGATCGGCGATCGCCGGGTACTCGGCCGGTGCGACCTCCCGGATACGGACCGTTGACGTGGTGCTCATGCGACCCGATTTCGCCCTTGACAAACGGAACAAAACATGTACTTTAACGGCTGCAGGACTGCGCCCGGCGCTTGCCGGTGGCGGGCGGCCGCCAAACCAGCTTGGGCCCGGCCCGCGGATGAATACTGCATAGAACCTTCGCCAAGCAACTGATCTGACAGCTGAAAACGCCTATTCACGGGCTATGCGCGTGAATAACGTGTGCGAATATCGCACATTCGGCGTGGCCTGACGGTCGGCCTCGATCAATGCGCCTCGGCCCAGGAATGGCCGTGGCCGACCTCGACCACCAGCGGCACCGAGAGCTCGACCGCCGGCCGGTCGGCCCCTTCCATGACGCGCTTGACCGCCTCGATCGTCGCCGCGCGTTCCGCCGGCGGCACCTCGAACAGCAGTTCGTCATGGACCTGCAGAAGCATGCGCGCGCCGAGCTTCGCCGCGGCGAGTGCAGCCGGCAGCCGCCCCATCGCGCGCTTGATGATGTCGGCGGCGCCGCCCTGGATCGGCGCGTTGATCGCCGCGCGCTCCATGAAGCTGCGCTCGGCCGGGTTCTTCGAGGCGATGCCCGGCAGGTGGATGCGCCGGCCGAACAGCGTCGTCACGTAGCCGCGCTGGCGCGCCTGCTCCTTGGTCCGCTCCATGTAGTCGCGGATGCCGGGATAGCGCGCGAAATAGGCGTCGATGTACTTGCGGGCCTCGCCCTGCGGAATCGACAGCTGGCGCGCGAGCCCGAAGGCGCTGATGCCGTAGATGATCCCGAAATTGATCGCCTTCGCCTTGCGCCTGACCATCGGGTCCATGCCCTTGACCGGCACGCCGAAGACCTCGCTCGCCGTCAGCGCGTGGATGTCGATGCCGTCGCGGAACGCGGTCTTGAGCGCGCCGATGTCGGCGACGTGCGCCAGCAGCCGCAGCTCGATCTGCGAATAGTCGAACGACAGCAGCTCGTAGCCCGCCGCCGCGACGAAGGCGCGGCGGATCTTGCGGCCCTCCTCGGTGCGCACGGGGATGTTCTGGAGGTTGGGGTCACTCGACGACAGCCTCCCGGTCGACGTCGCCGCCATCGCGTAGCTGGTGTGGACGCGGTGCGTGTCGGGGTTGATCTCCTCGACCAGCGCGTCGGCGTAGGTGGACTTGAGCTTGGCGAGCTGGCGCCAGTCGAGCACCAGCTGCGGCAGCGCGTGGCCGGCGGCGGCAAGGTCCTCGAGCACGTCGGCCCCGGTCGCATAGGCGCCGGTCTTGGTCTTCTTCGGCTTCGATCCGTCGGGCAGCGCGACGTTCATCTCCTCGAACAGCACCTTGCCGAGCTGCGCGGGCGAACCGACGTTGAACGGGTGGCCGGCTTCCTTGTGGATCTTCTTCTCGAGCTCGTCGAGCCGCAGCGCGAAGTCGTTGGAGAGGCGCCGCAGCTCGTCGGGATCGACCGCGATCCCGGCCATCTCCATGTCGCGCACGACCGGAACCAGCGGCCGCTCGATGGTCTCGTAGACGCTCACCAGCCGCTCGGCGAGCAGCCGCGGCTTCAGCGCCTGGTGCAGCGCCAGCGTGACCTCGGCATCTTCCGCCGCATAGTCGCGCGCTTTGTCGAGCGGCACCTCGGCGAAGTTGATGCGCGCCTTGCCGGTGCCCGTCACCTCGTCATAGGTGATCGTCTTGCGGCCGAGCAGCCGTTCGGCGAGCTCGTCCATGCCGTGGCCGTGGGCGCCGCCCGCCAGCACGTACGAAATCAGCATCGTGTCGTCGTGCGGCGTCACGTCGAGGCCGAGCCGCGCGAAGACCTCCATGTCGAACTTGATGTTGTGCCCGACCTTGAGCACCGAAGGATCCGCGAGCAGCGGCTTCAACGCGGCAAGCGCCGCGCCGCGCTCGATCTGGCCGCCGACCGGCTGGGCCTTGGCGGTGAAGGCCAGCCCGCCTTCGGCGAGCGAACCCTGGGTGACGTGGCCGAGCGGCACGTAGCAGCCCTCGCCCGGCGCGACCGACAGCGAGAACCCGACGAGCTCGGCGCGCATCGCGTCGAGCGACGTCGTCTCCGTATCGATCGCGACGACGCCGGCGGCGCGCGCGCGCGCCATCCAGGCCTCGAGCGTCGCGATGTCCTGCACCAGCGTGTAGCGCATCTCGCCGGCGGCCGGCGGCGCAGCAGGCGTCGCGGCGGGTGGCGCCACGGCGGCCGGCCCGCCGCCTGCGCCCGCATCGGCCACGGCCGGCGGCGGCTCCGCCAGGTTGACCGCGCCGTCGAGCAGCTTGCCCTCGCTCTGCAGCCGCGCGATCACGGTGCGGAAGCCCTGCGTCTGCAGGAAGGCGAGCAGGGCCTGCGGATCGAGGTCGCGGCGATGCAGGTCGTCGAACGGCGTCTCGACCGGCACGTCGTCCTTGAGCTTCACCAGCTCGCGGCTGATGCGGGCCTTGTCGGCGTTGGCGAGCAGGTTCTCCCGCCGCTTCGGCTGCTTGATCTCGCCCGCCCTCGCCAGCAGCGTCTCGACGTCGCCATAAGTGTTGATCAGCTCGGCCGCCGTCTTGACGCCGATCCCCGGCACGCCCGGCACGTTGTCGACCGAATCGCCGGCGAGCGCCTGGACCTCGACCACCTTGTCCGGCGCCACGCCGAATTTCTCGCGCACCTCGGCCTCGCCGATCGGCTTGTACTTGATCGGGTCGAGCATGCCGACGCCGGGCCGCACGAGCTGCATCAGGTCCTTGTCGGAGGAGACGATGACGACCTCCTCGCCGGCCTGGCGCGCGAGGCGCGCATAGGTCGCGATCAGGTCGTCGGCCTCGTAGTTCACCTGCTCGACCGCCGGCAGGTTGAAGGCGCGCGTCGCCTCGCGCACCAGCGCGAATTGCGGGACGAGGTCCTCCGGCGCATCCGGCCGGTGGGCCTTGTAGTCGCCGTAGATCTCGTTGCGGAAGCTCCGGCGCGAGGTGTCGAAGATCACCGCGACATGGTCGGCCTTGGCGTCGCCGAGCAGCCGCAGCAGCATGTTGACGAAGCCGAGCACCGCGCCGACCGGCGTGCCGTCGGGCCGCGTCAGCGGCGGCAGCGCATGATAGGCGCGGAAGATGAACCCCGAACCGTCGATCAGGTAGACGCGCTTGGCGCCGTTCGCGGCCGGCTTCGTTTCGGCTCCGGCCATCTGTCGGCTCCCTGCGATCGTCATCCGGCGGACGGTTGCGACGGCGCTAGACCGTCAATGTCCGCCGCCGTGCTTGGCCCCGGCCTTGAGGACATAAAGACGGTCGCAATACGGGCATTCGACCCGGCCGTCGGGGCCGAGGCTGAGATAGACGCGGGGATGGCCGAGCGCGCCGCCGCCGTCGCAGGCGACCCGCGTCGTCTCGACTTCGATCGTTTCGGGGGGCTCGATGACCATGCTCGCTACCTCTGCCGCTGGGCTCGCGCTAGGGTGATTGCGCCGACATTGACCGCCGACGCGCGCGGATGATAGCGAAAGCCCGCCATGTTGCAATCCCACCCTGCCACACCGCCTGCCGCAGCCGAACGCGTCCGCCCGGCCGCCGTCGCGGTCACCGATCTCGTCAAGGTCTACAAGGGCGGCAAGCGCGCGCTCGACGGGGTCTCGCTGTCGATCTTCAAGGGCGAACTGTTCGGCTTGCTCGGTCCCAACGGGGCCGGCAAGTCGACCCTGATCAACATCCTGGCCGGCCTCGTCAACAAGACCTCCGGCAGCGTGTCCATCTGGGACATCGACATCGACCGCGATCCGCGCGGCAGCCGGGCGGCGATCGGCGTCGTGCCGCAGGAGCTCAACCTCGACGCCTTCTTCACCCCGCGCGAACTGCTGGAGGTCCAGGCAGGGCTCTACGGGGTACCGCCGCGCGAGCGGCGGACGGCCGAGATCCTCGCCGCGGTCGGCCTCGCCGACAAGGCGGATGCCTATGCCCGAACGCTGTCGGGCGGCATGCGCCGGCGGCTGCTGGTCGCCAAAGCGCTCGTCCACGCCCCGCCGGTCCTGGTGCTCGACGAGCCGACCGCGGGCGTCGACGTCGAGTTGCGCCGCTCGCTGTGGGCCTATGTCCGCACGCTCAACGCGCGCGGCACCACGGTGCTGCTGACCACGCACTACCTCGAGGAGGCGGAGGAATTGTGCGACCGTATCGCGATCATCGATCGCGGCAAGCTCATTGCCTGCGACACGACGACGGCGCTGGTCGGCCAGCTCGACAGCAAGGAGCTGCGCATCCTCGTCGACTGCGACCTCCTGGAGACCCCCGCGGGGCTCGTGGGCTGGGGGGCGACGCTCGACGGCCCGCGGCATGTCGTCGTCCGCTTCCGGCCGAGCAGCACGCGGGTGGGCGAGATCATCGAAGCGGTGCGCGGCGCCGGCCTCGGCATCGTCGACCTGTCGACCGAGGAAAGCGACCTGGAAGACCTCTTCCTGCGCCTCACGCGCCGCCACGGCGACACCGCCGCATGAACGCATGAATGCGGCCGGATGCGTCCGCCCGGCGCGGTCCCTGGCCATGGCGCTCGCATGCGCCGGCGCCCTGCTGACCGCCGCCTGCGCACCGACGCTCGCACCGGCCGGGCCGCCGCATCAGCCGCCGCGGCTCGAAGACACGCGCTTCGTCATGGGCGACGGGGCCGCGCTGCCGCTGATCCGCTACCTTCCCGATTCGCCCGCGCGCGCCGCGGTCGTGGCGCTGCACGGGTTCAACGACTACGCCAACGCCTTCGCCCCGGTCGGCGCCCGGCTCGCGCGCGACGCGATCGCGACCTACGCCTATGACCAGCGCGGCTTCGGCGGCGCGCCCGACCGCGGCCTGTGGCCCGGCAGCGACTCGCTGATCGAGGATGCCGACGCGGCGCTGTCGCTCGTCGCCGCGCGCCATCCGGGCGTGCCGGTCTACATGCTCGGCGAAAGCATGGGCGGCGCCGAGATTCTCGCCGGCGTGGCCCGCGGCCGCTTCCGCGCCGCCGCGGGGTTCATCCTGCTCGCGCCCGGCCTGCGCGGCCGGAGCACGTTGCCGCCCGGCGCCGCGCCGATCCTCTGGCTCGCCAGCCGGGCAATGCCGTGGCTCGCGGGGCGGGCGCCCGATTTCGGCTTCCGGCCGACCGACAACCCCGAGGCGGTGCGCGCGCTGATCCGCGACCCGCTGGTCGTGCGCGAGACACGGATCGGCACGATCAGCGGCCTCGTCGACCTCGTCGACGAGGCCGTGGAATCGGTGTCGCACTTCGATGCGCCGGCGCTGATCTTGATGGGCCGGCGTGACGAGATCATCCCGCCGGACATGATGCGCGCCGCGCTCGCGCGCATGCCGCCGGCCGGACCGGAGCGCCGGCGGATCGCCGTCTACAATGACGGCTACCATCTCCTGACCCGGGATCGCAGGGGCCAGGTCGTCATCAATGACATCGCCGCCTGGATCCTCGCCCGGCCGGGCGCGCCGGCGACCCCCCTGCCGTCGGGCGCCGACCGCGTCGCGCCCTGATGCGCGTTTCGGCCATGCACCGGAACCGTTTGCGCTCCCGATCGGATTTGGCTATTTTCCCGGTCCCACGAGTGCGCCCGTAGCTCAGTTGGATAGAGCGCTAGCCTCCGGAGCTAGAGGTCGTGAGTTCGAGTCTCGCCGGGCGCGCCACTCGGGACCAGCCCTTCACTGCAGGTTGACCGCGACCTTCGGCGCCAGGATGTCGGCGAGTTCGGCCATCATGGCATCGAGTTCGCGGCGATCGCCGTCGTCAAGGCGCGGTCCGGCCGCACGCACATGCGTGTGCTCGATGACGCCGCGGCGGCGCAGCACCTCCTTGGTCATCGCCATCCGGAAGACCGCCTGGAAGTTCAGCAGCGGCAGCATGCGGTTGAACAGCGCCCGGACGCCCGCCGCATCGCCGGCGCGATGGCAGGCGAACTGGCGGACATGGAGTTCCGTCAACTCCGCGGCCGGCATCGTGCCGACGGCCCCGCGTGCCAGCTCGTCCGTGATGTAGCGGCCGCCGGCGCCGCCAAACACGCCCTTTAGGCGAACCGGGGCCAGGGCGAGCAGCTGCGATATCCGCTGGCCGCACGGCATCGTCTCCTCCTTGACGTAGTCGACCCCGGGAATCGTGTCGACCAGCCGCGCGACCTTGTCCATCGTCAGCGCCGATCCGAGCGGCGGCGGCGCGTTCTGCAGCACGATCGGCAGGCCGATGGCGGCGACCGCGCGGTAGTACGCCGCAATGCCGGCGGGATCGTCGCGCAGGCTCGCCGGGTTCATCGCCATCACCGCCGCAGCGCCGACGTCGCGCGCCTGCTGCGCCAGCGCAATCGACGCGGCAGCGTCGCCCGCCGAGACGCCGACGATCAACGGCTTGCGGCCGCCATTCGCGCGCGCGACGAGGTCGACGAGGTTGCGGCGCTCCTCCGGCCGGAGCGTATCGAACTCGCTGGCGACGCCGGGAAAAACGAGACCGTCGGCACCGGCCTTGACGATGTAATCGACGACGCGCGCCAGATCCGCTTCGGCCGGCCGGCCGTCATCGAGGAAGGGGGTCGGGACGATCGGAAAGACTCCGGACAAGGCGTAGGCGTTCATAGCTTCTCCTGCGGATCGGGCCATGGGGCCCGGCCATACCAGCGGCGGACGCGCGGCGACACCAGCGCCGATGCCGCGACCACCGACAATCCTCCGTCCACCGGCAAGTCCACGCCGTTGACGAAGCACGACTCGTCGGATGCCAGGAACAGCGCCGCGTAGGCGACGTCGAGCGGTGCGCCGAGCCGTCCCACCGGATAGGCCTCGACGTTCATGCGGACGTCGTAGTCCGTCATTGCCGGCGCGAGCTTTTCGGTAACGACCAGGCCGGGCGAGAGGGCGTTGCAGCGCACGCCCCGCGGGCCGTACTGCATTGCGATCTGCATCGTCAGCGCGCGCACGCCGCCCTTCGCCGCCGTGTAGGCGGGCAGGTTCGGGTTGGCGAGAATCTGGTTGACCGAGGCGATGTTCACGATCGCGCCGCCCTGTCCGTCGGCAACCATCGCCGCAACCGCGGCACGGCTCATCGCGAAGACCTGAGTCAGGCAGGCATCGAGCGTATCCCGCCACTCCTCGTCGCTCGTCTCCAGCAGCGGCTTCACGGCGTAGGTCGCGGCGTTGTTGACCAGGATGTCGAGCCGACCGGCTGCCCTGGCCGCCCCGACCAGCCGCTTCGCCGAGTCCGGCGCGGTCATGTCCGCAGTTACGGCCACGGCAGCGCCGCCGACCGCGCGGATATCCTCGACCGTCGCCGCCAGCGTCGGCCCGTCGAGATCGGCGGCAACGACATGCGCACCCGCGGCGGCGAAAAGCCGGGCGATCCCCTTGCCGATCCCCTGCGCGGCACCGGTGACGATCGCGGTCCGTCCGGCGAGCCGGCCACGCACGTCGCCGCGGGACGGTCGCGCGATCACGACTTCACCGCCCCGGCCGTCAGGCCCTGGATGAAGAACCTCTGTACCAGCGCGAAGGCGACGACGACCGGCAGCGACGCGATCAGCGACGACGCCATCGCGCCACCCCAGTCGTTGCGTGACTCCCCGAGATAGGACAGCAGAAGTCCTGGCCCGACCGTGCGCAGCGACGGGTCGGTGATCAGCGTGAGCGAATAGAGCAGGTCGTTCCACGCCCACATGAAGGCGTAGAGCCCGACCGTCACCAAGCCCGGTATCGACAGCGGCAGCACGATCACCGTGAGGATGCGCAGCTCCGATGCGCCGTCCGCCCGCGCGGCCTCGATCACCTCCGTGGGGATGTTGATGAAATAGCTGTAGAGCATGTAGGTGCCGGAGGGCAGCGCGAAGACGATGTAGGAGATGATCAGCCCGATGCGCGTATTGAGCAGGCCGGCAGCGTCCATCAACGGATAGAGCGTGATCAGCAGGACGGCAAAAGGAAACATCTGCGCCGAAATCATCAGCAGCATGAGGGCGGTACGGCCGCGATAGGCGAACTTGGCGAAGCTGTATGCCGCGCAGACGGCCAGCACCGTCGTGAGCAGCGCGCCGAGCCCGGCGGTGACGAGCGAGTTCTGGAGGTAGATCGGCAGCTCGCTGCGGGTGAGCGCGCCGACATAGTTCTGGATCGTCGGAGCGATCGGCAGCGGGGACGGAATGCGCCGAAAGACCTCGGCTTCGGGCTTGAACGAGGTCGAGATCATCCAGAACAGCGGAAAGAACAGGAAGAATCCGATCGCTGTTGCGATCGATCCGAACACGAACTGAGCGCGGCGCGAGGCGAGATCGAGCACGTCGTCACCCCTGCCGGAACAGCGAGCGGAGGTAGATGTAGGCCGGCCCCGCGATGGTGAGGAACCAGATAACCCCGACCGCGGAAGCGAGGCCGATGTTCCAGTTCTCGAACGCCTGGCGCCGCACCTCGAGCGAAAGCACCGTCGTCGCGCGCACCGGCCCGCCGCCGGTCATCGCGTAGATGACATCGAACTGCTGCAGGTTGCCCATCGCGCCGAGCACGAGCGTGACGACCATCGTGGTGCGCAGATGCGGCAGGACGACGTGGCGGATCACCTGTCCGTTCGTCGCGCCGTCGATGCGTGCCGCCTCGACCTGCTCCAGCGGCAGTGCCTGCAAACCGGCGAGGAAGAAGGCCGAGAATAGCGGGACGGAAAGCCACGTCTTTGCCAGAACGACCCCCGACATCGCGCCTTCGGGCGTCGCCAGCCAGGCGATCGGTTCGTCGATCAGTCCCGCGACCAGCAGCGCCGCGTTGAGCACGCCGTACTGCGCATTCAGGATCCACGCCCAGATGAACGCGGTGACGGTGCTCGGCAGCACCCACGGCAGCAGCGACGCCGAGCGAATGATGGTCCGCCCGCGGAACGGCTGATTGAGGATGATCGCCCAGGCGAGGCCGAGCACGAAGGTCGCCGCCGTCGTCGCCACCACGAAGACGACGGTATTGACCCAGATCGGACCGATTTCCCCGTCTTCCGCCAGCCGCTCGAAGTTCCGCAGCCCGTCGAAGACCGGCTGCGGCGTCATCAGCGTGTAGCGGTAGAGCGACAGCCGCAGCGCGTCCACGAACGGATAGAGGATCACCGCCGTGAAGGCGGCGAGCGGCAGCGCCACGAGGGCGATGCCGAAGCGCGCTTCCGCGCGCTTCAGCCCGCCCACCTGCGGTGCACGTGCGGAGAGCGGCAGCATCAGCCGCGGCGGACGTCGCGCATGCGCTGCTCGAGCCGGCGCGCCATGTCGGCGATCGCCTGCTGCGGCGGCTTTTGCTGGAGCAGTGCCGCCTGCACCTCTTCGCCGACGATCGTCGTGAGGTCGGCGGCGTTCGCCCATTTGGACGGCTCGTCCGCCTCGGCGAAGCTGGCATAGCGCGCCCATTGCGTGACGTACGCATCGTCGCGTACGCGTGCGAGCGCGGTCTTGGTGACCGGGAAGAGCCCGACCGCCTCGAAATACTTCATCTGCATGTCGTCGTTGAAGGCGAGATGCTGGACGAAGCGCGCCGCGTCGCCGTCGCGCGTCGGCCGCCGCCCGCCGATGATCGGCATGACCAGCAGGTGTCCCCAGGCGACCGACTGCGGATTGTTGCCCGCGGCGACCACCGGATACGGCGCGGCAGCGACATACTGGTCGAACGCCCGCCCCTGTCCGCTGTTGTCGCGCGCAAATCCGCGCGCGAGCGGCGCATCGGCATAGAAACCGGTCCGGTGCTGGCCGAAAAGTCGGCGCGCGTCGGGCCGGTCGATGTCGCGGGCCGCGAGATTTTCCTTCATCAGGTCGACGAGGAACGACAGCGCGCGCACGCCAGCCTCGCCATTGACCTTCACGGCGCCGTCGTTGTCGAGCAGGCGCCCGCCGAAGGTCCACAGCCAGACCTGGAAGTCGGGGCTCATCGACAGGTTGTTCTTGGTCGCAAGCGCATAGGGCACCGCTTCCGGGTTGCTGCGCTTGATCGCCCGCAGCGCACCGACGAACTGGTCGACCGTGGTCGGGATCTGGTTGACGCCGGCGTCGCCGAGGACCTTGCGGTTCGCGACCATGCCGATCGATGCGGCCGTCCACGGCAGTCCGAGCTGCTTGCCGCCCGACTGGCCGATGCGCAGCAGCCCGGCGTCGATCTTCTCTTCCAGCGCAGCACGACCGAACAACTCGTTCAGGTCGGCGAGGTTGTTCAGCGCCGCGAAGGTCGGCAGCCAGCGCTCGGCGAGCTGGGCGACGTCGAGCGGCTGACCCGCACGCATGCGCAGAATGAGGTTCTGCTGCATTTGCGCCCATGGAAACCCGATGGTTTCGAGCCGCACGGACGGGTTCGCGGTGCTGAACGCGTTGAACATCTCGGTCAGCACCGGCTTGCTCGCCGCCTCGTCATGACTCCAGCCGATATACGTCAGCGTGCGCTGTTGCGCGAAGGCAGGTCCGGCCGCGGCGCCGAAACCGAGGGCGCTGGCGGCAGCGAGAAATTCGCGTCTGGTCGTCTTCATGGTGCGGTTCCTCCTCTTGTGTTCGTTGTCAAAGGTCAGTTCGCAACGGCGCCGTGGGTCATGCCGCTCACCAGGAACGGTTCGAGCAGCAGGAACAGGATCACGACGGGAATGAGCGAGAGCGAGCCGGCCGCCATCAGCATCGCCCAATCGACGCTGTGTTCGCCGACGAAGGACTGCAGGCCGACCGTCAGCACCCAGTTGGCCGGCTGGGAGACCAGGGTGCGGGCGAACACGAAATCCGCCCAGGCAACGATCCCGAGATAGACCGCACTGGCCGCGATACCCGGGCGGCAAAGCGGCACCGCGATACGCCGCATCGCGCCGAGTTCGCTGCAGCCGTCGATCATCGCGGCCTGCTCGAGTTCGTAGGGAATGCCGTCGAAGAAGCCCTTCATCAGCCACGATGCGAATGGCACGCCGACGGCGGCATTGGCGAGCATGAGGCCGAAGAGCGAGTCGATCAGGCCGAAGCTCGTGAACATGATGAAGAACGGGATCACGATCAGGGTCGGCGGCAGCATCTTGCTGAGCAGCAGCACGAAGCCCGCGGTCTGCTGGCCGCGCGTGCGAAAGCGCGACAGGCTGTAGCCGGCGAGCGTGGAGATCACGAGGGCGACGGCGACCGACCCGAGCGTGACGAACAGCGTATTGACGAGCCAGGTCAGCAGCGGCTTGCGCTCGAACACATCGGCATAGGCCTGAAGCGAGATCGCCGAGAGCGGCGGCAGCAGAGGCGGATCACGCGACAGCACGATGTCGGTCGGCAGCAGCGACGTCACCACCATCCAGTAGACCGGGAAAAGGATGAAGGCGGCAATCAGGGTCGCGAGGACGGTCGTGCCGACGGGGGAGCGCTGCATCGAGCCCTCCTAGAAGAAGCGCTGCCGCAAGCGCGGCAGGGCAAGCAGAACCAGGACGGCGCACAGGACCATCAACATCAGGCCGAGCGCCGAGGCCGAGCCAAGGCGGAAGTACTGAAACGCCTCGAAATAGATGCGCAGCGCCAAGGTCTCGGTGGCGCCGGCCGGCCCGCCGCCGGTCGTGACGTAGACGATGTCGAGTTCCTTGAGCGCCCAAAGCGCATTGAGGATCAGCGCCAGCAGCATCGGCCCGCGAATGCCCGGCCATGTGACGTAGCGGTGCTGCGCCAGGGCCCCTGCCCCGTCGATCCGCGCGGCTTCATAGAGAGCAAGCGGTATCGCCTGCATCGCGGCAAGGGCCGTCAGCGCGAAGAAGGGGAAAGCCTTCCACACCGTCGGGACGACGACCGCGAGCATCGCGGTGTCCTGGCGGGCGAACCACGCGATGCCTTCATCCAGCACGCCGACGCGGCGCAGCAGCGAATTGACGACGCCGTATGAACCGTCGAAAAGCCAGAGGAAGGCGATCGACACGACGACGCCCGGCACCGCCCAGGGCAGCATCATGACGCTGCGAAGCCAGCGCCGTCCCGGAAAAACGCGGTTGAGCAGCAGCGCGAGCAGCAGCCCGATGACGAACGCCGGAACGATCGCGCCGCCCACGTACACGGCAGAGCGCGCGAACGCGGACCACAATGCCGGGTCGTCGAAGACGCGCGCATAGTTCCCCCAACCGACCGGAAGCCGGTCGAGGCGCGCGAGGTTCATTGTCCGCCCTTCGCGGAAGCTGACGGCGAGCGCCAGATAGAGCGGATAGGCGATCAGGAACACGACGGCCGCGAAGGCCGGGGCGAGCAGTCCGTAGGCCAGGACCGTGCGACGCGCCGGCCACCACGCACGACGCCGCGCCGCAGATTCCTGCGGGTCGAGCGCGGGCATCGTGGTGACAGCCGGCATCGCGTTCAGCGCAGCGGGATCTGCCGCTCGAGCGTCGCTTGCAGGGCGGCAAGGACGGGCGCCGTGGGCGTATCGGACGACTGCAGGCGCATGACTGCCTGCGCGAGGGCGCGCGCGAACTCGTTGTAGTTTTCGCGCAGCACCGGAAGGGTCGGAAACAGGTTGCGCGCCTCCTCCGCCGCGCTGTTGACGATCCGCAGATGCGGCAGGCGCTCGGCCTGCGCCGCGCTCAACGCGCCGCGCCGCGGTGCCGGCGCGCCGGAGAGCACCGTGAACTGCTCCTGCATTTCCGGGGTGATCACGAGCTTCATGAACTCCCAGACCAGTTCCGCCTTGCGTCCCGTCAGGCGCGACGACATGTGCAGGCTGTTCGACGTTCCGCCGCTGACATACTGGAACGGCAGGCGGGCGATCTTGAGGCTCGGCCGAAGCGCCTCGTTGGCGCGCTGCGTCGCTGCCCACACCCAGGGTCCGTCGCGCACGAAGCCGATCTTGCCGTCGACGAAAAGCTGCCGCGACGCCTCGGCAGACTGGCCGGGGGGAGCAAAGCGGATCGCGCGGCGGTACTGGTCGAAGGCAGCGACGATGCGCGGGTCGGTGAACCGGTAGCGACCGCCCTCGACCCAGTCGAGTCCGAGGCCGGTCACCCAGGTGCCGACGTCGACGAGAATCTGTGGATGCTCGACCGTGGTGGCGCCGAAGCCGAACTGGCCCTGGTCGCGCCGCGTCAGCCGCTCGATCGCCGACAGAAACTGGTCCGGCGTCGTCGGCACGGCGAGGCCCGCCTCGTTGAGCAGCCGCTCGTTGTAGAAGAGAATGCTGCCATAGCCCATCAGCAGAATGCCCTGGGTCTTGCCGTCCCAGACCATCTCTTCGCGAAGGCCGGTCCACGTCTGCGCGACGTCGGTCTGCCGCAGCCGGTCATCGAGCGGAGCCAGCCAGTCCTGCGCCGCGAAGCTCGCGAAATTGCGCGTCGGCAGATGGACGATGTCCGGCGGGTTGTTGCCGGCGAAGCGCGTCGTCATCTGGTTGATGAACTGTGCGAACGGAATCTGGAAGAGGTTGACCCTCACGCCGGGGTTCTGCTGCTCGAAGCGCGCGATGACGGCACGCCACCAGTTGCTGATGCCCGCTTCCTCGGCCTGCCAGCTCGGAAAGTCGAGCGTGACCGCCTGCTGCGCTGCGGCGCGGCGGATGGCTGGTGCCGCGAGCGCGACCGATGCGGCTGTTGCGGCGAGGATACGGCGTCTCGATGTCGTCATCATGGCGTCCCTCACTGGTTCTGGTTTGTCGTTCGCTGTTCGTGCGCGGCCGTGTGCGAACGCCATGCCGGTCCATGCGGATCGGCAGGCGCGGCAATGAACGTCCCGGTGGCATGCACCATGACGGCCCGGCGTAAGGTGCCCCTGGTCATGGCTCAGTGCTTCACGACGTGCTTCCAGACGTCGTCGGTCGGCGCGACGCCGTGCCCGACTCCGCCCGGCAGATGGAAGAAGCCCCGCTCGCACCGCATGTCGCCGGTTACGTAGCGCAGGTTCTTGTCGAAGATCGAATGCTGGTATTCGTGGTAGGGCACGTTCTGCAGCGCCGCAGCCGCGTGCAGGCTTGCCGCCTGGAACACCCCGATGCCGATGCTGGCGTGCGGGATGATCCGGCAATGGAATGTCTCCGCCATCCGGCCGATTTTCATGAACTCGGTGACGCCGGTGTGGCCCATCTCGGGCTGGATGATGTCCATGCAGCGCCGGATGAATCGCGGCCGATACTCGAATGCCGTGCGCCACTCCTCGCCCAGCGCGACCGAGCAGCGCACCGCGGCAGCCACATGCGCCTGACCGTCGATATCCTCGGGCTGGCATGCGGCTTCGGCAAAATAGAGATCGTGAAGATTGAGGCGATCGATCAGCTTGATCGCCTCCAGCGCCGTATAGCGCCAGTGCAGGTCGACCATGATCTTCGGCGCGGCGCCCAGGCCCGCCCGCAGCGCCGCCATCTCTGCGATCTCGCCGTCATCGGCCACCGCAGCGGCGAACTTGACCGCATCGAACCCCTTGGCAACCCATTCCTGTGCAAGCGCGACACGCTCGGCCAGCGTCGGCTTGGGCAGCCCCGAGACATAGGCCGGAATACGCTCGTGACGCATGCCACCGAGTAGCCTGACCAGCGGCATACCGGCGAGCCTGGCGGCAAGATCCCAGACCGCAATGTCGACGCCCGCCAACGCATCGACGTAGTAGCCGCCGAAGAAGCCGCGCACGCGCATCAGGTCGTACTGGTCTTCATGGAGAACGACCGGATCGCGCGGATCGCGACCGATCAGAAGCGGCCCGAGCAGGTCGTCGATGATCTCGGCAACCGCTCGCGGCGCCACGATCCCGTAGGTTTCGCCCCAGCCGACCGCGCCGGACTTCGTCGTGACCTTGACCAGGACAGACGTATCGGTGCGCGGATAGACGGTGCGATTGCCCTTGCGCACGAAGTAGCCGCGCTCGTTCGCACTTTCGCCCGCCCTCAGCGCGCCGAGGTACGGCACGTCGCGCGGAATTGAGACGATGAAGGTTTCGACGCGTTCGATCGTCTCGGCGCTCATGCTTCGGCTCGCATCGCTGCTGTGGCAAACGGGCCGAGGGATCGACTCATGCGCTCGACCTCGGCAAGGCCGAACGCGGTCGTCGGGAGGTCGGGCACGCGCTGGTGTACCGCGCCCAGGCCGAGGCGTCTCGCAGTCAGCCGCTTGCCGTAGGCCAGCAGGATAGGGATCGACTGCAGCATGAACGTCACGAGCGGCAGGATCGAGGCGTGCAATGCTTCGGCCTGCACTTCGTCGTCGGGACGACTGGAGGTCAGCAACGCCATCAGCCGGACCTGAATGTCGAACACATCCGGCGCCGGAATCAATCCGACGCAGCCGCTGCGGACGTTGGTGATCAGTTCCTTGCCGCCATGGCCGCAGAAGACGTCGAAGGCGCCGTCCGACTCCTCGATCAGACGCGCGACATTTATCGCCGGGCCTTCACCCTTGAGCAGCCGGACGTTCGCATGGTTGCGATGGAGCGCAATCAGGCCCGCGTTGGTCAGCGCGACGTCGAGATTGGTCGGGTTGTTCTGAATTGCGACCGGCACGCCGGCCTTGTCCGCCACGGCACCGAGGAAGCGCAGATACTCGCCTTCCGCGTAGCCTTTCGTCGAAGGCGGCTGCAGGATCACCCACGCTGCTCCCGCCGCCTCCGCACCGCGCACGAAGTCGACCTGGCCGCGAACGCTTTGCTCCGCGACGGTCACCGCAAGCGGGACGCGGCCGGCGATCGCTTCGGCGACGATATCGACGATCTCGCGGCGCTCGACCGTGTCGAGCTTGTGCACCTCGGTCACCAACCCGAGCACCGCAATGCCGGCAGCACCGCCGGCGATGCACGCTTCGACCTGCCGGCGCATCGCGGTGCGATCGATCCGGCCGTCGGCATCGAAGAATGCGTAGAGGATCGGATAGACGCCGGCAAAACCCGTGCGCGATGACGGAACGGTGACGTTTGGCGGCATCGGCCCAGCGTCTCCTCGATTTTCTACATTGTGGAACTTACGTCGATATTGTGGAACACGATAGGCGGTTCCCGTCGGCCTGTCAAACCGTCGGCGGGCACCGGAACATCAGCCGGCGAAGGGCGTTTCGGGCTGGCCGCGGACCGTACCCGCGAGCGCAAAGATCGACCCCGACAGCGGCGCCTCCTGCAGCCGTTCGCGCGACAGGCGCGTGCGCGCCGTCGTGACATAGAGCGTCGTCAGCCCGCGCCCGCCGAAGGCGCAGCTCGTCGGCCGCGGCACTGGCAGGCGCACCACGCGATCGACCCGGCCCTTCGGATCGAACCGCTTCACCGACCAGCCGTCCCAGATCGCACTCCAGACGAATCCCTCGCAATCGACGGCGAGCCCGGCCGGATTGCCGGCCTCGCCGGTCAGGTCGACGAACACCTCGCGGCCCTCCGCGACGCCGGAGGCGAGATCGAAGCGGTAGCGGTAGATCGTGCGTACGCGCGAATCGACGAAATACATCCAGCGATCGTCGGGGCTCCAGGCGATGCCGTTCGACACACCGAAACCGCTGTCGATGCGGGTAACGCGGCGATCGGCATCGACGCGATAGAGCGCTCCCTGCGCTGCGGCTCCACCCATAGCCATCGTGCCGACCCAGAAGCGACCAGCGCGATCGCAGCGGCCATCATTCGGTCGGTTGCGTGGGCGGTCCGCTTCGATTTCCGCAATCGGGCTCAGTTTGCCCGTCTCGGGATCGAGGGCCGAAAGACCGCGACGGGTCGCTGCGATCAGGCCGCCGGACTGCCGCAACGCGATGCAGGACACGAGTTCGTGCAGCGGCAGCATCGGTCCGGGATTGCGCCCCGCCTTGACAGATCCCATGTGCGGATCAAGCAGGTCGACCCAATAGAGCGTCGACTGCCGCGCATTCCAGATCGGCGATTCGGGATTGAGGCCAGCATCCGGCGCGGCGCGTACGAGGTCTCGCGGTGGATCGCCGGCGGGTCGTGGCGGCGTCGAGATCGAGAACACCGGCGTCGCGCCGGCGTTTCCGGCGATCTGCCGCGCCGCATCCATGACGTCGCGCGCAGCGACGTGCATATCGGGTTTGGAAAGGCGAAAAGCAGGCAGCGAGACGCTGATCGCGCCGGTTGGCGCACCCGTGTGATCGAGAATCGGCGCGGCAACGCAACGTATCCCGGTCTCCAGTTCCTCGTCGTCGAGGGCGTAGCCACGAACGATGGTCAGATCGAGCTCGAGTTCGAGCGCCGTGCGATCGACGATCGTCCGTTGCGTCATCGCCTCCGGTTGCAGCCTGCTCACCGCATCTCCGCGCGCATCCGGCGTCGCGAAGGCAAGCAGCGCCTTGCCGAGTGCACTCGCATAGAGCGGCAGACGACGGCCGACACCGAATGGCAGCCGGAACGGCTGCGGCGCCTCGGCGAGGTCGATGATCAGGGCTTCAGTGCCGTCGGGAACTGCAAGATGGACCGACCCGCGCCACAGATCTGCGAGGCGCTGCATTTCCGCGGCGGCTGCATCGCGCAGATCGAAGTTGGCCCAGACACGGTGGGCGAGTTCGAACAGGCGCGACCCGAGCCGGTATGTCTGGTCGCGCGCCTGGAGCCGCACCAGGCGCTGGTCGATCAGCGCGCTGAGAATGCGGTGCAGAGTGCCTTTGGGCAGGCCGGACGCAGCCATGAGATCGGTGAAGCGAGGCGGCCGCGGGGCATCCGCGATCAGATTGAGGACGCTGATCGCCTTCCCGAACGCCTGCGCGCCCTTGATGCCGTCGCCTCCCAAGTTCATCGCCATCGCATTCCGTCGCTCCGCGGCCATAGCAGCCACTTCATTGGAACTTTGTTTCATATTATAGAACTCGGGGCAACACCTTGTGATCCGCGACCGCGGGCCATGTAGCGACGCCACGCGGCATCCGGCCATTCTGTTTTCGCATGCGACCTGAGCGACCAAACGACGTATCGTCACGCCGCTCGGCCGCGACGTAAGCGATCACCGGTCGGTCGCCGGATCCCGCATTCAAGGACTCGACGTGAACACCTGATGGACGGCCCCGCCTCAAATCGTCCGGGCGATGCGACGTCCTTTCGGCTCGGCACGTGGCTGTGGCCTCTCGTCGCCACGCTGGCGATCCAAACGACCACCGCTTTCCTTTCCCGACTGGTGCCGACGATCGCACCGGTGCTGACGGCGGAGTTCGGCATGGCGCCGTCGGCGATCGGCCATCTCTCCGCGGTCTCGACGGTCGGCTCGATCATCTTCCTCGTCGCCGGCGCACCGCTGCTGCGGCGCGGCGGTCCCATTCGCGCCCTGCAGATCGGCCTCGCCTTCGGCGCCATCGGCGCTGCACTGCTCGCCATTCCCTTCATCGCCATCCCGGCGATCGCCAGCCTGCTGATCGGCCTCGGCTATGGGCCGTCGCCTTCCGCGGGCAGCGAGGTCCTTCAGCGCTACGCACCGAAGCGTCATCGCAGCCTGGTCTTCTCGATCAAGCAGGCCGGCGTTCCGCTCGGTGGCGTTTTGGCCGGCCTCATTCTGCCGGCGCTCGTCGAAGCGTTCGGCTGGCATTCGACGCTGATCTTCAGCGTCGCCGCGGCACTGACGACGATCGCCGCCGTCCAGCTGCTGCGCGAGCGCGTCGACGTCGACCGCGACCGCCGCCAGCGTCTCGACGTCGGAACCTTTTTCGCGATCGACAATCTCCTGCGGCCGTTGCGCGCGCTTGCGGCAGTTCCCACCCTGCCGCCGCTGATGCTCGTCGGCGCGTGCTTCGCGCTCAACCAGGGTGTGTGGATGGCGTTCCTGGTGACGATCGGCGTGACCGATCTCGGCCTGAGCCTCCCGGCCGCCGGTGCGGTCTATGCCGTTATGCAAGTCACCGGCATCTTCGGGCGCATCGTACTCGGCTGGGTGTCCGACCGGCTTGGGTCGGGCATTCCGGTCCTGCGATGCGTCGCCGTCGCGTCGGCTGCTACCTCCGCGGTCCTGTCGTTCGCCACCGCGGAGTGGCCGTACTGGATGCTCTGCGCCCTTGCCGGTGTCGCCGGCATAACAGTGTCGAGCTGGAACGGCGTCCAACTGTCTGAGATCGCCAGGCTGGTGCCGCGCAGCCTGATCGGCGAGACGACCGCAGGGGCGACGATCCTGATCTTCCTCGGTTACGTCGTCGGCCCCGCAGGCTTCGCACTGCTGGTGGCCGCGACCGGCCGCTTCGACATCGGCTATCTCACCGTCGCCGCGGTCTCCCTGCTTGCCTTCGGCGCGCTGCTGCGCTTCCCCCCGCGCCCGCCGGCGCCGGCCGGCGACGACTGACGCCGGCCACTGGCGGAATCAGGGAACGCGCACGTCGAAGAGCGGCGGATATTGCTGCGAGCCGAAGACGTCGTGCTCGCCCGGCCCGCCGCTCGGCCGCAGCCGGCGGATCGTAAACTTGATCGCATTGGCGGGTTCGAACACGACGAAGTCGGTGATCCGCGCCGGCTCGATGCGAAACAGCGCCGCGACCGTGTCGCGCGTCAGCACCTTGGCATCGCGCACCCGCTCGAAGTTGGCGCGTTCGCGGAAGATGATGTCGAAGGTGATGTGGTCGACTCCTGCATTCTTGCTGCGGATCGTCGACGCCAGGTCCCGAAGGGTCGTTGCGCTCATATCAGACCGTCTCCTTCGCGCCGGCCGGCGCGACGTCGTGAAAGCGTGTCCGGAAAAGTTCCTCCGGGTTCGCGGCGGCGATGATGTGATTGAGCGTCCACTCATAGCCCGCCTTGCCGATCAGGACTTCATCGGACATCAGCGCAGCCGTTCCGGCCGTTCCCTTGACGTCCGGCAGGCGCGCATAGAACAAGTTGCGCGCAGCGAGCGCGCAGATCTCCTCGGCCCGCTTGCCGTCGGCGCAGACGACCTCGACGACGATCCCCAATTCGTGCGGCGCCATCTCCGGATTCGGGTCGAGCCCCTCCATGACCGCGTTGCGTCCGTAGAGATGGTAGTAGACCTGGTACGCGCCGCCGATCGGCCCAAACCGCTCGCCCAGGCGATCTTTCGCCCACACGATCGCGCGGTCGATATTGGCGATGGTGTAGGGGTCGCGCACGCCGACAACGGACAGCCGACGCTCGCCGACCTTCCCGGCACCCTCGAGCTTGACCATGCAGACCGGACTCTTGACGAAGCGCGCGCCCGTCGCCCGCGTCGTCTTGGGGTCGACCTGTTCGTAGCGGCATTCGGTCATGTCGACATAGCCGCCGGCGACGTACTCGCGATCGGGCGACGACCGCTCGTACATCGCGTGGCTGGCCAGCGAGGCCGGCGTGCAGCGCTGGCCGGGATGCATGGCGGTGACGAACACGTCGTCGCCTTCGATGCGGCCGAGGATCGACTCCTTGCCCATGAACGGCTCGCAGCAGAACGACGCGCATTCCATGAGCTTGCCGGCGTAGTAGGCTGTGGCCGGGGAGCTTCCCGCATTCATCAGCGGCGCCGCGAAGATCGCGCAGTCGCTGGAGCGCCCGGCAATCACGACATCGGCGCCCGCGCGCAGCGCCGCCTGGATCGGCTCGGCGCCCATCACCGCTACGGCACGAGACGTCCGCGACAGCACGTCGTCGTCCGCATCGGGGCGACCGTCGAGCCCTTCGATCCGGGTGCCGCGCGCCGCACGGCTGCGCAGATCGGACACCGCGATTTCCGAATAGATCGCGGCGAGCTTGAACGGCGCCATGCGGTGGGCCGCGGCGATCTCACGGATCAGCGCGACGAACTGGTCGACGCCGCGATCGGTCCCGGTGTCCGACGCTGAGCCGATGATCATCGGCACGCCGAGCTTGCGCGCCTCGACGAGCATGACTTCGAGATCGTGCCGCTGCCAGGCCGGCGGGCTCGCCTGTCCGTCGGCGCCAAGCGGATAGGGACCGATGTCACAACTGCCGGAATCGGCGATGATGAAGTCGGGCTTCAGCGCACATCCCGCTCGAAAGCTTGCCGGCTCCAACGGCGTGAAACCGAGATGACCGGTCGGACATAGAATCTTGATTGCCGCCATTGCTGATCTCCGTCGTCAATTTGCGTCCGCGCCCCGGGACCGGCGCCATGTGCGCCCCTCGGGGGAATCCACTAGCATCGCCCGTGCCACGCCGAAGACGGCGCGCCACGCCCGCTTTACATGCCGTTCTCGTCGTCCTCGTCGCCACCAATAGGAGCGGGACGCGCGGGATCCGCGCCGGTATGCGTGACCTGCACGCCCAGCGACATGCCGAGCTTGACCATCTGATGACGCAGGGCGTGGCGCGAGAGCCCGAGCTCGCGCGCTGCCCTGCCGAGCCGCCCGCGCGAGCGATCGAGCGCATGGGCAATGATCCTGCGTTGGAAGGTCCGCGTCGCCTCGTGGAAGCCGCCCGCCGATTCCGGCGCCGGCTGGGCAACCGTGGCAACGGGCTCCGGAATTCCGCCTTCAGCCGCCAGAAAGCGCCGGCCGATCTCGGTCTCCCTGAGGAACCGCGTCGGCAGATGCCGGAGGCGGATGACGTCGTCGTCCTCGAGGATGCAGATCCGCTCCAGCAGGTTTTCGAGTTCGCGGACGTTTCCGGGCCAGGAATACGCGCGAAAGAGCGCCGCCACATCGGGCTCCAGCCCGCGCATCGCGCGTCCGTGGCGGTAGTTGAGCGTTTCGATGAACGAGTTCGCGAGCACCATCACGTCGTCGCCGCGCTCGCGCAGTGGCGGAATGTTGATGGCGACGACCTGAAGCCGATAGTACAGATCCTCGCGGAAGTTGCCGGCCTTCACCTCGCTGAGGAGGATCTTGTTCGTCGACGCGACGAAGCGCACGTCGACTTCGATCTCTTTGACCGCGCCGAGCCGCCGGAAGCGCTGGGTATCGAGCAAGGTCAGCAGCTTCGCCTGCAGCGTGAGGTCCATCTCGCGGACCTCGTCAAGGAATAGGGTGCCGCCATTCGCGACTTCGATCAGTCCGGACTTGGCCGAGATCGCGCCGGTGAACGCGCCGCGCTCGTGTCCGAACAGTTCGGATTCGAGGAGATTGGCCGGAATGGCGGCGCAATTGACGTCGACGAACTCGCGATCACCCCGCGTCGAAAGGCGATGCAGCATCCGCGCGACGACTCCCTTGCCGGTGCCGGTCTCGCCGTAGATGAGGATGTTGCGCGCCTTGCTGGTCGCGACCTTGCGGACGAGCTGGCGCAGGCGGACGATCGATGGATGATCGCCGATCAGGTTGCGCGCGAACTCGTCCCATGCGGTACCGGTCTTCGGCGCGTCCTGCATGCGCTCAGGGGTGGACATCGTCAGCCCCCACTGGCGGCGCGAAATCAAGCTGGTAGCGGTCCCATGGCGACGAACACGGCGTTCCGTCGGCGACTGTCATCGCCCGCAGCTGGGGTCGGAAGATCGCACTGGAGATTGTCCGGGATTCCGGCGTGTCACCGTGCCGACATAGGCCCATCCCCGCCGGCCCATCGTGGCCTGACATCACGACGCGCGCGGACGCATCGGTCACCGCATTGCCTTCGAGCCACGTCCGCACCGTCCGCAGCCGCGCCAGCGAATTTGCCTGCCCGCGCGCATCGTCGCGGGTCTTGTCGGCCAAGGCGCCGTCAGTGAAGTGATTGGTCCGTGCAACCCAACGACCGTTGCCGCGATCGACGGCAATCGTCGAATGCCCCAGCTCGACCGCCGCCATCGCCCCGTGCCGATCCGCCAGGACGAGACTGCCGCCGCCGCAATGGGGCATCGCACGCATGCGCGCGAGTGCCGCATCGACGTCGACGCAATTCGCCAGTATGTCCGTCATCACGAAATAGCGCAGCAGCCCCACGCCGTTGTCGAGCGAGCCGATCTGCGTATCCGCGAGCGCGAGCCCGTCGTCGTTGATGCCGCTCGAATAGGCGCCCGGCGCACCGAAGGAGCCGACGCAGAGCAGCGTCCGCCCGCCCCACGCGGGATCGGCAATGCGAAACACCGCCGGTGGAAGCGGCCACCGACCGCCGTAGTCGCGGTTTTTTGCCAGAATCGCGCCGGCTTCGGAATCCAGGGCCGCCCACGCCGTACATCCGTCGCCCGGACCGTCGACCACCGTGCAATGATCTGCGACTACGGCCAGATGCAGGGCGTCAAACAGATCTTTGTAGGAGAGTCCGTATCCGTCCGCCAGGACGGCGACCTCGGCGGCAGCAGCCGGATCGCGCTCGCTCAGAACTTCACGCATCCGCGTCAGATAGCGCCGCGCATCGTCGCGGGCGAGCAACGCGCGCGAATCGCCCAGGCGCCCTAGCATCGCAGCCCTGACCGTGTCGATCCGCGGACCCGCGGCGCGGATCTGCGCACGCGCGCGCTCGATCGGCCCGCCGTCCAGCCGCACGATGGACGTCGACGGGCTCGTCATGCAGCGCCTCCGTAGAGATGACAGGCGACGTGGTGGTCCGGCGCGACCCGCGTCGGCCGCGGCGCGATCGTGCGGCATTCCGGCATCGCCCGGGGGCAACGCGTGTGGAACTTGCACCCCGGAGGCGGCGCGAGCGGCGACGGCGGATCGCCGCCGAGGTGGGCAGCACGTGGGCCGGACCGATCGAGGCGGGGCGCGGCGGCGAGCAGCGCCTGCGTGTAGGGGTGACGCGGCTCGTTGATCAGCCGCCGACAATCCGCGATCTCGACGATCTCGCCGAGATACATCACGGCAATCCGGTCGCTGAGATGCCCGACGACCGCGAGGTCGTGCGAGATGAAGAGATAGGTGAGGCTGAATTCGCGCCGCAGCTCGCGCAGCAGCTCGATGATCTGCGCCTGGATCGACACGTCCAATGCCGACACCGGCTCGTCGCAGACGACGAAGTCCGGACGCAGCGCCAGCGCGCGCGCGATGCCGATCCGCTGCCGCTGCCCGCCGGAGAACTGGTGCGGGTAGCGGTCGCGTTGCGAAGGCAGCAGCCCGACCCGCTCGATGATCGTCGCGGTCCGGTCCCGGAGCTCCCCCCTGCTCAGGCGCTCATGGATTCGAAGCGGCAGTGAGACGATCTCCTCCACCGTGCGCCGCGGGTTCAGCGACGCATACGGGTCCTGGAAGATCATCTGCATCCGCTTGCGCATGCGGCGCAGCGCATGATGATCGAGCGTCGCCAGATCGGTGCCGTCGAAGCGGACCGTCCCTGCGGTGGGACTCTGGAGAAGCAGGACGCAGCGGCCCAGCGTACTCTTGCCGCAGCCGCTCTCGCCGATCAGACCAAGCGTCTCGCCGCGACGAACGGCGAAGCTGACGTCGTTGACCGCCTGGACGTGTCGCGTCGGTGCGCCGAACAGTCGCGCAGCAAGACTGGGCCGCTGCACGAACGACTTGACCAGACCTGCCACCTCGAGAAGGGGCGCCGCGATTTGGCTCACGGCGCGGCTCCTTCCGCCAGAACGCATCGCACCTGGCGTCCGGGCGAAACGTGCCGCATCGCGACCGCCGCAGCGCAGGAGTCGCGACGGTGCGGACAGCGCGCCGCGAACCGGCAGCCCTCGGGCGCCGAGATCAGATCGGGCACCTGCCCCACGATCGGTTCGATCGGGTGGTCCAGATCCTCCAGCTTCGGCAATGATCGCAAGAGTCCCTCGGTATAGGGGTGGCGTGGCGCGGCGATCACCTCGGCGGTCGGCCCCAGCTCGACGACTTGGCCGGCATACAACACCGCGACGCGATCGCAATAGGCCGCGACGACGCCTAGGTTGTGCGTGATCAGCACGACGCTCATGCCCAGCTTGGCACGCAGGCCGGCGATTAGATCGAGCACCTGCGCCTGGATCGTGACGTCGAGTGCGGTCGTCGGCTCGTCGGCGATGAGGAGGCGCGGGCGGCATGCCAGCGCGATCGCGATCATGATGCGCTGCCGCATCCCGCCTGAAAACTGGTGCGGATAGTCCGCGATGCGCGACTCCGCAGCGGGAATACCGACGAGCTGCATCAATTCGATGGCACGTGCGGTCGCGGCCGAGCGGCTCGCCGCCTGGTCATGTGCCCGCAGCACCTCGATGATCTGGGTGCCGACCCGCAGAGCGGGATTCAGGGCCGTCAGCGCATCCTGCATCGTCATCGCGAGATCGCGCCCGCGCATTGCGCGGCGCGCGCGATCGTCGAGCGACGTCAGCTCGGTTCCGTCGAACCGGATCGATCCCTCGACGATCCGTCCAGGCTTCCGAATGAGTCCCATCACGCTGGCAAAGGTCGCGCTCTTGCCGGAGCCGGATTCACCGACGACGCCCAGGCATTCGCCGCGCCGAACGTCGAGATCGATCCCGTCGACCGCGCGCACGATGCCGCGATCGGTCTCGAACCATGTTCGCAGCCCCTGGATCGCCAGGAGCGGCGTTCCCGCATCGCCGGACGCGTTTTGGACCTGCTCCTTCATGTCCGCATCCGCGGATCGAACGCGTCGCGGAACCCCTGGCTGGCGACGTTGATCGAAAGCACCAGCGCCAGGATGGCGAGACCGGGGATCGTGCTGACCCACCACGCGTCGAGCAGGAAGTCGCGCCCGTCCGCGACCATCGCCCCCCACGATGCCGTCGGCGACTGAACCCCGAGTCCGAGGAAGGACAGGCTCGCCTCGAGCATGATCACGGTCGCCATGCGCACGGTCCCGACAACCAGGATCGGCGAGAGGATGTTTGGCAGGATTTCGCGGGTCATGATGTGCAGTCGCGACGCGCCCAAGGCGCGCGCGGCCTCGACATACTCGATCTCGCGTGCCGCCAGCGTTTCGCCGCGGACGACACGGAATGACACCACCCATTCGCGATAGACCAACGCCAGCACGAGATTGTGGAGCCCGGGCCCGGTCATCGCCATCAACCCGACCGCAAAGATCAGATAGGGAAAGGCGAGCAAGATCTCTGCAAGGCGGGACAGCAGCGTATCGGCCGTGCCGCGCAGGTACCCGGCCGTCAGTCCGGCGATCGTGCCGATGCCGACAGCCAACGCCACAACCAGCAGGCCGATCGAGATCGATACGCGGGCGCCAAAGATCAGCCGCGAGAGGATGTCGCGTCCAAGCCCGTCACAACCGAGCGGAAAGGCCCACTCCCCGCCGTCCATCCAGGCCGGGGGCTGGAGGCGCCGCAGCAGGTCCGTATCGTCGACGGCGTGCGGGGCAATCCACGGCGCGAAGATGGCGGCAAGCGCCACGACGACGATGACCGCGGCCGCGCCCACCGCGCTGCGGTTGCGCAGGGCGCGCCGCCAAGCGAACGCGGTCGGAGACGTGACGGCTGCGGCACTCACAGCCGCACCCTTGGATTCAGCACGGTGTAGAGCAGGTCGGCCGCGAAATTCAGCGCCACATAGGTTACTGCGTAGAGCAGGACCGCGGCCTGCACGAGGGGGTAGTTGCGCGCGAAGATGCTTTCGACGACGAGGCGGCCGAGGCCCGGCCAGCCGAAGACCGTTTCGACGACCATGTTGCCGCCGAGGAGCGTCCCCGTCTCCAGCGCTGCTACGCTCACGGCGGGAATCAGCGCGTTCTTGAGCGCGTGGAGGCCGATGATGCGGGCCCGCGAAAGCCCCTTCGCCTCGGCGAACGTGATGTAGTCGGCCCGAAGCACCTCGATCATTGCGCTTCGCGTCACGCGCATGAGGATCGCCGCCGACGGCAGGCCGAGCGTGAAGGCCGGCAAGGCGAGATGGCGGAGGACCTCCCAAAAGCTGTCCATGCGCCCGGCGATCAGGCTATCGACCAGCGCAAATCCTGTGACTGCCGGCACTTCCATCGCATAACCGAGCCGGCCAGCCACAGGCAGGATCTGAAGTTGAACGGCGAAGAAGAGAATCAGCAGGATCCCGAACCAGAACCCGGGAAGGGAGACGCCGAAAAGCGAGCCTACGGTCGCGATGCGATCGAGGATCGTATCGCGTCGCACCGCGGCGAGAACGCCGAGCGGGATCGCAAGACCGATCGCGATCAGCATCGCGGCAACCGTCAATTCGATCGTCGCCGGCAGGCGTTCGGAAATGACTGCCGAAACCGGCCGGCGGTGGAAGAAGCTCTGGCCGAAATCGCCCCGTATGGCGTTGGTTACGAAGACGAAGTAGCGCTCCACCGCCGGCCGATCGAGCCCCATGTCGCGCCGCATCGACGCGACCTGCTCAGGCGTCGCGCGCTGGTCCCCCAGCATGATCTCCACCGGGTCCCCGGGCGTCAGCGAGATCATCAGGAAGACGATGACGCTGACGCCCGCGAGAACCGGGATCAGATGGAGGATCCGTTCAACGAAGCGCGCGATGGGCATGCGTCGCGTCGATCAGCGCATCGTCGCGCGCTGCAGGTTTATCCGGCTGTCGGCATTCGGCTCCCAGCCCTGCAGTCGACGCGAAACGCCGTAGAGGTCCTGTGGCAGCCAAAGGAAAAGCCACGGCGCCTCCCGATTCACGATCGCCTGAGCGCGCATGTACATGTCGCGCCGCTTGTTGACGTCGACTTCAGTCTCCGCCGCATCGAGCAGCTGATCGACTTCGGCGTTCGAGAAGCCGGCGGAATTGCCACGCCCGCCGGTGCGGAGCGTGGGTACCATGATGTCCGACGGATCGAGCGCCCCGTTCCCCCACGATGTGAAGAACATGTCGCGTTCGCGGCGACGCTCAGCGTTCTGCCAGATCGGCGTCAGCACCGACCCTTCCCAGACCTGCACTCGGATCCGCAGCCCGACGCGGTTGAGCATCGAGGCGATCGCCTCGCTGATCTCGCGATAGGCGCTCTGGGTGTCGATCACCGCCTCGAAGCCGTTGGCATGGCCCGCTTCGGCCAGAAGGCGGCGCGCCAGCGCCTGGTCGAAGGTGAACTCAGGCAGGTCGCGATTGAACGCGAAGGCGTCGGGACTCATCACGCCGTTGAGCGGAACCGCCGCATCCGCAAGGATGCGCTGGATGATGAGGTTGCGGTCGATCGCGTGGTTCATCGCACGGCGAACGCGCGGGTCATTGAATGGCGCGCGGTCATTGTTGAACGCGATGAAGAACGTACGCGTCCCGTTGACCCGTGCGACGCGCGTGTTCGGGTTGGCTTCGACCTGCCGGATCGCCGACGCGGGCAGTTCGTTGATGATCTCGACGCTGCCGGAAAGCAGCGCCGCGACCCGCGCGGCATTCTCCGGGATCACGCGAATGATCACGCGGTCGACGTTGGCCGGTCCGACCGGGGGGATCGAGCGCGCGCCGCCGAAATAGTCGTTGAATCGTTCGAGGATCAGCGAGTCGCCGCGCCGCCATTCGACCAGGCGGAAAGCGCCGGTGCCGTTCGCCTGGGTCGCCATGCCGGCGGTCCCCACCCGCTCGACGAAGCGGCGGCTGACGACCTCCTGGAACGGCAGCATGGCCGTGAGGATCGGCCACGGCTCGCGCAGGATGAAACGCACCGCGTAGGGCCCGATGACCTCAACCGCCCGGAGCGGCCCGAGCAGGCTCTGGCGCGGGCTCGTCTGGCCGTCCATCGCGTTCGTCTGCGTCAGACGGTCGAAGGTGAACTTGATGTCTTCGGCGGTCAGTTCGTCGCCGCTGTGGAAGCGCACGCCGCGATGGATCGTGAACTCGTAGGTGACGGGGTCGACCTGCCGCCAGGTGTCGATCAGTTCGGGCACGACCTCCATACGCGAATTGCGCGTGAAGAGCCCGTCATACATCTGCCTGATGATGGTCTCGGTCTCGCGCGAACGGTGGTTGCCGGGGTCGAGGGTCAGCGCATCCTGCGTGAACCCGATTCGGATCTCGGCCGCTTGTGCGCCGGCTGTGCCAAGCATGACAGCCCCAACCAGCGCCCGCAAAAACTTGGTTCGCATCGGCATGCCTCCCGTTCCACCCTGTTGAACACAACCAGCGCGCTTCGCGCGCAATGCCACCGTTCAGCAGCAAAACCCAAGCCAGCCCGGACCGGCAACCCGAAAATCTTTAATTACAAATTTATATCAATAGTTTATAGAATATCTCTCGCGGCGGCATGGTGAACTGCCGTGCCGCGATGTTTGTATATCACGCCAGTGCGTGTAACGCACGCCACCGTATTGGGTATGGTTCGGCGTGGGCCGGAGCGGCGCTTCCCCGGCCGCTTGTCGCGACTCCCTACGCTCGTCAATATGCGCCATGCGACCTGTTCCCGACATTGCGGCGCAGCACGCGGACGCGCACCCTCCGTTCACGCCGGCGCGATGACACCCGCCGGACCGCGATCCGACCCGCGACCACTCGACGTCGCCGTCATCGGCGCCGGGGTCGTCGGCTGTGCGGTCTTCCGCGAGTTCGCAATCGCCGGTGCGCGTTGCGCCTTGATCGAACGCGATGCGGATCTCCTGGCCGGCGCCAGCAAGGGCAATAGTGCGATCCTGCACACCGGCTTCGATGCCACGCCAGGAACGCTGGAGGCGCGCTGCGTTGGCGACGGCTATCGGCGCTACCGCGAGATCCACGCAAAGTTGAACCTGCCCGTTCTCGACACCGGTGCCGTCGTCGTGGCCTGGACGGCCCAAGAGGAGGCTGCACTGCCTGCCATCGTCGCGCGCGCGCATGAAAATGGCGTCCGTGACGTGCGCCTGATGGGCGCAGCGGAATTGCGTGTTCGCGAACCGAGGCTCGCGGCGGATGCTCGCGCGGCCGTGCTCGTTCCGGGGGAAGCGATCATCGATCCATGGTCGGCCCCGCTGGCCTACGCGCTGCAGGGGCTCGCTCATGGCGGCACCGTCCATCGCAATACCCTGGTCAAGGGCGGCACGCGTACGCCCGAAGGCTGGAAACTCGCAACGGATGCCGGCGTGATTCACGCGCGAGTGGTGGTCAACTGCGCCGGCAATTTCGGCGATCACGTCGAAGCGATCGCCCGCCCAAGTCCGTTCCGCATCCGGCCCCGCAAGGGCCAGTTCGTCGTGTTCGACAAATCTGCCAGCGCGATCGCCAGCTCGATCGTCCTGCCCGTGCCGACGGAACGGACGAAGGGCGTCGTCGTCTGCAGGACCATTTTCGGCAACCTGATCGTCGGGCCGACGGCTGAGGACCAGGACGATCGCACGGCCGCAACGGTCGATCAGGCCGCGCTGCGTGCCCTCATCGACACGGGAACACGCATTCTACCCGCGCTCGCTGATCATCCGGTGACCGCGACCTATGCCGGACTGCGGCCGGCGACGGAGCACAAGGACTACCAGATCGAGGCGCTGCCTTCAGCGAACTGGATCACGGTCGCCGGCATACGCTCGACCGGCCTTACCGGATCGCTTGGAATCGCCGCCCACGTGCGCGACCTCCATGAGGAACACTTCGGCCGCTTCGACCCCCCCGCCACGATCATCTGGACTCCTGTCGACAATCTTGCAGAGCATCGCCCGCGGGGCCACATGGCGTGCGACCGCAGCCGGATCGTCTGCCACTGCGAGCTGGTGACCGAGCGCGAGATCGCCGCCGCATTTGAAGGCCCACTGCCGGTCGCGAGCCTCGGCGGGCTCAAGCGCAGGACGCGTTGCATGATGGGCCGCTGCCAGGGCTTCTATTGCACGCGCAGGGTCATGGAGATCGCTTCCGGCCGCTGCGGCGACCTCGTCGAGCATATCGCATGACGGACAAGGCGATCATCGATCGCCCCGTCGTGATCATCGGCGCCGGCCCGGCCGGATTGACTGCCGCGCGCCGGTTGCGCGATCTGGGCACACAAGGCGTGCTCGTGGTCGAGCGCAATCCGGAGGCCGGAGGTCTACCGCGCTTCTGCGGCCATCCCGGCTGGGGCCTTCTCGACTTCGGGCGTGTCTGGCGCGGCCCAGTCTACGCCCGCAAGCTGGTCGCAGCCGCCAGCGGCGTCGAGATTCTCACCGACGCCACGGTGACGGCGCTACATCCAGGCGGCAGGATCGAGGTCAGCAGCAGATCGGGCCCGATGACCGTCCATGCGCATGCAGCCCTGATCGCCACCGGTATCCGCGAGGCTCCGCGCAGCGCCAGACTGGTCGGCGGAAGCCGGCCGTGGGGCGTGACCACAACCGGCGCATTCCAGGAGATGGTCTACGCCGGCAGCCTACGGCCGTTCCGGCGGCCCGTCATCGTCGGCAGCGAACTTGTGAGCTTTTCCGCGCTGCTCACCGCACGCCACGCCGGGATCAGACCCGTTGCGATGATCGAGGAAGGCCCACGGATCGTCGCCTATCGTCCGGGCGACTGGATCGCACGCTGGGCGTTCGGCGTTCCTGTGATGACGAACGCCCACGTCGTCGAGATCTGCGGCACCGATCGTGTCGAAGCCGTTCTGGTGGAGCGTGCTGGCCACCGCGAGCGCATCGCCTGCGACGGCGTGATCTTCACGGGGCAGTTCACGCCCGAGGCCACGCTCGCCCGCCTCGGCCACCTTCATGTCGATCCGCGCACCGGCGGTCCGTCGATCGACGATCGCTGGCGCTGCTCCGATCCCGCATACTTCGCAGCAGGAAACGTTCTTCGTCCCGTCGAGCATTCCGGCTTCGTCGCCGCCGAGGCCCGCAGGGCGGCGGACTCGATCGCCACGGCTCTGACCTCGCAGGACGCGAGCGGTGACGCCGCGGTCGCGGTCATGCCCGGCGGCGCTGCCCGGTACGTCTACCCCCAGCGGATCGTCTCCCGCGAGGCGCGCGTGATGCTCTACGGACGCGCCGACCGGGAACACCGCGGTCATCTTCGGGTCGCGGTCGACGGACGGATCATCGCCGAACGGCGAGTTCATGCACGCCCGGAACGCCGTCTCGCCATCGCGATCGACGCGGGAGGCCTGCGCGGCGCCGCGGCACTCTCATTCATTCTGGACTAGAACACCGATCCATGGCCGCCATTCTCGCCATCGACCAGGGCACGACGTCGACCAAGGCCTATCGCCTCGAACCGGACGGCGCGTTCAATCCGGTCGGTTCAATCCGCCATCGCCAGATCATGCCGCGTCCGGGGTGGGTCGAGCACGATCCGCTCGAACTGCTCGCAGCGATCCGCACGCTGATCGCTTCGGCGGGCCCCGTTTCGTCCGTCGGCCTTGCCAACCAGGGCGAGACCGTCGTCGCATGGGACGCGCAATCCAAGCGGCCGCTTCACAACGCGATCGTCTGGCAGGACGAGCGGACGACGGCGGCAATCGACGCGCTTCGCAGCCAGGGCGTCGAGGCGTTGACGCGCGCGCGCGCCGGTTTGCCGCTCGATGCCTACTTTTCCGCGTCCAAGCTGCGCTGGCTCCTCGAACACGGCGACGGAGCGGCAACCCTCCGGCGCGCGGGGCGTCTTCGCCTCGGGACGAGCGACGCCTTCTTCCTCGACTGCCTCACCGGCAGCTTCGCGACCGACGTCTCGACCGCCTCGCGGACAAGCCTGATGGACCTGAACACTCGCCGGTGGGATGCGGATCTCTGCGCCGCATTCGGCGTCCCGATGGAATGCCTGCCGGATATCCGCCCCACCGTCGCCGACTTCGGAATGCTCGACGGCGGCACGAGGGTCAAGGCGTCCATTGTCGACCAGCAGGCCGCGCTGTTCGGCCACGCTTGCGACGCCGCCGGCGACATCAAGATCACCTTCGGCACCGGTGCATTTGCCCTTGGACTCACTGGGGCCGCACCGCCGCGCGGCAATACCGCGGAACTTCTGCCGACATGCGCCTGGCAGATTGGCGACGATCCGCCGCGCTACGCGCTCGACGGAGGCATCTTCACCGCCGGCGCCGCCCGGGATTGGCTCGACAGACTCGGTCTTCGCCACGAAGCGCCCGGCGACGGCCTGCCGTCCGGCAGCCGGGCGATCGACAAGGGCATCGTGTTCGTGCCGGCCCAGGCCGGCCTCGCCTGTCCGTACTGGGACCGTACCGCACGCGGAGCATGGTTCGGTCTCGACCTCGCAACCTCCCCTGCGGACCTGCGTCATGCCGTCCTCGAAGGCATCGCCCTGCGTGCGGCGCAACTCGTTCGCGCGCTCGATGCGGCGATCGGCACGATCGGCAGGATCTGCATCGACGGCGGCCTCGTGCGCGACGACGATTTCCGCCAGGTCCTCGCCGATGCACTCGGTCGCACGATCGAGGTCGCGACGATCGGCGACGTGACGGCCTTCGGGGTGGCCCGGCTTTGCGCGACGGCGCTAGACCGCGACCGTGGTCGCGCGCTGCAGCCGGAACGGCTGCGCATCGCGCCGCTCAGGCCACTGAGTCCAGCGCACCACGCGCTGTTCGCCGAAGCCATTGAGCGCGCCCGCGGCTGGACCACCTTGTCGGCGCGCGCCTAACCGTCCCCCATCGCCGCACGCCGCCACAAGTCCCAGGCGCGGTGCATCGCCCCGTCATTGGTCCGGGCCGAGTTTTCCGCCTCCGCCGGCGTCAGCACGGTCGGCGTGCCCAGCCGCATCGCCTCGGACTGCAGCCGCGCATTGACCTCGGTGTAGATCGCGCGGAAGACGACCTGCCGGATGCCGGTTCCAACCACGGTCGAGCCGTGCCCGCGCATGAGGACGACGCTCGACGATCCAAGGCTCGCCGCCAGAGCCGCCCCGAGCGTCCGGTCGCGCACGAGCATGTCGCTCGCGTCGCCTGCCGTTTCGCGGATCTCGAAGACGGGTGCTGCCGCTCCGATGAAGCCGCTCATATGGCAGACCGGCTGAAGCTTCACCGTCTTGACGATGCCGAAGGGGATGACGTTCGGCGAATGGCTGTGCACCACCGCCATCACGTCAGGACGCGTTCGATAGATCTCGCTGTGAATGAACCGCTCGAGATAGGCCGGCCGGTCATCGCCGTCGAGCGGCACGGCGTCGAAGTCGAACGCCATGATGTCGCCGGCCGTGACCAAGGCGGGCGCCATGCTCCGGGCGAGCAGGAAAGCGTCCGACCGCGCGGGATGACGCACGCTGACATGGCCGAAACCGTCGACCACACCCTGCTGGAACAGAATGCGGTTTGCGGCGACGAGATCGTCGATGAGCGCCGGATCGCCGGTTCCCACGGCACTCGCCGCGCGTCGCCCGCTCAGGTCACTTGGACGGCGCCGTCCCGGCCGGACGCTCAACGGCGTCGCGCACCGCACGAGCATACTGGCTCGCCTGGTTGGACTGCGGGCCGGCAACGGAAATGAAGAACACGGTCGGCTGGGCGGGCACGCAGCTGATCAAGGCGAGGTAGTCGCCCTGCGTGGCGTACTGCCAGTAGGTCCCGGTCTCTGCGAGCCTGAACTGCGTGCCCACCAGCGACGTGCGCGCCCGCGTCATGCATTCGTTGGTTTGAACGCCCTGCAAGAGGACATAGTGGAACGACATGCTTGGCTCGGCCGCCTGGGCACCAACCGCCGCCGCCACAGCCAACACCGCGCCTGAGATCATCGAACGCATCACGACCGACCTCCCTTGTTAGACGGTTCGCTCGGACCGACTCGAACTGGAGCCTAATCTAACGAAAATGCAATGAACAGGGTGTGTGGGAACCACAAGGCCATGGGCGGCGGCACGCCATAGACCGAAGTTAGATCCGCCGCGGCAGCACCGTTTCGATCTTTGCTGCAGCTTCCCGCAAGGGCGGCAGGAAGCGGCGCTGGAGCTCGTCGATCGTCACGCGGGTCGCGTGCGCGCTAAGATTGATCGCCGCAACCACCCGGCCGGCAGCGTCGCGGATCGCGACCGCGACCGACCGCACGCCCTCCTCCAGTTCCTGGTCGACGATCGCCCAGCCCCTGCCTTGGACCTGCCGAATTTCGGTACGCAGGCGGTCGGAATCGGTGATCGTCGACCGCGTGAGCGGCTTCAGATTCACGCGATCGAGGTACGCATCGAGCGCCGCCGCCGGCAGTCCCGAGAGCAGCACGCGGCCCATCGACGTCGCATAGGCGGGAAGCCGGGTCCCGACGGTCAGGGCGATCGTCATGATCCGCTTCGAGGGAACGCGCGCCACGTAGACGATGTCGTCGCCGTCGAGCACCGACAGCGAGCAGCTCTCATGGAGATGCTCGGCGAGGCGACGCATATGGTCTTCGGCAACGTCGCGAAGATCCAGAGTCGAGAGATATGCGTAGCCGAGGCCGAGCACGCGCGGCTTCAGCGAGAAGAACTTTCCGTCCACGCTGCCGACATAGCCGAGGTCGCACAGCGTATGGAGCATCCGGCGCGCCGCCGCCCGGCTGATCGCAGCGCCGCGCGCGACGTCGCTCAAGGTCAGCGGCCGGCGGGCCTCGGTGAAGGCCTCGATCACCGCCAGTCCCCGCGCAAGCGACTGCACGTAGTCCGGATCGGTCGGTTGGGTCGTCATGATTCTCCCATGGCCGCGCGCGCGCGCGCGACAACGCGGTCGACGACCGCCTGCGCCTCGCCGAGATACGAAGCCGGTTCCATCAACTTCTGGAGGGATGCTCGATCAAGATGCGCGGCCACCTGCGCGTCTTCCGCGAGCACATCGACCAAGGGCCGGCGGGCCGCAATCGCGGCGGCGCAGGCGTGCTCGACCACGTCATGCGCGACCGCTCGACCCAGATGCGGGGCGAGCGCCATCATCGCCGCCTCGGCGAGGATAAGGCCGCCCGTCGCATCGAGATTGCGGCGCATGCGCTTGGCATCGATCGTCATCTCGGCGGCGATCGTCGAGGCATGCATCAGGGCGCCCGACGTGAGGACGAAGATCTGTGGCAGGGCAAGCTGCTCGCTCTGCCAAGGGCCTGTCGCGCGCTCATGATCCTGCACCATTGCGCTCAGCATCAACGGTACGAGGGCATGAACGCCGCGTGCGGCGGCGAGAACGTACTCGCTGGCTATCGGATTGCGCTTCTGCGGCATCGTGCTGGAACCGCCGCGCCCCTGCTGGTGGGGCTCGAACGCCTCGCCCACTTCCGTCTGCATCAACAGGACGATATCGGTCGCGAACTTCGCCAGCGAGCCGCAGATCAGCCCAAGCACCGCAGCGACCTCGGCGAGCGTCTCGCGTGCCACGTGCCACGGGGCATCCGGTGACGCGAGCCCGAGTTCCTCGGCCAGACCAACGGTGACGCTTCGGCCGCTGTCCCCGAGCGAGGCCAGCGTGCCGACCGCGCCGCCGAACTGCACGCGCAGGGCGCGCCGCCGCAGATCTTCGAGCCGCTGGCGATGGTCGATCAGCGGGGCGAGCCAGACCGCACACTTGTAACCGAAGGTGACCGGCAGCGCATGCTGCAGGTGGGTGCGCCCTGCCATCACGTCGTCGCGATGCGCCACGGCCTTGTCCGCCAGGGCGCGCGCCATGGCGGCAAGCGCGTTGCCGATCAGGTCGAGCCCGGCGCGCATCTGCAGCACCAGCGCAGTGTCGAGAATGTCCTGGGTGGTTGCGCCCCAGTGAACGTACCGCGCAGCGTCCGCGCCCGCAGCCCTGGCCAATGCCTTGGTCAGGGCCACGACCGGATAGCCGACCAGCCTGGTGCTCGCGCCGAGCGACGTGACGTCGAGCAAGTCGACCTTGGCGGCCTTTGAGATCGCCGTGGCGGCCCCGGCCGGGATGAGCCCCAGCCGCGCTTCTACGCGCGCGAGCGCCGCCTCGACGTCGAGCATCGCCTGGAGCCAGGCGCGATCCGAGAACAGATCGCGCATCGCGTCCGTGCCGAACAATCCGCCGAGGATCGGCGAATCGATGGGATTTACGGCCATTCCGGTCGTCCGATCGCCATCACGCCTCGAAGAACACCGTCTCGCCGTCGCCCTGAAGGATGATGTCGAAGCGATAGGTGGTCACGCCGCCTTCCGTCGCTCCCGCCGACGCCAGGAGCGTCCGCCGCGCGACCGGATCGTCGATCGTCGCCAGGACCGGATCGCTCTCGTTCGCGGCGGACCGATCGGCGAAGTAGACCCGCGTCACGAGGTGCTTGAGCAGTCCACGGGCGAAGATCGTCATGTTGACGTGCGGCGCCTGCAACGTGTTGCCCCGACCCGGCACCCGTCCGGGCCTGACGGTCGTAAATGCGTAGCGCCCCTGTGCGTCCGTCGCGCAGCGGCCGAAGCCGCGAAAGCCTGGGTCGACGGGCTTTTCCTGTTCATCTTCGGGATGGTCGTACTTGCCGGCCGCATTGGCCTGCCAGATCTCCAGCAGCGCATCCTGGACCGGCGCGCCGTCGCCGTCGCGGACCTGGCCTTCGATGCGGATGCGATCGCCGATCGCCTTGCCGCCGCCGGTGAGATCCGCCCACGCGGGTCGCTCGAGCCCGAAATGAAAGAACGGTCCGACGGTCTGCGAAGCGGTGGGAATTAGCTTCATCTCAGCTCTCCGTCGGCGTCGCCAGACGGCCGCGCAGCACGATGTCGAAGCGATAGCCCAGCGCGAACTCGGCCTCGCTCAGACCGGGATCGTAGGCCGAGATCAGCCGCTCGCGCGCCGCGCCGTCGGCGATGCTGTGATAGATTGGATCGAAGGCCAGCAGTGGATCGCCGGGAAAGTACATCTGCGTAACGATGCGCGTGACGAAGCCCGGGCCGAATACCGAGAAATGCAGGTGCTGCGCGCGCCAAGCGTTGTGGGTGTTCCGCCAGGGATAGGCACCCGGCTTGATCGTGAGAAAGCGCCATTCGCCGCGCTCGTTGGTCAGGACCTGACCAGCCCCGGTGAAGTTCGGGTCGAGAGGAGCCGGATGCTGATCGCGCGGATGGATGTAGCGGCCGGCCGAGTTCGCCTGCCACATTTCGAGGAGCGTACCGGCGACCGGGCGACCATCCTCGTCGAGCACGCGACCGGCGACAATGATGCGCTCACCGATCGGTTCGCCGCTGTGCTGGCGCGTCAGGTCCGCCATTTCCGGACCGGCCCAGCCGCTGGTGAAGGTCGGACCGGTCACCTCGCTCAAGGTATGCTCAAGCCGGATCTGGCCGCGCTTCGGCGCCCGCTTCACCGTGCTGCCATAGTCGGAATGCAGGTAGGGCGGTTGGCCGCCCTTGTACTCGCGCGCATATGGGCGCGGGTCGTTCGTCATGGCGAGTCCTCCTTGTCCATCTGATCGTAGGCCGCGCGCGCGTGGTGAAACGCCGAATTCGCCGCCGGCACGCCAGCATAGACTGCGACCTGAAGCAGAACCTCGCGCACTTCGTCGCGGGTCACGCCGGTGTTGCGTGTCGCCCGGATATGCAGCTTGAGTTCTTCGGTGTGGCCGAGCGCCGCAAGCATGGCGATCGTCAACAAGCTCCGCGTCTTGCGGTCGAGCCCCGGCCGCGTCCAAACGCCCCCCCAAGCAAATCGCGTGATGAAGGTCTGGAAATCCCGGTCGAAGTCGGTCGCGTTCGCGCGCGACCGTTCGACGTGCGCTTCACCGAGGACCGACTTGCGGACCTCGAGGCCTCGATCGAAGAGGTCGTCAGCCATCGCGCCTACCTCGCAACCGAACCGAGGAATGACAGGAGCGTGCGATTGAGCTCCTCGGGGCGCTCGATCGTCGGGATATGTGCGGCCTGCTCGATCACCACCAGCCGGGCACCGGCAATCGAATCGCGCAGGGCCGCTGCCGCTTCGGGCGGTGTCGCGCGATCCTGGTCGCCGACGACGACGAGCGTCGGGCACGCGATGCGCGGGCCGTCCGCGGCAAGATCGGCATCGCGAATGGCAAGGCACGCAGCCGCATAGGCTTCGACCGGCGTGCGCGCCAGCATCACCGCGAAACCCCGCGCCGTCGCTTGCGCGCGCTCGCGAAATGCGTCCGTGAACCAGCGTGCCAGCACGCCTTCGACGATCACCGCCATCCCGCCGCGGCGCACCGCGGCAACGCGATCGTCCCATAGGGTCGGTGGCCCGATGCGGTTTGCCGTGTCGCAGAGCACCAGCGAGGACACGCGCGACGGCGCCTTCGCCGCCAGGCGCTGGCCGATCATGCCGCCGATCGACAGCCCGCAGAAATTGACCTGCGCGATCCCCAAGGCGTCCATAAGGGCGATCGCATCGTCCGCATAGCGATCGATGTCCGGCGGCGCATCGGTCGGCGCAGGCAGTTCAGTGAGCCCGTGGCCGCGCTTGTCGTAGCGGAGCACGCGAAAGCGCGCCGCGAGTGCGGACGCCTGCGGGTCCCAGACGTGGAAGTTGGTGCCCAGCGAGTTCGCAAGCATCACGACCGGCGCACCCGCCGGCCCGCTGAGGTCGTAGTGGACGGCGAGCCCACCCGCGGCAATGAACGGCATGTCTCGCGTCCTAGCTCGCGGTCGACGCTGTGCCGTGCGCCGCGGCGGTCCGGCGCTTGAGCGCGCGGAGCGCCTCCAGGCTCGGCACGTCCGGCGCAGGCGTCATTCGTAGACTGTCCGACACCTTCAGCGCCCACCCTGTGGCGGCGCGAACCTGGTCGACCGTCGTGCCGGGATGGAGTTGCGTCAACGTGAGTTCCTTCGTTTCCGGATGCGGTTCGAGCACGCCGAGATCGGTGATGACGCGGGTGGGGCCCTTCGTCGCGACGCCGCGCCGTGCGCGATCAATGCCCCCGGTGCCGTGGCCGATCGATGTCACGAAATCGAGCTGGTCGACGAAAGCACGCTTGTTCTGGCGCAGGATGATGAATACCTCCTTCGCCGACAGGGCAATTTCAGGCGCACCGCCCGCACCCGGCAGGCGGGTCTTCGGCTTGTCGTAGTCGCCGATGACGGTCGTGTTGATGTTGGCGAAACGGTCGATCTGCGCCGCACCGAGGAAGCCGACATCGATGCGGCCGCCCTGAAGCCAGTAGGCAAAGATCTCCGGTACCGAGACGACCGCATCCGCCGTTTCCGCGAGTTCCCCGTCTCCGATCGACAGCGGCAGGACCGTCGGCTTGGCACCGATCGTGCCGCTTTCGTAGATCAGCACCAGCTCGGGCGCATGGGTCAGGCGCGCCAGATTCGCCGCAGTCGACGGCAATCCGATGCCGACGAAACACACGACGCCACCCTTAAGCTGTCGCGCCGCTTCGACGGCCATCAACTCCTCGTTGGTGAAGGCGAGGGCGTCAGACATGGGGCTTCGCCGGCGTGCCATGGACAGACGCCTTTTCGAGTACATTTGCCTTCATCCAAGCCTCGAATCCGATGCGATCGCGGGCGATGCCGTCCCACGTGCCATAGAAGGCGTTGTCGCGCGGGTAATAGCCCTGGGCGTAGGAGGGGCGCGCTCCTCCCGGCGCAGGGCATACCGCGGCAATCACCCAATTGGGGATGACGACCGCCTGCGGCGGCGGCCGTAGTTCATCGACAACCTCCTCGACCGTGACGATCGCAGCGCGCCGCGCCGCGAGCACGGCCTCCTTCTGGACCCCGACGATGCCCCAGATCAGCACGTTGCCGCGCCGGTCTGCCTGCTGAGCGTGAACGATCGAGACGTCGGGCCGCAATGCGGGGACGGCCGCCAGTTTCTCGCCGGTGAACGGGCAGGTCACCGACCGTACGTTCGAATTGTGCGTCGGCAGGTCGGTGCCGACGAACCCGCGCAATGTGGCGAACGGCAGGTTCGCAGCACCGGCCGCATAGGCCGCGGCCATTGCCGCGTGGCTGTATTCCTCGATTGCGAGCGCCGCCGGCCAGCCATTCTCGATCGCGTCGCGAAAGCGATGGAGCGATCCCACGCCCGGATTGCCGCCCCAGGAGAACACCAACCGCTTCGCGCACCCCATGCCGATGAGTTGGTCGTAGATGACGTCCGGTGTCATGCGGATGAGCGTCAGGCCTCGCCGCCCCTGCCGGATGATCTCGTGGCCAGCTTCATGGGGGATGAGATGGGTGAAACCTTCGAGCGCAACGCTGTCGCCATCTCGCACATGCGCGGCAATGGCTTCGCTCAGTGCGACGATCCGACCAGCCAAAGTCTCCTCCCGTATCGGCGGCGCCGATTGTGCGATAACCGAACAAGCATTCGCTATGAGAACATACGAAGTTTGAGCGCGGTCGGCAATCCGTCGGACGGCGCGGCACAACATGCTGATTAAAAAGCGAGAAACGGATATCGGCGCGCTACTCGGGCTGGGGGATCAGGTCGACGGCGACGGTCAGGCTGTGCGCCCCCCCGCCGAGGATGACTCCGCGGACCGGGCTGACGTCGCCATAGTCCCGCCCCCAGGCCGCGACCACATGCTCATCGCCGACGACCAGATCGTTGGTGGGATCGAGATCGATCCAGCCGTTCTCCGCGCCGCACCACAACGAGGCCCAGGCATGACTGGCATCGGCGCCGCGCAACGCGTCGTCGTGTGCCGGGCGATGCGTTGCGATGTAGCCGGACACGTAACGCGCCGCGAGCCCGAGCGAGCGCAGCGCGGCGACCTGGAGATGCGCGAAGTCCTGGCAGACCCCGGCGCGCTTCTCCAGCACCTCCGCCAGCGGCGTCGACAGATCGGTCGCCGTCGGATCGTAGCGGAACTCACGGTTGATCCGATGCGTAAGGTCGACCGCGGCGGCGAGGACCGGCCGTCCTTCGGGGAACGAGGCACGGGCGAAGTCGGCGACGGCGGCGCTCGCCGTCGCCAGCGGCGAGTCGAGCACGAACTCGCTTTCCCCGGCCGCCTCCGGCAGTCCGTCGCCAGCCAGTGCATCGCGAATTGCCTCCCACGTCGGGGTGGCATCGGACCGCGGGACGGCGCGTGGCGCGACGTCGACTTCCGCATCGAGCAGGACGGAAAACCGATCGTGCGGCGCTTCGATCGCGAGAAATGTCACGCGGTTGCCGAAGTGATCGACGAACTTCGACCGGCGCTCGGCCGCCGGCGTGCAGTCTACGACGACGCGCGTCGCGCGCTGCCACGGCAATGTACGCACGTCGAGCCGGAGCACATGATGCGACAGGTCGACCGTCGCCCCGTAGTCGTAGGTCGTCTCGTGGCGCAGGCGATAGCGCATCAGCCGTAACCCACGGCGCGCGCGGCCTGCACATGAGAGAAGTACGACCGCGTGATCTCGTCCGACAGTCCCAACATGGCCTGCTCGACATCCGCGACGCGCTGCCTCAGCGAGGCCATCGCCGATGCAACCACCGTGTCGTCCAGGTCGTCGCGGTCGAAGGCGACGACCACCTCCACCAGCGTCTCGAACGGGGCAAGCATGTCCCGGCCGACGGCCCCGGCGCCGCGCGCCGGCAGGGCGGCGAGATGCCAGCGGATTGCGGCGGCTTGAAAGGCCAGCGACTGCGGGTTGCTGTCGTCGAGCAGCAGCAGGTCGAGGACCGGCGCGGGCTGGAGGGCGGCGAGATAGCGTGTGCGATAGGTGATCGTCGAGTCGCAGAGTTCGAGCGCCAGGTGCAACGCCGACTCCCAGTTCGGCCGCGGCGTCTCCTGCACGCCGAGGATGACCCGCGCGACGTAGACCGCACGCTCCAGCCGATGGCCGAGGTCGAGGAATCGCCACCCACTGCCGCGCGTCATGTTCTCGGATGCCATTCCCGCCAGCGCGGCTGACACGCGCACGAGGTCGTCTAGCAGGTCGAGCATGCGGTCGGCATTCCCGGTCGCCCAGTCGAGACGGCCGCGCAGATCCCCAAGGAGATGATTGACCGTTCGCCACATGTCGACGGAGAAGCGATCGCGCGCCGATGCGGCAAGCCGGTCCATCGCCTGCAGAGTCTGATCCATCAGCCGCCCCGGCGCGAAGGCATGCACCAGCGCATGCGACAACAGCATTCCGTCGGGCGGCGCAGCAGCCACGGCCGGATCGACGATGCCGCACCGCGCGAGGACCCGCGTTATCGCCGCCATCTCGACGAAGTCGCGCGCGCCGGCGAAGCCCGACACGACGCGCTGCAGTGCCGCGCGCAGCAGCCGCCCGCCGTTGTCGAGCCGCTCGGCATTGCGCCCCAGCCAATAGAGGTTGTCGGCAGCCCGGCTGGGTAGCTCTCCGACCGTCCGCCGGATGACGATGCGGTTGCGTGCCGGCCGTGCGACCGATCCACCGTCCGCCGGCTCGTCGGCCTCCACCCAGACGTCCTTGTTGACGCCCCCGCGCTGCAGCGAGGCCCGCAGCGGGTCGTTTCCCGCCGGCACGCGCGCGATTCCGCCCGGCATCACCGCGTAACCGCCGCGATCGGCGGTGGCGAAGACACGCAGCACGATCGACTGCGGTTCGAGGCCGGCGGCACCGAGGCCCGGCGCGACCGATGCCACGATGGCTTCCTGGGCCACGAACCCGTCGGGACGGTTGCGAAGCCGCGCGACCAGCGCCGCGCGAGCCTCCGCATCGAGCGCCGCGACATGCACGGGCTCGCCGCCGGCGGAGAATGCCGGGCGCAGCGCAAGCTCCGGCAGCCGGTCCATCACTTCGTTGAGCGCGTAGGACTGGCCGCACCACCAGGTTGCCACCGATGGCAGCCGCAACGCTTCGCCCAGCAGCTGCTCGGCGAGGCGCGGCAGGAACGCGGCAAGCGCGGGCGTGTCGACAAGGCCGCTGCCAAGCGCGTTGGCGAGCGACACGTTGCCGGCGCGGACCGCGTCGAGCAGACCCACGACACCGAGTGCGGAATCGCCGCGCAGTTCGAGTGGATCGCACCAGTTGCCGTCGACGCGCCGCAGGATGACGTCGACAGGCTGGAGACCGCCCAGCGTCTTAAGGAAGATCCGGCCGCCGCGCGCCGTCAGATCGGCGCCCTCGACCATCGTCGCCCCAAGTTGGCGAGCGAGGTATACGTGTTCGAAGTAGGCTTCGTTGAAGGGCCCTGGCGTCAGCAGCACGATGCGCGGGTTGTCGCGGTCGCCGCGTGAGCGCGCCTGGAGGTCCGCCTGCCAGGCGTCGAAAAAGGATGCGATCGGCCGCACCCTGCTCGCCCGGAACGCCTCGCCCATCACCCGCGTCATGACGCGCCGGTTCTGCAGCGCATAGGCTGCACCAGCCGGTCCCTGGGCGCGATCGGCGACGACCCGCCAGATTCCGTCCGGGGAGCGCGTCAGGTCCACGGCATAGTGCTGGAGATGGGCCGTCGGCGCGCCATGCACTGCGTTACGGCATGGCCGCAGAAAATCCGCACTGCCGAAGACGAGCGCCGGCGGGTAGCGGTGCGCCGTGAGAAGCGTTTGCGGGCCGTAGAGGTCCGCAAGCACGCGGTCAAGCAGGTGCGCCCGCTGGATGACGCCGGCTTCGATCGTCGCCCATTCCTCGGTACAGATCACCAGGGGCAGCGGATCGAGCGCCCACGGGCGCTGAAGTCCTGGCGCGCGCGCGCTGCCGCGACCGCGTATCGGCGCATCCGCGGCGGCGTAAAGGTTGAAGGTGACTCCGTCTTCCTCGAGATGCTGGCGCGCGCGTTCGGCGCGATCGGCGATACCGCCGTCGCCAAGCTGGCTCAACGACCCGAACAGCGGCTGCCAGTGCTTACGAATGGCGCCCTGGCCGGTGACCATCTCGTCATAGCCGGCAGGCGCCGTGGGCGCATCGGCGCCAGCACCGTTCGATCGGGCGAGCAATGACGAAACCATGAGCGGCCGGAGCGATCCCTACGGGGGCGAATCTCACCCCGTGCGGAGATCGAGTGTAAGGGGCATTTCCCGGGTTGCAACCCTCGCCGGCGCGGGCCTGGGGCCCGGGGTATGGCCGATGGCGAAAAATCGCGCCCGTCGCCGTGCCTCGGCCTCGTTGGCGTTGACCGGGAAGCGGTCGAAGTTGCGCCCGCCGGGATGTGAGACGTGATAGGTGCAGCCAGCGAGGGAGCGGCCGCTCCACGAATCGAAGACGTCGAAGACCAACGGCGTGTGGACGGGCACCGTCGGGTGGAGCGCATTGGGAGGCGCCCAGGCCTTGAAACGGACGCCGGCGACATATTCGCCGGCGACGCCGGTGGCACGCATCGGCACGGCGCGTCCGTTGCACGCAATCACAAAGCGCTCGTCGGTGAAGCCGTTCATCTTGACCTGGAGACGTTCGACGGAGGAATCGACGAACCGCACGGTGCCGCCCGCAGACGAGTCCTCGCCCAGGACATGCCATGGCTCCAGCGCGTGCCGCAGCTCGAGCTCCATGCCGCGGCACGCGATCGCGCCGATCTGAGGGAAGCGGAACTCGTGATGCGGTGCGAACCAGGCCGGATCGATCGGATAGCCTGACCGGCGCACGTCGTCGATGACGTCGGCGAAATCCTGGGCGCAGAAATGCGGCAGCAGGAATTCGTCATGCAGCCGCGTCCCCCAGCGCACCGCCGCACGATCATATGGCTCGCGCCAAAATGCGGCGATGAGGCTGCGCAGCAGGAGCTGCTGCGCCAGGCTCATTCGCGCGTGCGGCGGCATTTCGAACGCACGCAGCTCGAGCAGGCCGAGGCGCCCGCTTGGCCCGTCCGGCGAATAGAGCTTGTCGATGCAGAACTCGGTGCGGTGGGTATTGCCCGTGACGTCGATCAGGACGTTGCGGAATATGCGGTCGACGATCCAGGGCGGCGGCTCCTTCGCCGCGGCGATCGCACGAAATGCGATGTCGAGTTCGAGCAGCGCGTCATCGCGCGCCTCGTCGACGCGCGGATGCTGGCTGGTGGGCCCGATGAACAGGCCCGAGAACAGATACGACAGCGACGGATGGTTCTGCCAGTAGGCGATCAGGCTGCGCAAAAGGTCGGGACGGCGCAGCAGCGGGCTGTCGGCCGCCGCCGCCGCGCCGAGCACGAAGTGGTTACCGCCGCCGGTCCCGACATGGCGGCCGTCGAGCATGAACTTCTCGGTCGCAAGCCGCGCCGAACGCGCCTCGTCGTACAGTACGGTCGTCCGCTCGACGAGCTGGTCCCAGGACTCGGCAGGGTGGATGTTCACCTCGATGACGCCGGGATCGGGCGTGACGCTGAAATGCTGCAGGCGCGGATCGCGCGGCGGCGGATACCCCTCGATGACAACCGGACGGCCGAGCGAGTCGGCGGTGTCTTCGATCGCGGCGACGAGATCGAGATAGTCCTCGGTCTCCGCGAGCGGCGGCATGAAGACATAGAGGAGTCCGCCGCGCGGCTCGACGCAGAGCGCCATACGCACCACCCATGCCGCCGATTGCTGGGCGCCAGGAACCGGCGGCAGCGGTGGACGCGCGCCCTCGACCGACCGCAGGCCGCGCGCGCCGTGCGCGCTGCCATCGCGCGTTCGGCCGCGCATCCCCTCGGCGACGGCGAGGTAGGGCTGACGCATCTCGTCGAGCCGCAGCAGCGGACCGCGCACCTCAAATGGATCGACCTCGACCTGGTAGGGATAGTCGCGCTCGCTGACCCAGGGAAGGCTGTCGAGCGGCAGCCGCAGTCCCATCGGCGAGTCGCCCGGCAACAGGAACATCCTCTCCGGCCGCAGGAACCACGGGCCGGACACCCAGCGCCGCGCCGTGCCTGCCGCATCGCGCCGCAATGGCAGTGCATAGCCGATGACGGACTCGAGCCCCTGTTCGAAGATGCGCGCCAGCCGCGCGCGCTCCTCGGGCTCGGCGAGATTCGACTGCAGCGGATCGACGTTCACCGGCAGGCGGCGCTCCCGCCACAGGTAGTACCAGACGTCCTCGTAGGCCGGAACGCGGAAGGCCGGATCGACCTGAAGGCGCTCGGCGAGTGCGGCGGCGAATTCATCGGCGTGCGCCGCAGTGGCACTGCCGCGATCCTCGTCGGAGGCGAGCAGCGCGCGATTGCGCCAGATCGGTTCCCCATCGCGACGCCAATGGCAGGACAGCGCCCAGCGCGGCAAGGACTCGCCCGGGTACCACTTGCCCTGCCCGTAGTGCAGCAAGGCGCCCGACGTGAAACGGTCGGCGAGCCGACGCAGCAGAATGCCGGCGCGCCGCCGCTTCGTCGGCCCAAGTGCCGCCGTGTTCCATTCGGCCCCGTCGACGTCGTCGACCGATACGAATGTCGGCTCTCCGCCCATCGTCAGCCGCACGTCGGACGCCTGAAGATCCGCGTCGACCGCGCGGCCAGCGGCAAGGATCGCCGCCCATTGCTCCTCGGTATATGGCTTGGTCACTCGCGGCGTTTCGCGGATCCGCGCAACCTTCATGTCGAAGCCGAATTCGACCTCGGCCTTCTCGACGAGGCCGGAGATCGGCGCGGCGCTGCTCGGCTCGGGCGTTGCGGCTAGCGGGATGTGCCCTTCGCCGGCCATCAGCCCGGAGGTCGGGTCGAGCCCAATCCAGCCCGCGCCGGGAAGATAGACCTCGCACCATGCATGCAGGTCGGTGAAGTCGTGCGCTGGGCCGGACGGTCCGTCGAGGGCCTTCTGATCGGCGGTCAGCTGAATCAGGTAGCCGGAGACGAAACGGGCGGCGAAACCAAGGTTGCGCAACAGCTGCACCATCAGCCAGCCGCTGTCACGGCACGACCCGCTCTTGAGCGCCAGCGTCTCTTCGGGCGACTGGACGCCCGGCTCCATCCTGATCAGGTAGCGGACATCGCGCGACAGGCGCTGGTTGATCTCGACCAGGACATCGATCGTGCGCCTGCGCGTGCGATCGACCGAGGCGATCAGTGCCGCGAACAGCGGACCGGCCGGTTCGATCCTGCGGAACGGCGCGATCTCCTGGGCAAGGCCCGGGTCGTATTCAAACGGCCAGGTCTCGGCCTCGGGCTCGAGGAAGAAGTCGAAGGGATTGATCACCGCCATGTCGGCGACGAGATCGACCCTCACCTCGAAGTGGCGCGTCTTCTCTGGAAACACGAGCCGCGCAAGGAAGTTTCCCTGCGGATCCTGCTGCCAATTGAGAAAGTGCTGCTTCGGCTCGATGGTCAGCGAATAGGACAGGATCGGCGTGCGTGCATGCGGCGCGGGCCGCAGGCGGACCATCTGCGGGCCGAGGCTGATCAGCCGATCATAGCGGTAGCTCGTGCGATGCTGGAGCGCGACGTGGATGCTCATCGGTTGACCCCTGCAGTTTCCGCCCTGCGCCGAATGACGCTCCGAACCGCCGCATGTCGATGCGTGGCTGAGATCCGCCTGCCCTTACGCGCCTTTGGCTTGCAAGTCAGATGCCAAAAAAGCGCCGAGGCGGCGGCCGCAGCGCCATGCCGTCACCGGATCGATGTCGCTTCGGTGATCGGCGGGGCCAGATTGAGCGATCCATCCAGCTGATAACCCAGATCCAGTGCATCGCGCCGGACCCAGACCTGGAGCAGATCATAGAGCGGCACCGAACAGACCTGCGTCATGATCCTGCGCTGCGCATCGGCCCACAGGGCCAGCTGGCGTTCGCGGTTCGGCTCCGCGCGCGCGGCATCGATCTCCGCATCCGCCACGTCGCAATGCGCGAAGTTGAGCGCGGCGGTCGGCGTGCCGATCCGCGAACGCGAGTGGTAGAACTGCGTCAGGTAGCTGTCGGCAATGGGAAAGCGGGCCGCGCCGTAGAACGTGAGCGCGCTGAGATCCTGGCGTATCTTCGCATGATAGGTCGAGTGGTCGACGACCTCCATCTCCAGGTTGATGCCGACGCGCCGGAGTTGCGCCTGGACCTGCTCCATGATCGGCAGCTGCGCCGAGATGTTGGAGACGACCGCGCGGATCGTGAAGCCGTTCGGATGGCCGGCCTCCGCGAGCAGCGCGCGCGCGCGCGCGAGGTCGGGCGCATAACGCGGCACTTCGGGAGTCTCGCCGAGATAGCCCTGCGGTACGACCGAGCGTCCTGGAACAACGACGTCGGCGCCGACGAAGCGGACGATTGCGTTGACGTCGATCGCATGCGCGATCGCACGGCGCACGCGGACGTCGTCGAGCGGGCGCATCCGCGTGTTGATCAGCAGCGTTCGGAACTCGCCCGGCCGGAAGACGTCGACGACGACGCCGCGCTGGCTGCGCATCCGTTCGACCCAGCGCTGCTCGCGCCGGCCGGCGAACAGGTCGATCTCGCCCGACGTGAAGGCAAGTTCGCGCGTCGCATCGGACGTGATGTAGCGCACCTCGATCCGCGGAACGCGCGGCGCCCCCCGAAAATACTCGCGATGCGCCACCAGGGTCGTGACCGTCTGCGGCCGGTATTCACCGAACGCGAACGGGCCCGTCCCAATCGGGCGACGTCGGAAGTCGTCGCCCATCTCCTCTGCTGCGCGGCGGCTGATGATCAGTCCGCCATGATAGTCCGACACGAGGCCGAGCAGGCTCGGGACGGTGTTGGCGAGAGTGATCCGCACCGTGTAGGGATCGACCGCATCGACCGTGCGAAAATCCGTGAAGTCGCTCGCGAAGGATGATCGCCGCGTATCGGCGGCGCGGCGCAGCGAGAACACCACGTCATCGGCCGTCAGCTCGCCATACCCGTGGTGGAACTTCACGCCGCGCCGGAGGTGGAACGTCCAGACCAGACCGTCAGGCGAACTTTCCCACCGCTCGGCGAGGTCGGCTTCGAGCCGCGCGGGGTCCGCCGATCCGGGCGGGAACCGTACGAGGCCGTTGAACATCCAGCCGAACAGCGCCACATCCTGCGACGCCGACGAACGATGCGGATCGAGATTGCCGGCATCTCCCGCCGGCACCGCAACGCGCAATGGCCGCTCCTGGGCGCCAGCCGGACCTGACGAGATAAGGAATGCGGTCAGCATGACCGCAACTACGAAACGAAGTCGCATGGCACCCCCGCACGGTTTGGCTTTGAATTCTGCGCCAGCGGACTGCATCCTAGCAATCGAATGTCGGAGCCCACATCCGTGAGCGATACAAGTCGCGACAAAGTAACCGAAGCGGGCGTCGCCGTGATCGGCGGCGGCATGGTCGGCAGCGCTCTTGCCTATGGCCTCGCGAAGCGCGGGGCGAACGTCGTACTGCTCGACGAAGGCGACATCGCCTATCGCGCCGCACGCGGAAACTTCGGGCTAGTCTGGACGCAGAGCAAGGGCGACGGCATGCCGGCCTATGCGGCGTGGAGTCTCGCCAGTGCCGCCGCTTGGCCGGATTTCGCCGAGGCGATGGCAAGCGCTGCGGGCCGCTCGATCGGATACGAACAGCGCGGTGGACTGGTGTTCTGCGTCGGCGACGCCGAACGCGACCAGCGTGCAGCGCAGCTGCGCCGCCTGCACAATCAGCGCGACGATGCCGCTCCCGTCGCAACGATGCTCGATCGCAAGGCTCTGCACGATCTGATGCCGCGCACGCCGCTTGGCCCGCAGGTCGTGGCGGCGTCCTACGCGCCAGGCGACGGTCACGTGAACCCGCTCTACCTGCTGCGCGGCCTGCATGCCGCCATCCGTCGGCACGGCGGGCGTCACGCGCCCGGCGCCGCTGTGACGCAGATCGTCCCGACCGGCGGCGGGTTCACGCTGACGCGCGCCGACGGCGCGATGCTGCGCGCCGACAGGATCGTGATCGCCGCCGGCGTCGCGACCACGAGACTTGCCGCGATGGTCGACATCGCCGCACCGGTGCGCCCGCAGCGCGGCCAGATCATGGTCACCGAGCGCCTTGCGCCGCTCCTGCCGCTGCCGGCCAGTGCGCTGCGTCAGAGCGCAGAAGGCTCCGTGATGATAGGCGTATCGGTCGAGGAGGTCGGGCTCGACACCGGCACCACGGTCAAGGAACTCGCCCGCATGGCCGCACGCGCCCTGACCGTGCTGCCGGTGCTTGCCGAAGCGCGCATGACCCGGGCCTGGGGCGCGCTGCGCCCGATGACTCCCGATGGTTTTCCGGCCTATGCCCAGTCCTCGACATATCCAGGCGCCTTTGTCGCGACCTGCCATTCCGGCGTCACACTCGCGGCGATCCATGCCGAAGCGCTGGCGCCCGCGATCCTCGCCGGCCGCCTGCCGGACGGTTTCGAACCCTTTCACCCGAGACGCTTCGATGTTCGCACGGCCGCATAGCGATACGCCGCACCTCACCATCACCGTCGATGGCCAACCGGTCGGTGCACGCGAAGGCGACAGTGTCGCCGCAGCACTGCTCGCCGCCGGCGTCGTCGCGATGCGGTCGACCCCCGTCTCGCAGAGCAAGCGCGGGCCCTATTGCATGATGGGCGTCTGTTTCGACTGCCTCATGATCATCGACGGCGTACCAAGCCGGCAGGCCTGCATGGTGAGCGTGCGCGACGGCATGCGGATCGAGCGCCAGCGTGGCCCGCGTCCGCTCGAGGTCGATACGGAGGACTCGCCGTGAGCGCCGAGCGCATCGCAACCGACGTGCCGGCGCGCGCCGACATCGTCGTCATCGGCGGCGGGCCCGCCGGGCTGGCTGCCGCGACCGAGGCTGCGCGGCGCGGGGCGGCGGTCGTCCTGCTCGACGAGCAGCCGGCGCTTGGCGGCCAGGTCTATCGCGCCGTCGAGGCCAATCGCGCCCGCGGCAAGACCCTCGACGCCGACTATGCCGAAGGCGGGAGGCTCGTCGACGCGTTCCGCGCGTCGGGCGCGCTTGCGATCCACGAGGCGAGCGTGTGGCTGGTCGAACCCGACGGCACCGTCGGCTTCAGTCGCGCCGGAGCGGCGACGCTGATGAAGGCCGAACGCGTGATCGTCGCCACCGGGGCCGTCGAGCGTGCGATGCCGATCCCCGGCTGGACGCTGCCGGGGGTCATGACCGTCGGCGCCGCGCAGATCCTGCTCAAGACGGCCGGCCTGGTGCCGCAGGGCCGCGTCTGGATCGCCGGTAGCGGGCCCTTGCTGCGACTCTATGCGGTGCAGGCACTCGCGGCGGGCGGGCAGCTTGCCGGCATCATCGACACGACTCCGCCGGGCAATCGGCGTGCGGCCTTGCGCCATATGGGCGGCGCAATGGGCGCGCTCGGCGAACTGCGCAAGGGCCTCGCCTGGACGCAGGCAATCAGGCAGGCGGGTGTGCCATGGATCACCGGCGCGCACGATCTGCGGGCGGAGGCCGACGACGACGGTGCGCTCGGTACGATCTCGTTCACCGCCGACGGCGCGCGGCGCAGCGAACCAGCGGATACGTTGCTCCTGCACAACGGCGTTGTGCCGAACGTGCAGATCACGCGCGCACTCGACATTGAACACGATTGGAATCAGACGCAGCGCGCATTCCGGCCGCGCTGCGACGCCTGGGGATCGACGTCGGTGCCGGCAGTGATGATCGCAGGCGACGGCGCCGGCATTGTCGGCGCCGCCGCATCGGCGATCGCCGGGCGGCTTGCGGCGCTCGAGTCCCTGCGCGCGCTCGGCAGACTCGACCAGGCAGCGCGTGATGACGCCGCCGCTCCGCTGCGGCGCGCCCTCGCGCGAGCGTTGGCGATCAGGCCGTTCCTCGATGCGCTGTTTGCCCCGTCGCCGGAGTACCTCGTACCGGCCGGGGAGACGATCGTTTGCCGTTGCGAAGAAGTGACTGCAAGCGCGCTGCGCCAGGCCGTGTCGCTCGGCTGCCTCGGACCGAACCAGCTCAAGTCGTTCACGCGCTGCGGCATGGGCCCATGCCAAGGCCGGATTTGCGGCCTGACCGTCGCGGAAGTCATCGCGTCGGCACGCGGCGCATCGGTCGCCGATGTCGGCTACTATCGGCTGCGCTTTCCGATCAAGCCGCTGACGCTTGGCGAGTTGGCGGCGGTGCACGCGCCGGCAGACCCGACCGCGCCGCGATGAGCGCAGCCGGCTACGACGCGATCGTCATCGGCGGCGGTCTTCACGGCCTGTCGGTCGCCCTTCATCTGGCTCGTCGCCGCAAGCGTGTGATCGTCCTGGAACGGCGCTACGCCGGACGACATTCGTCGGGGATCAACGCCGGCGGCGTGCGGCGCCTCGGCCGCGACATCCGCGAAATCGCACTCTCCGTCATCGCCATGGAGATGTGGCACTCGATCGAGTCACTGGTCGGCGACGACTGCGGCTTCGTCGCCGGCGGCCAGGTCAAGGTCGCCGAGAGCGACGCCGACATGGCGAAGCTCGCCCGCCGCGAAGCGGAAGTGCGCGCGCTCGGCTACGATCACGAGGAGCTCGTCGACCAGGCCGAACTGCGGCGTATCGTGCCGGCGATTGCCGAGCACTGCGTCGGCGCGCTGGTCTCGCGCACCGACGGCGCCGCCGACCCCTACCGCACGACGACGGCCTTCCGCCGGGCGGCGGTCGCCGCCGGCGCTGAAATTCGCGAGGATGACGGCGTGACCGGCCTCGAACGCGCTAACGATCTCTGGCAGGTTACCTGCGCATCCGGGACGATCGAAGCGCCGGCCGTCGTCAATTGCGCCGGTGCCTGGGCGACTCGCATCGCCGCGATGGTCGGCGAGACCATTCCCTGCGGCGTCAAGGCGAGCATGATGATCGTGACCGAGCGGATGCCGACCTTCGTCGAGCCGACCGTCGGCGCGACAAGCCGGTCGCTGTCGTTCAAGCAGACCGCCGCGGGCACCGTCGTCATCGGCGGCGGGCATCAGGGCCGATGCGACGTCGCCGCCGAGCGGTCGGTCGTCGACTTCGGCAACCTGGCGCACGCGGCCCGCATCGCCACCGAGCTGTTTCCGGTCATGCGCGGCGTCCGGATCGTCCGTACGTGGTGCGGCATAGAGGCGCGGACCGCCGACGAGATCCCTTTCATCGGGCCGAGCGCTGTCGCGCCGGGCCTGTTCCACTCGTTCGGCTATTCGGGCCACGGTTTCCAACTGGCGCCCGCAGCCGGCGCGGCGCTCGCCGGCCTCATCGCAACGGGCTCGACAAACCTGCCGATCGCGCCCTTTGGCGTCACGCGCACCAGCGCGGCCGCCGTGCGGTAGCACACGCCCGCCGCTCTGCTGCGGTGCAGTGAAAATTTCAGCTTGGTGGAATCAGCGAGCGGGGCTTATCGTCACGCGTTGGTCATGGCTGCCCCCCGCCCCCATTCCGCCGGCCTGCTGTCGCGAACCGTTCACCTGCGCGCAGCCCACCCCGCCGATATCTGGCTCGGCGAGCGGCTGCGTCGCCGCCGCAAGGAGCGCGGCCTGTCGTTGACCGAGGTGGCGCGGCGCAGCGGGCTCTCCATCGGCCTCATCAGCCAGGTCGAGCGCGGAATTTCCGCGCCGTCCGCGCGCGCACTGCGTGCCATGTCGAAGGCGCTCGGTCTGTCGAGCAAGGCCCTGCTGGCCTATGCGGAGTCGCCCGTCGCGACGGAGCGCGGGCTCGTGACACGCGCCGGCCGCCACCGTCGTATCGACGCACCGGAAAAAGGCATCCGCAAGGAGGCGCTGACCCCCGAACCCTCGCAGGGCGTGAACGTGTATCGCGCCGAGATCGCGCCGGGCGGTTCGTCGGGCGAGACGCTGTTCACGATCGATCGTGGCGAGCAGGTCGGCGTCGTCTTGCGCGGCCGCCTCGAGCTCTGGATCGAAGAGAAGGTCTTCGTCCTCAAGGCCGGCGACAGCTTCCGCTACCACAGCAAGCAGGGCCATCGCTGGCGCAACCCCGGCACCGACGAGGCCGAGGTGATCTGGGTCGTCGCCGCCGGGACCGGCGGTACGTCATGAACCCGTCGCCGCAGGAACAGCCGATCCTGGTCGTCGACCGGCTCGTCACCGAGTTCCGCATTCGCGGCAGATGGTGGCCGGCCGTGCGCGACGTCAGCTTCTCGCTTGCGCGCAACGAGACGCTGGCCCTGGTCGGCGAGTCAGGCTGCGGCAAGAGCGTGACCGCGTTGTCGATCATGGGCCTGGTGCCGTCGCCGCAAGGGCGCATCGCGTCGGGCCGCATCCTCGTTGACGGCCGCGATCTGGTCGGACTGCCGGAGCACGAACTCGAGCACGTGCGCGGCGACCGCGTCGCGATGGTGTTCCAGGAGCCGATGAGCTCGCTCAATCCGGTGCTGACGATCGGCTTCCAGGTTGCCGAATCGCTGCGCTACCACCGCGGACTGAGCGGACGTGACGCCGACACGGCGGCGCTGGCGCTGCTCGACGAGGTCAAGATCCCGTCGGCGCGGCAGCGCTTCAACGACTACCCGCATCAGTTTTCCGGCGGCATGCGCCAGCGCGTGATGATCGCGATGGCGCTCGCCTGCCAGCCCGACGTGCTGCTTGCGGACGAGCCGACGACCGCGCTCGACGTGACCATCCAGGCGCAGGTGCTGGCGCTCCTTGATGAGCTCAAGCGCGCGCACGGCATGGCGGTGCTGTTCATCACCCATAATCTTGGCGTCGTCGCCAATATCGCGGACCGCGTGGCGGTGATGTACGCGGGCGAGATCGTCGAGCTTGCTAGCGCCGAGGCGATCTTCGACCGCCCGACCCACCCGTACACGGAGGCGCTGTTCAGCGCGATTCCGCGCGTCGACCGCGCGGTCGATACACTGCATGCCATCCCTGGACAGGTGCCGCCGGTCGACCGCATGCCGCGCGGCTGCCGTTTCGCGCCGCGCTGCGCGCTGCGCGAGCCGCGCTGCACGGCGAGCGATCCCGTGCTCGCCCCGATCGCCGGCGAGTCCGCCCATTGGGCGCGCTGCACCGTGCGCGCGCCCGCCATCGACGTCGTCGCATAGGAGCGCCGATGCTGTCGCCCCACGGACGCGTGGTCATGATCTCGGGCGCAAGCCGCGGCATCGGCCGCGCGATCGCCGAACGTCTGCTCGCGAGCGGATTCACGGTGAGTGCGGGCGTGCGCCAGCCGGGGGCCTTCGCGATCCCCGGCGTCGACCCGGCAAGGCTGCTCGTCCATCGCTACGACGCCAAGGATCGTGCCGCCGCGCCGGCGTGGGTCGCGGCGACCGCCGAGCGCTTCGGCCGCATCGACGGGCTCGTCAACGCCGCCGGCATCAACACGATGACCAAGGTGATCGACGAGGACGAAGGCCCGCTCGACGAGATCTGGGAGGTCAACGTCAAGGGCCCGCTGCGCGTCATCCGCGCCGCCCTGCCGCATCTCGAGGCGAGCGGCACCGGCCGCGTCATCAATGTGTCGTCGCTGTCGGGCAAGCGCGTACGCAACCCCAACAACGGCTACGCGATGACCAAGTTCGCGCTGGTGGCCCTTACCCATTCGGTGCGCCAGCTCGGCTGGGACAAGGGCGTGCGCGCGACCGCGGTGTGCCCGAGTTTCGTGAGCACCGACATGAGCGGTCCCAGCCCGAAGATCCCGCGCGACCAGATGACCCAGCCGGAGGACCTCGCGGTCCTCGTCGAGACGCTGCTGCAGCTCCCCAACACCGCGCAGATCGCCGAACTGCTGGTCAACTGCCGGCTCGAGGACATGCTGTGAGCGCGACACCGGCCCAGTTCCGGCGTGTCGCCGAAACGGCGCGGCCGCGCGTCGCGATCACGATCGACGGCGCGCCGGCATCGGCGCTGGCCGGCGATACGGTTCTGACCGCGCTGCTGGTCAATGGCCGTCGCGTCCGGCATTCGGATTTCGGCGACGGCCCCCGTGCCGGGTTCTGCCTGATGGGAGCGTGCCAGGATTGCTGGGTGTGGACCGAAGCCGGCGAGCGGCTGCGTGCCTGTACGACATACGTCGCGGACGGCCTCGCCATCCGCACGACGCCGGAGGCGCCGTGAGCGCCGCGCCGCCGCCCGTCATCGTCGGCGCTGGCCCGGCGGGCGTGCGCGCCGCCTCCGTTCTGGTCGCGGCCGGGCTGCGCCCGATCGTCATCGACGAGGCGCCGGCGAGCGGCGGGCAGATCTATCGCCGCGCGCCCGCCGGCTTTATGCGCGGCGCCGCGGTCTACGGCAGCGAGGCGGCGAAGGCGACCGCCATTCACCGCACATTCGACAGCCTCGTCGACCGGATCGACTACCGGCCGCAGACGACGGTATGGAACCTGCGGCCCGGCCGGCTCTACACGGTTCGCGACGGCGTCTGCGACGAGCTGACCTTCGGCGACATCGTGCTCGCCACCGGCGCCATGGATCGCATCGTGCCGATCCCGGGCTGGACGATCCCCGGCGTCTACGCGCTGGGCGGCGCGCAGATCTCGCTCAAGGCGCAGGGCTGCGTCGTCGGCGCGCGCACCGCGTTCGTCGGCACCGGTCCGCTGCTGTGGCTCGTTGCCTATCAGTATCTCAAGGCTGGCGGCACCGTCGCGGCGGTCGTCGACACGACACCCTTCGCAACCAAGGCGCGGCAGCTTTTCGGACTTCTGCGCGGCGGCAAAACCTTCATCAATGGTCTGCGCTATGTCGCGACGCTGCGGCTGAAGGGCGTGCGAATCACCGAAGGCGCGATCCCGGTGACGATCGTCGGCAGTACGCACGTGACCGCACTGCGCTGGCGCGAAGCGAGCGGGCGCGAGGGATCGGTCGACTGCGACGCGGTCGCGATCGGCTTCGGGCTCAAGCCGGAATCACAGCTCGCCGATCTCGCCGGCGTCGCGATGCGCTGGAACGACGGCCAGCGCGTCTGGGAGGCAGCGCGCGACCGCGACGGCCGCACCGCGGTCGAGGGTGTCTACCTGGCAGGCGACGGCAGCGCGATCGCCGGCGCCGATGCGGCGGAAATCGACGGCGCGCTCGCGGCCTATGCGCTGCTTGCCGATCGTCGGGTGACGGTTCCTGAAGCGGCCGTGGCGGAACTGCGCACGCGCCGCGCCAGGCTGACGCGGTTCCGCGAAGCGCTTGATGCCGCCTTCCCCTTCCCCGCTGCTCTTGCCGCAGCCACGGCGGACGACACATTGGTCTGCCGTTGCGAGGCCGTGAATGCCGGCGAGCTCCGCGCGGCCGCACGCGACCTCGATGCGCGCGAGGTCAATCGCGCCAAGGCATTCAGCCGCGTCGGCATGGGCCGGTGCCAGGGCCGCGTCTGCGGCCCCGTCGCCGTCGAGATCCTGGCGGCGGCCCTTGGGATGCCGACGCAAGCGCTCGGCGCCCTGCGCGCGCAGCCGCCGATCAAGCCGCTGCCGATGACGGCGGCGGTCAGGCTGGCCGCCGAATGAGCACGACCACCACCGACGTCGCGATCATCGGCGGCGGCGGCGCCGGCTGCGCCACCGCGCTGCATCTCGCGTGGCGCAAGGCGCGCTGCGTCCTGCTCGAGCGCGGCTTCGTCGGCGGCCAGGCGAGCGGCGTCAACTATGGCGGCGTGCGTCAGCAGGGCCGCGACCCTGCTGAACTGCCGATCGCGCGACGCGCGCGAGAGATATGGGGCCGCCTGCCCGAGCTGATCGGCACCGATTGCGAGTTCAGCGTATCCGGCCATCTCAAGCTCGCGCGCGACCACGCGGAGGAGGCCGAACTCGTCGCCTACGCGGAGACCGCCCGCGAGTACGGCATCGAGCTCCGCGTGATCGGCCGCAATGCGATTCGCGCCGAATATCCGTGGCTGAGCGACCAGGTCGTCGCAGGGTCGTTCTGCGCCGATGACGGCCAGGCCAATCCGCGGCTGCTCTGCCCCGCACTCGCCCGCGCGGCGCGCCGCGCCGGTGCCGACATCCGCGAGAACGCGCGCGTCAGCGACATTGCGCGCGACGGCGACGGGTTCGTCATCCGCACCGCCGACGGCAACGAGGTTCGCTCGTCGATCCTCGTCAACGCGGCGGGCGCCTGGGGCGGCGAGATCAGCGCGCGCTTCGGCGAGCCCGTGCCGATTGAGACGATCGCGCCGAATATGGCGGTGACGGAGCCCATTCCCTATTTCATCAAGCCCAATCTTGGCGTCTGCGGCGGCAACGTCTATTGCCGGCAGATCCCGCGCGGCAACGTCATCCTCGGCGGCGGCCGCGGCGAGGCTGATGCCGTCGCGATGCGCGCGCGCGCTCTGCCGGAAATCACGCTCGCCGCCCTGCGCCGCGCCGTGGCGCTGGTGCCGCGGCTCGCCAGCGCCACCATCATACGGACCTGGACGGGGATCGAGGGCTATCTGCCCGACGACATTCCCGTCGTCGGCCCGAGCCGGACGACCCCCGGCCTTTTTCACGCATTCGGCTTCTCGGGTCACGGATTTGCCATCGGACCAGCAATCGGTGCGATCATGAGCGAACTCGTGCTCGATGGACGCAGCACCACGCCGATCGGCGCCTTGACGATCGATCGCTTCGGCGGCTGCGACAAAGTGGGAGAATTGCCAGACCGGGCGCGATCGCGGAACCATTGAACCAGGCACCCCCAAGACCACAAAACCAGGAGGCTCAGATGCGCATTTCACGACGGGCATTCACGGCAGGCGCCGCGGCGATCCTCGCCAGCACGGGCGCTTCGGCACAGCAGCAGCCGAAGAAGGTGCTCAATGTCGGCATGGCTGCCCAGGATATCGGCCGTCTCGACCCGAACTACGCGACGACGACGATCGATCTCGTCGTCGTCGGCTGGATGTTCAACGGCCTGGTGCGCTTCCGCCCCGGCAGCATGAACCCCGAGACGATCGAGCCGGACCTGGCGGAACGCTGGCAGTCCTCGCCCGACGGCAAGACCTGGACCTTCCAGCTCCGCCGCGGCGTGCAGTTCCACGGCGGCTACGGCGAGATGAAGGCCGGCGACGTCGTCTTCTCCCTGCTGCGCGCGGCCGACCCGCAGCGCTCGGGCTTCGCCGCCGACTTCCGCGCCTTCGACGCCGTCGAGGCAGTCGACGACTACACCGTGCGGCTCCGCCTCAAGGAGAACGTGCCCAGCCTGCTTGGCCTGGTCACGAACTATCACGGCGGGATGATCGTCAGCAAACGCGCGGTGGAGGAGCGCGGCGAGCGCTTCCAGCGCGAACCGATCGGCACGGGCCCGTTCGCCTACGGCGAACTGCGCGCACGCCAATCGCTCGAACTCGTCGCGCATGAGCAGTATTTCCGCGGTCGCCCGAAGCTCGACCGCATCAGCTACCGCTTCATCCAGTCCGACGCGAGCCGCGACCTCGCCTTCCAGAACGGCGAAATCGATCTGATGCTCGGCCGCCAGGAGCAGACCTGGGCCGACCGCGTGAAGCAGATTCCCAACGCCGCGGTCGACGTGTTCGAGCCGGGCGAGCTGTCGATGCTTCACATCAACGTCACCCAGGCGCCGTTCAACGACATCCGCGTGCGTCAGGCGGTTGCGCACGCGATCAACCGCGAGGAGTTGGTCCGCTTCAAGGGTGCCGACGTCTCGCGCATGCCGCAGTCGGTCATCCCGATGGGCTATCTCGGCTCCGCCCAGGCGCCGCTTCTGCCGTTCAACCAGGAGCGCGCCCGCGCACTGCTGCGTGAAGCTGGACATCCCAACGGCCTGACCGTCCGCGTCATCCACACGCAACTCCCCAGCATGCTCGCCGGCATGCAGGTGGTGCAGTCTCAGCTCAGGCGGGTCGGCATCAACATGGAGATGGAGGTCGTCGAGCACGCGACCTTCCACGCCCAGATCCGCCGCAATCTGAGCCCGATCGTCCACTACGCCGCGGCGCGCTTCCCGATCGCAGACACGTACCTGACGCAGTTCTTCCACTCGCGCTCGATCGTCGGCACGCCGACTGCGGTGACGAATTTCTGCCACACCAACATCGCCGATGCGGAGATCGACGCCGCGCGCGTTTCGACCGACGCCAATGAACAGCGCCGGCTGTGGGGCGAGGCACAGCGCAAGCTTGCCGAGCAGGTCTGCGCCGTGCCGATGTACGAGGGCCTGCAGGTATGGGGCCGCCGCGCCAATCTGGAATACGGCCATCCGCTCCAGGGCAGCCTCAGCCTCGGGCCGATGATCACCGAACTCACCCACTTCAAGTGAGCTCGTAGGACCGGGGGAGACGACCGTGGGCCGCTATATCCTGAAACGGCTCGCCGCGGCGGTGCCGACGCTGCTCGCGGTGCTCACGGTCGTCTTCCTGCTGGTCCGGGTCGTCCCCGGCGACCCGGCCCAGACCATCCTCGGCGATCAGGCGACGGCCGAGGCGCTCGCCGCCCTGCGCGCGCGCCTCGGCCTCGACCGCCCGCTGCACGTCCAGTATTTCGAGTTCGTGTTCGCGGCGCTGCGCGGCGACCTCGGCAACTCGCTGGTATCCGGCCGGCCGATCATCGACGAGGTCGTGGCGGTGCTGCCGCACACGATCGACCTCACGCTGGCCGCGCTGGTCATCGGATCGATCTTCGGCATCCCGCTCGGCATCTGGGCGGCGATGCACCGCAACCGCTTCATCGACTACGTGACGCGGATCGGCTCGCTGCTCGGCCTCTCCTTCCCGGTGTTCGTGTCCGGCATCTTCCTGCTGCTCGTCTTCGCGCTGCACTGGCGCTGGTTCCCGGTCATCGGCACCAGCAGTTCGGCCGATTTCGGCGACCGCATGCACCGGCTCGTCCTTCCTGCCGTCAATCTCGGCCTCATCATGGCCGCCTACATCACCCGCGTGACGCGCTCGGCGATGCTCCAGGTCCTCGGCGAGGACTACGTGCGCACGGCGCGCGCCAAGGGCGTGCCGCGGCGCGTCGTCGTGTGGCGCCACGCGCTGCGCAACGCGCTGATCCCGGTGGTGACCGTGATCGGCCTCTATCTCGGAATCCTGATCGGCAACTCGGTGCTGACCGAGATCGTCTTCAACCGTCCGGGGCTCGGCAAGGTGATCGTCGGCGCGCTCAACCAGCGCGACTATCCGATGCTGCAAGGCCTGCTCGTGATCTACTGCTTCCTCATCGTCGTCGTGAACATCGCCACCGACCTGACCTATGGCCTCATCGACCCGCGGGTGAAACACGCATGAAGCCGGCCGAAGCCATCGACGACATCGCCGACGCGCCGCCCGAGCCGCGCAGCGCGCTCGTCCGCGCCTTCGCCGTCTTCAATGCCAACAAGACCTCGTGGGTCGGCGTCATCGTGTTCGGCGCGATCGTCGCCATGGCGGCGCTGGCGCCGCTCATCTCGCCCTACGATCCGATCGAGCAGGACATCATCGCGCGACTCCAGCCGCCCTCCGCCGAGCACTGGTTCGGTACGGACATGTTCGGGCGCGACGTGCTGTCGCGCGTCATCTGGGGCTCGCAGATCTCGCTGATCGTGTCGATCGCGTCGATCGCGGTGGCGCTGCTGGTCGGCGGCACGATCGGGCTCGTGTCGGGCTACATCGGCGGGCGCACCGACCTGCTGATCATGCAGGCGATGGACGTGCTGCTGTCATTCCCATCGCTGATCATGGGCCTGATCGTCGTCGCCATGCTCGGGCCCGACCTGATCAATCTGATCATCGCCATCGCGCTGACCGCGGTGGCCCCGTTCGCGCGCATCGCCCGCGCGCCGACGATCGTGCTCAAGGAACGCGCCTTCGTCGAGGCGGGCCGCGCGCTCGGCTTCTCGCACATCCGCATCGTGCTGGTGCACATCCTGCCGAATCTGCTCGCCGAGGTCCTGGTGATGGGCTCGCTGTGGATGGCGACCGCGGTGCGTGTCGAGGCCAGCCTGAGCTTCATCGGCCTGGGCGTGCGGCCGCCGACGCCGACCTGGGGCGGCATGATCAACGAGGGCTTCGAGAACATCCTCGACGCGCCATGGCTGTCGATCTATCCGGGCCTCGCGATCCTGATCCTCGTCTTCGCGCTGAACATGCTTGGCGACGGCCTGCGCGACGCCACCGACCCCAAGCTGCGCGGCGAGTGACCATGGCCAGCGGGAACGCCACCGAGACGGTGCTGAGCGTCAAGGGCCTGAGCAAGACCTTCGTCACCAAGCGCGGCTTTCCCAACCCCGTGACGGTGACGGTGCGCGCGGTCGACGACGTGTCGTTCGCGGTCCGCGCAGGCGAGGCCTTCGGCCTGGTCGGCGAGTCGGGCTGCGGCAAGTCGACCACGGGGCGCGCGCTGCTGCGCCTGATCGAGCCCGATCGCGGAGCCGTCACCTATCGTGGTCAGGACGTGCTGGCGGCAAGCGGCGCGGAGCTGCGCGCGCTGCGCCGCAAGCTGCAGATCGTGTTCCAGGACCCCTATGCCTCGCTCAATCCGCGTCGCGGCATCGGCGAGACCTTGGCCGAGCCGATGCGCGTGCACAAGATGGGCGACCGCGCGCAGATCGCAGAGCGGGTCAAGTCGCTGCTCGCCGAGGTCGGCCTGCCGCCGTCCGCCGCCGACAAGTATCCCCACGAGTTCTCCGGCGGCCAGCGCCAGCGCATCGGCATCGCCCGCGCGCTCTCGGTCGATCCCGAACTCATCGTCGCCGACGAGCCGGTTTCCGCGCTCGACGTCTCGATCCAGGCGCAGGTGCTGCTGCTGCTGCGAGACCTCCAGGCGCGGCGCGGCCTGAGCTACGTGTTCGTCGCCCACGACCTCGGCGTCGTGCGCTTCTTCTGCCAGAGCGTCGCGGTGATGTATCTCGGCCGGATCGTCGAGAGCGGCCCGGTCGAGGAGGTCTTCAACCAGCCTGCCCACCCGTATACGACCGTGCTACGCCAGGCATCGCCCGTTCCCGATCCGCGTGCGAAGTCGATTGCCGTACGCATCGAGGGCGAGGTGCCGTCAGCCGCGAACCCGCCGCAGGGCTGCCATTTCCATCCGCGATGCCCGAACGCGATGCCGGTGTGCAAGACTGTCTATCCGGCCTGGACGCAACTGACGCCGACGCGCGGCGTCGCCTGCCACCTCCACACGCCGGCCGGGAGTTGACGAGCAGCGCAGGGCGCGGGGGCATCATGTATCGGGTCGGTTTCGATGTCGGCGGCACGTTCACCGATTTCACGCTGTTGCGCGAGGAGGACGGCGCGGTCAGCTATCACAAGGTCCCCTCGACGCCCGACGATCCGTCGCGCGCGATCGAGACCGGCCTCGCCGCGCTGATCGCCCGCCACGCCATATCGCCAAGCGATTTCGCCCATGTCGGCCACGGCACCACGGTCGCGACCAACCTGACGATCGAGCGCAAGGGCGCGGTCACCGGCCTGCTGACGACGAAGGGGTTCCGTGACGCGCTCGAGATCGGCCGTCAGACCCGCCCGCATCTCTACGACTATTCGGTGCGCAAGCCGCCGCCGCTGGTGCCGCGCGAGTTGCGCGTCGAGGTCGCAGAGCGCGTGCTCGCGGACGGAACGGTGATGATGCCGCTCGACGATGAGGCCGTCGAAGCCGCCGCGAGGAGGTTTGCCGCGGCGGGCTGCAAGGCCGTCGCGATCTGCTTCATCCATGCCTATCGCCGGCCGGACCACGAGCGCCGCGCACGCGAGATCGTCCGGCGGGTCATGCCCGACGTCTACGTGACGCTGTCGTCGGACGTGCTGCCGGAATTCCGCGAGTACGAGCGCATGTCGACGACGGTGCTCAACGCCTATATGGGCCCGCGCATGGGCGGCTACCTCGCGAGGTTCCTCGAGCGCGTGCGCGGCCTGGCGATCCCCGTCGAGCCCTACACGATCCATTCCAACGGCGGGCTGATGTCGGTCGAGACGGTGCGCGCGGTGCCGGTGCGCACCTGCCTGTCCGGCCCCGCCGCGGGCGTGATCGGTGCCGCCAATGTCGGCCGCGCTTCGGGCTTTCCCAATCTCGTCACCTTCGACGTCGGCGGCACCTCGACCGACGTGTCGCTGGTGCACGACGGCCAGCCGCTCTTCGCCTCCAACCGCCTCGTCGCCGACTATCCGATCAAGACGCCGATGATCGACATCCACGTCATCGGCGCCGGCGGCGGGTCGATCGCTGCGATCGACGATGCCGGCGCGCTCAAGGTCGGCCCGCGCAGCGCAGGGGCAGCACCCGGGCCGATCGCCTACGGCAAGGGCGGCACGCAGGTGACGATCACCGACGCCAACATCGTGCTCGGCCGGCTCAACCCGGTGGCGCTGCTCGACGGCGCCATGCCGGTCGACGCGGCCGCCGCGCGCGCGGCGATCGATGCGCAGATCGCGCGGCCGCTCGGCCTCACCACCGAGGAGGCGGCGCACGGCATCGTGCGCATCGCCAACGCCAACATGGCGCGTGCCATCCGCTCGGTATCGACCGAGCGCGGCTACGACGTACGCGAGTTCGCGCTCTTCGCCTATGGCGGTGCCGGACCGCTGCACGCGGTCGAGCTTGCCGCCGACTGCGGGATCGCGACGGTGCTGATTCCGCAGGAGCCGGGCACGCTGTGCGCGCGGGGCATCCTTCTGTCGGACATCTCGCTCGACTTCGTGCGCACGATGATCGTCGAGCTCGGCGAGGCGAGCTGGCGCGAGGCGATCGGCGTGTTCGAGGCGATGCGTGCCGACGCGACGCGCTGGCTCGAAGGCGAGCGCGTGGCACCCGGCGACCGCGGCTTCCGGCTGATGATCGACGCGCGCTATCGCGGGCAGAACTTCGAAGTTCCGGTCGACGTGCCGGAACTCGATCCCGGCGGGCTCGCCGCCTTCCAGGCGCGATTCCGCGAGCGCCACATCCAGGAATACGGATACGACGTCACGGGACGCGCGGCGGAGATCGTCAACTGCCGGCTCCAGGCGATCGGCCGCGTCGCCAAGGCGCCGCTCGAGCCGATCGCGGGCGGGTCGTCGCTCGGCGCGGCGCAGATCGCCACGCGGCGCGTCTATTGCGGCAGTGCGGGCTGGCGCGACACGCCGGTCTATCGCCGCGCGGCGCTGCCCGTCGCCAAGCCGATCGCCGGACCCGCGGTGATCGAGGAGATGAGCTCGACCACCATCGTGATGCCCGGCCAGAGCGCGGTCGTCGACCGGCTCGGCAACATCATCGTCCGCATCGCCGGCTGAGGCATTCCATGGCACCCGACTCCCCCGCAGCGCCGCAGCTCTTCGACCCGATCGCGATGGAGGTGTTCTCGAACCGCCTGCTGTCGATCACCGAGGACATGGGCAACACGCTGATTCGCGCCTCGTTCTCGACCAACATCAAGGAGCGCAAGGACTGCTCGGTCGCGATGTTCGACGCGCGCGGAAGGCTGGTCGCACAGGCCTCGCACATCCCGATCCATCTCGGTTCGCTGCAGGGCGGCGTCGATGCGGTGCTGCGGCGCTACCGGCCCGAGGACCTCGCCCCCGGCGACGCCTTCATCTGCAACGACTCCTACCTCGCCGGCGGCACGCACGCGCCGGACATCACCATCGTCACGCCGGTGTTCTGGGACGGACGGCCTCGCTTCTTCACCGCCAATATCGGCCATCATTCCGAC
>JAEUKZ010000101.1 GCA_016793045.1 Alphaproteobacteria bacterium
CCGCTCGGCTTCGCCCTCGGCGGCGATCTGCGCGGTGACGTCGCGGGTCACGCCGCGGAACCCCCGAAACGCGCCGGCGCCGTCGAACACCGGCTTGCCGCTCAGCGCGAGGCTCAGCGGCTTGCCGTCCTTCGTGCTCCAGCCGATGATCACGTCCATGAACGGCTCGCGCCGCCGCATCGCACGCTTCAGCACGACCGCCGACTGGGTGCGGTGCGGGTCGTTGCGGTCGACCGCGTAGGCGCGCTTGCCGATGACGGCGCCGCCGGGAACCCCGGTGACGTGCTCGAACCCTTCGCCGACCACCGTCACGCGGTCCTCGGCGTCGGTCTCCCACACCCAGTGCCCGGCGGCGGAGGCGAAGTCGCGGAAGCGCTGCTCGCTCTCCTTGAGCGCCGCCTGCGCGTTCACGAGATCGGTGACGTCGCGGTTGACTCCGCGGTAGCCCTTGAACGTCCCGTCGGCGTCGAAGATCGGCTTGCCGCTGACGCTGATGTGGACGTCACGCCCGTCGCGGCGGCGGCGCGTCACCACGAGGTCCATGAACGGCTCGCGGCGCTCGCGCATGAGATCGACCTGCTCGATCGCCTTGTCGCGGCCGGCATCCGGCGCGCGCTCGCTCGCCCTGGTGCCCAGGACCTCGCTGCGCGGGATGCCGACGACGCGCTCGTACCCTTCGCCGAGGAAGGTGAGGCGACCGTCCGCGTCGGACTCCCAGACGTAATGGCCGGCGGCGGAGGCGAAGTCGCGGAAGCGCCGTTCGCTGGCCTTGAGCGCGCGTTCGGCCTCCACCAGCGCGGTGACGTCCGAACCGGTGCCGCGATAGCCGCGATACGTCCCGTCGTCGTCGAAGATCGGCTTGCCGCACATGCTCAGATGGACGTCGCGGCCGTCGCGGTGACGGCGGGTGACCACCACGTCCTTGAACGGCAGCCGCTTGGCGCGCATGACCTCCATCGGGTCGGTCGACAGGTCGCGTCCAGCCGCGGTCGGACGCTCGCTCGGCTTCGTGCCCAGATAGGTCTCGCCGGGAACGCCGTAGATCCGCTCGTAGCCTTCGTCGATGAAGGTGAGCCGATCGTCGGCGTCGGATTCCCAGACGTAGTGACCGGTCGCCGAGGCGAAATCGCGGAAGCGCTGTTCGCTCGTGCGCAGCGCATTCTCGGCCTCGACCAGCTTGGTGACGTCGGCGCCGGTGCCGCGATAGCCGGCGAAGTTGCCGGAGCCGTCGAAGTACGGCTTGCCGCTGATCAGCAGGTGGCGCCGGCGACCGTCGGGCATGACGCGCAGCAGACGGAAATTGGCGATCGGCGCGCGGGCCGCGATCGCCGCCTCGTAGGCCGCCCAGGCCCGCTCGTCGCGATCCTCGGTGGGGCGGAAGTCGGACCGGCGCTTGCCGTAATGCGCCTCCGGGCTGATGCCGGTGATGCGCGAGATCGAATCCGACAGGAAGGTGAAGCGATGCTCGGCGTCGGTTTCCCAGAACCAGTCGGACGCGGTTTCCGCGAAGTCGCGGAAGCGCGCCTCGCTCGCGCGCGCGGCTTCTTCCGCCTCGACCTGTGCGGTGATGTCCGTACCGGTGCCGCGATAGCCCTTGAACGTGCCGCTGGCGTCGAACACGGGAACGCCGCTGACCGAAAGATGGCGCCGCGTCCCGTCGGGCATGTCGCGGGCGAACTCGAAATTGGCGAACGGCCGTCGCGCCGCCAGATCGGCCTCGTGGGCGGCCCAGCGGGCGTCGCTCACTCCCGCCGGGTTGGTCTCGCGCCGGGTCTTGCCGATCAGGTTGTCGGCGGTGACTGCCGGGGTGCGGCGTGTCGACAGCGAGACGAAGGTGAAGCGGAGGTTCTCGTCCTGCTCCCAGAACCAGTCGGACGAGGCGCCGGCGAAATCGCGGAATCGCGCTTCGCTCTCCGCGAAGGCGGCACGCGCCTGCTCGAGTGCGCGCTCGGTCTCCTTCTGCTCGGTGATATCGATCGCCGCGCTGACGATGTGCGTCACCCGCCCCGCGAAATCCTTGAGCGGCACCTTCTGGGTGAGCCAGTCGCGCTTCTTGCCGTCGGCCGCGCGCAGGATGCCGAGATAGGGGCCGACCGGCTCGCCCGTCGCGAGGACGCGGACGTCGTTTCCGGCGTTGGCGGGGTCGTAGGCCGCGCCGTGCAGCTCTGCCACGGTCTTGCCGGTCGCGTCCGCCGCCGCGATGCCGTGAAGCTTCGCCTGGAACGCGTTCATGAACACGAAGCGGCGGTCTGCGGTCTTGACGTTGACCGCGCCGGGAAACGCGTCGAGCACGGCGCGCAGGAAGCGCTCGGCCTCGACCGCGGCGGTGACATCGCGGCCGACGCCGCGATAGCCGCCGAATGCCCCGTCGCGACCGCGGATCGGCTGCGCATTGACCGAGAAGACCCGCGTGCGGCCATCCGCCGTGGCGCGGCCGAAGCGGAAGTCGCGGATCGGCCGGTGCGCCTCGAGGTCGGCCATGTGCGCCGCCCAGGCTGCGTCGTCGACCTCCAGCAGGCCCTCGCGCGTCGGGCGCTGGCCGATCAGCGCCCCGCGATCCTCGCCGGTGACCGAATCCAGGATGTCCGACAGGTAGCTGAAGCGAAGCTCGGCATCGAGTTCGTAGAACCAGTCCGACCCGCAGACGGCGAAGTCACGCAGGCGCGCCTCGCTCTGCTGGAGTTCGGTGGTCATGCGGGCGAGCTCGGCATTGGTCTGGCGCAGCCGGTCCTCGATCGCGACCTGCATCGTGCAGTCGCGCTGGCTGACCAGGATCAGCGGCGCTCCGTGCGCGGGGTCGAGCACGGTCTTCGCGTCGACGAGATGCGTCGTGACGCCGGACGCGGTGCAGACCGGCACGATGGCGGAGAAGCGCCCGCTCTCGGCGAGCGCCGTGCGCAGCCGCGCCAGATCGCCCGGATCGGCGAAGGTGACGGCGAGGTCGGAGGTCGCGCCGCGTCGAGTGCCGCGGCCGAAGGCCAGCTCCGCCGCCGGATTGCGGAACTGGGCCCAGCCTTCGACGTCGTAGAGCGAGACCGGCAGGTCGGCATGCTGGAGCGCCTGCAGCGCGCGCAGCGTCGCCGGGTCGCTCGCCGGCCGTTCGGCCGGCCTTGCATGAACGAGGACGGCGGGAACCCCCTCGAAATCGATCCGCGTGGCGGCGCAGTGCATGGCGCGCGGCCGGCCGTCGGGATACAGCACCGCGGCGGGCGCGGCGGCGGCTTCGCCGAGCGCCTGCAGTGCGGCGGCGCAACGCGGCGACAGGGCGCGCCCGGCGAGCGATGCCGGATCGCCGTGGCCCCAGAAGCGCGACGCTGCCTGGTTGCCCCACAACAGCTGCGCAGCGTCGGCAGCGTGAATCCACACCGGCACGTCGATCAGCGCGAAGGCGCGCAGATCGGCGCTCGACCACGCTTGGCCCTCGGCCGCCCCTGGGCGTGGTGCATCAGCGGATGGATTGAGCCCCCGATCCGACATGCCGTGGCGTGAACCCCAGATTGCACCGGCTGCGGCCCGATGCCTGCAGCCCGATTTCGCCGCGGCGAGGGTAGCCCTCCAACCGCGGTTTGTGGAGACTACATTCCCTTGCTTTCGTAACCGGGTAGTTAACGCCGGCGGGCCGGAAAAATTCCGCCAAGCCAAGCGTTTAGCGCCCTTGTGCAGGCGCTTCCCGCGGCGCCGCGGCATTGGCGGCGTTGAGACCGGCCGGCAGCCGCAGCGCCAGCCACAGCGCCAGCAGCCCGATCGCGGCGGCGAGCGCATAGGCATTGCCCAGCGCCCAGGACGTCGCGGCGCCGAGCCGCGCCAGCTCGTCGGCGGCGATCGCCGCGCGCAGCGCCGGCTCCATCAGCCGGTCGAGCACGTCGCCCTGGCCGGGCAGCGCGAGGTTCAGGCTGAGATTGACCACGGCGCCGAACAGCGCCGCGCCGAGCGCCTGGCCCAGGCTGCGCATGAACATGATCGAAGACGTCGCGGCGCCGCGCTGCGCGTGCGCGACGCCGCCCTGCACCGCGACGATGTAGGTCGTGTTCGAGAAACCCATGCCGCAGCCGACCAGGAAGGCGCCGGCACCCGCCATGACCGGTCCGCTGGCGATGCCGAGGCTGAACAGCACCGCGTTGCCGATCATCAGGCAGACGGCGCCGAGCACTGCGACTGCACGGTAGGTGAAGCGCAGCATCAGCCGGCCGGCGACCGATCCGCTGCTCGCCCAGCCGAGCGACATGAAGGTGAGCGCGAAGCCGGCGGCCGCCGGGCTGCGCCCCATCACGCCCTGCACGAAGGCCGGCAGGAAGACCGTCACCCCCATCATGACCGTGCCGATGGCGAGGCAGCCGAGATTTCCGGTCACCAGCAGCGCGCGCTGCCACAGCCAGAACGGGATCATCGGCTCCGCGGCGCGCCGCTCGTGGCGATGAAGCGCCGTCAGCGCCGCCGCGGCGACGGCGAGCAGGACCGCGACCAGCACGGCACCGAGCTGGACCGCCTGGACGAGCGCGAGCATCAGCGCGCCGGCGCCGACCACCAGCAGGACGGCGCCGCGGATGTCGAGTTCGTG
>JAEUKZ010000121.1 GCA_016793045.1 Alphaproteobacteria bacterium
CACCGGCATGGTGTGGGCAAGCAGCGCCACGTGGCCCGCGCCCATCGCCAGCAGCGCATAGGCGGTGAACATGTGCCAGGCGGTGATGTTGAACAGCCCGCAGATCGCGATCGGCATGATCTCGCGCGCGTAGAGCCGCACCCGACCGCCGGCGAACGCGGCGAGGCCGAGCAGGATGGGTGCCGCGATGTACGACGTGAGCGTGCGGTAGCTCCAGGGCGGGATCTCCGCCAGCGCCACCTTCATCGCCGCCCAGTTGCAGCCCCAGGCGAGCGACAGCCCGACGATCAGGAACAGCCCGAAGGCGCGGGAATGCTTTGATGTGGCGGCCGCCACGGAGGGCGAGAGAGTGGCCATGGGCGTCGTCGGCGATCTTGATAGCATATCGAGGCGCCGCCGCTGCCGTGCATTGCACGCATGGGAGGGGAGAGTGCGCCGGCCGCTGCCGTGCGTGCCAATTGAGCGGCCGAATTCCGGCGACCGAACGCGCGACGTCGCGTGCAGACGGTCGCGGTGGCACGGTGCCTGTCGGAGTGCGCGGCTTGGTCGCGTGACATGCCTCCTGGCGTGCCGCCGCTGCAGGATCGCTCAGGGATTCGTGCGGTCAACCTCCGGGCGATTTCCAACTCGACGGATCCTTCACCACTACCGGGTCGGGCCAGGTGAAGGTGCTGCCGAGGTCGCGGCGAAGCTGGCGCGCGTTCCACGCGGTTGCGATGAAATTCGGATAGACCCGGATGCCCTTGGTCGGGATCGGGCGCGCCGCGTTCTCGATCTCCGGTTGGATCAGGACGGACCAGCGCGGGAACCGCGCGCGCAGCAGCGCCTGGACCTGCCGGGCGAGGTCCGGCGTGAGAAGCTCCATGCGGAAGATGCAGATCTTGTGATCGAAGCCGCCCATGTCGTCGGTGACGACGAAGTAGTCGCAGGGGTCGAGAATGTCATCGCGGCCCAGCGGCGCCATGAGGGCGATCAGGGCGCGATGGAGGCGGCGCCATTCGCGGCGCCGCTGCGTCGCGACGGTGACGGGGCGGGCAGAGGCACCGGCCCGGCTGCGCGGGACGAGGGTTGCGCGGTCGCCCCAGCGAAAGTCGCTGCCGAAGACACGACGCAGCCGCGAAGGCCGCCAATACGCCTCGATGCCACCGCGCGACACGACGACCCGATCATGGGTGAACTTTACGCCCGGGACGTCGATCCCCAGCATCAGCGTGAGGCGCCAGTCGAATCGGCAGGCGCGGACGATGTCTTGCACCTGTCGGGCGAGCGCGGGGCTGAAGAACGCCATGTCGTAGATGCCGACGACGAGAGTCGGTGCGTCTTCGGAGATCGGCCCGATCCAGAAGTCTCCGGCGCCGCGGCGAATCGGCCGGCCGCTTCGGCCCAATGCGGACCGCAGAGCGGCGTGCACCTGCCGCCCTTCGGCCCGCACGGCACGGCGAATGTCGAACATCTTCGGAGCGGCGATGGTTGTCATGGCAGGAGCCCTCGGGAACCGTCATCTCGATGATGGCGTATGGAACATACAAATTACCACTAAAACGTGCAATGCCGACATGGCCTGCGTCCGCCTCCCAGCGTTGCGTCCGGTCAGCGGGCCGGCACGAGCACCGAGTACCCCTGCCGGCCCGCGTGACGTGCGCCGTCAATTCAGCCGTTTGTCTCTGGCACCCGAGAACGGCTCACGCCGATCGGCTTGGTTCACCGCCCTCGCCACCATCGCAGCCCGTTGCGCAAGGCGGGAATCTGGCGGAAGCGGATTTCATTGTTGAAGTTTCGGATGGTGGGGTTCGTGCTGCTGCGGATTGCGCGGAGAAATTCCTCCGCCTGGGCTCGTGTCATCTGCGCCGGATTGATACCCCGCTCGCGAACCCATTGCTCCCACATTTCCCTGACGGCAGCCGTGTATTGCCGATGCGCAGCGTCGTTTACATGACGGTCGGTGAGACCGGTCGTACCTTGCCGGAACGCTTCGCGTGCGTCAGGGGACAAGTCGAGGTGATTGAAAATCTGCTGGGGGAAATAGTGATGCCCCTCGAACTGGGCGAGCAACAGCTCCGCTCGCTCGCTCGTGATCGTCCCATCGCGTTCGAGGTGACGAATGCGGGCACGAATTCGATCCCGCCAGCTCTCGAAGATTCGATCATCATCGACCGAAGCGTCGCCGTCGAACTTGCCGAGCGCCGATGTTTCACCGAAGGATGGCGCCGTCTCGGCGATCAGCGTGCCGACGAGGTTGTCGACATCCGGAAGCCTGCTTGTCGCTTCGAGGGGCTCCCGAGGGGCGCCGTCGGACTGCGGCAGATGCGGTTCGCGTCGCGAGGCGAGGAGCGCAGGAGGCGGCGGAGCCGCACCGGGAACAGCGGCTGCGGTTGCGCGGTCGGAGCGTGGGCCAGGACGAGTGGGGATGCTAGGCCTCGCGGAAAATTCCCGCTCGAACGGCGCGAAAGCCGGGCCGAAGCCCTGCGGTTCGCCCACTTCGAGGCGCTGCTTGTAGAGATCGGCGAAGCTCGGACCGTCGTCGTCTTCGCCGGCCGGCATCTTCGATGTCGGCTTTGGGCTTTGCAGTCCGTCGCTGCGCAGATTCCTGGGCCGCGCCTTCGGCAGCAGCGCGTTGATGCG
>JAEUKZ010000219.1 GCA_016793045.1 Alphaproteobacteria bacterium
AACGAGGCGCCCTCGCACATCATCGCGCCGGCGGTCCACCTGACCAAGGAACAGGTCGAGACGTCGTTCCGCGAGACCCACACCGGTCTCGATCCCAAGCGCAATCTCGACGAGGCGGCGTCGCTCGTCGCCGAGGCGCGCCACATCCTGCGCGACCGCTTCCTCGCCGCCGATGTCGGCATCACCGGCGCCAATTTCCTGATCGCCGAGACCGGCACCTCGATCATCGTCACCAACGAGGGCAACGGCGACCTCACGCAGCTGCTGCCCAAGGCGCACATCGTGCTCGCGAGCCTGGAGAAGATCGTGCCGACGCTCGAGGACGCGGCGGCGATCCTGCGCGTGCTGGCGCGCTCCGCGACCGGGCAGGAGATGTCGGTCTACACGACCTTCTCCACCGGGCCGAAGCGGCCCGACGACGCCGACGGGCCGGACGAATACCACGTCGTGCTGCTCGACAACGGCCGCTCGGCGCTGCTCGGCACCGAGTTCCAGGAGATCCTGCGCTGCATCCGCTGCGGCGCGTGCATGAACCACTGCCCGGTCTACGGCGCGGTCGGCGGCCACGCCTATGGCTGGGTCTATCCCGGGCCGATGGGCGCGGTGCTGACGCCGAGCCTGATCGGCGTCGACAACGCCAAGCACCTGCCCAACGCCTCGACCTTCTGCGGCAAGTGCGAGAGCGTCTGCCCGATGCGCATCCCGCTGCCCAAGATGATGCGCCACTACCGCGAGCGCGGCTTCGACAGGAAGCTCGATCCGATGGCGGCGCGCTGGGGCCTCGGGCTGTGGGCCTTCGTCGCCAAGCGGCCGGCGCTCTACCACGCGATGACGCGCATGGCGGCACGGGTGCTCGGCCTGCTCGGCCGGCGCCAGGGCAGCTTCTTCAACCTGCCGCTCGCCGGCGGCTGGACCGCGACGCGCGAGATGCCGGCGCCGCAGGGGCAGACCTTCCAGCAGATGTGGAAGGCGCGCGGGGGTGCGCGATGAGCGAGGCGCGATCGCAGATTCTCGCCGGCCTGCGCCGTTCGCTCGGCCGCGAGGCCCTGAGCGGCGAAGCGGCCGAAGCGCTCGAAGCGCGCGTGCGCGGGCCCAGGACCGGGCTCGTCCCCGCGCGCACGCGCGGGCTCGACCGCCGCGGCCTGATCGCGCTGTTCGAGGCCTATGCCAGGGAAGTGTCGTGCACGGTCGTGCAGGTCGCCGACAAGTCGGGCGTGCCCGATGCGATCGCCGACTATCTGAAGGGCCAGAACCTGCCGTCCGAATTCGTCGTCGCGCCCGACGCGCTGCTCGATTCGGTGCCGTGGGAAAAGCGCCCGCTGCTGCGCGGCCGGCGCGGCACGCCCGACGGCAGCGAGCAGGTCGGCGTCGCACGCGCCCACGCCGGCATCGCGGAAACCGGCACCTTGATGGTGTGCTCGGGCGCGCGCTCGCCCGCGACGATCAACTTCCTGCCCGAAACCGAGGTCGTGGTGCTGCCCGCCGATGCGATCGTCGGCGCGATGGAAGAGGCGCTCGCCAAGGTGCGCGCCGGCGGCGCCATGCCGCGCACGATCAACTTCATCACCGGCCCGTCGCGCACCGGCGACATCGAGCAGAAGATCGAGATGGGCGCGCACGGGCCGCGCCGGCTCCACATCGTCATCGTCGACGACACGCGCTGACGGGCGGCCGGCGATGAAGCCCCGCCGGCCGTCGCGCCCCGCCCACGCGACCGAAGACGAGAAGCGCCTGTTCGCCACGGTGATGCGGGATGCGGTGCCGGTGAAGCGCCGCGCCAAGCTGATCCATCCCGCGAAGCCGGCCGCAAAGCCCGAACCCGTTCCGCCGCCGCCGCCGCCGGTTCCTCCGCCGCCCGCCGCAGCCAAGCGGGGCCGGGCCGGGCCGGTCGCCGCGCCGCCGAAACCCAACCCCGGCCTCGACCGCGGCACCGAGAAGCGCCTCAAGGCCGGCGACATCCCGATCGAGCGCCGCATCGACCTCCACGGCATGACCCAGGCGGCGGCGCATGCCGCGCTCGACCGCTTCGTGCGCCAGGCTGCGCGCGACGGGCTGCGCCTGCTGCTGGTGATCACCGGCAAGGGCAGCGCATCGGAGGGCGTGCTGCGCCGCGCCGTGCCGCGCTGGCTCAATTCGGGCGAACATGCCGCGACGGTGCTGCGCACCGCGCCGGCGCAGGCGCGACACGGCGGCGAGGGCGCGCTCTACGTGCTGATGCGCCGCAGGCGCCCGTGACCCCGCGCGTCCGCTCGGCGCTGCTGACGCTGGCGCTGGTGGCGCTCGCGACCGCCTTCGCCACCGGCTCGACCTTCGCGCGCCTGTCCTACGACAGCGGCGCCACCGCGCTCGCGGTCAACACCGCGCGTTCGCTCTGCGCCGCGGCGATGCTCGTCGTCGTGCTGCGCGCGCAGGGCGTCGCGCTCGCCCTGCCGGCGCCGATCCTGTGGCGCGCGCTCGGGCTCGGCGTCTTTCTCGCCGCCTATTCGTGGAGCCTGTTCGTCGCCATCGGCCTGATGCCGGTCGCGCTGGCGATCGTCGTCTTCTACACGTGGCCGTTCATGGTCGGGATCGGCGCCTGGTCGCTGGGGCAGGAGCGGCTGACATGGCTGTGGCCGGTCGCCGCGGGCATCGCGTTCGTGGGCCTCGGCCTCGCGCTCGGCCTCGGTCCGGGCACGCCGGCGCCCGACGCGGCCGGCGTCGCCTACGCGCTCGCCGGTGCGGCCGGCTGGGCGGTGCTGCTGCTGCTCAACCGCAGGCTGGTGGGCCGGAGCGACTCGCGCCCCGTGACCCTGTGGATGCTCGTCTCGGCGATCGCCGTCTATGCGCTGGCGGCGGTGCTCTTCGACGACTTCCGCCTGCCGGAGACGACGGTGGGCTGGGCCGCCTTCGCCGTCAGCGCGGGGATCTACAGCGTGCTGCCGATGAGCGTCTTCGTTCTCGCCGCGGCGGCGGGACCGGTGCGCACCGCGCTGGTGATGAACTTCGAGCCGATCGCCAGCATGATTCTTACCGCGCTGATTCTCGACCAGGTGCTGGCGCCGCTGCAGATGTTCGGCGCCGTGCTGGTCGTCGCCTCGCTGACGCTCGCGCGCGGCGCCTCGCGGTCCGTCGCGCCGTGACCGCGCGCATCGTGTAGACTCGCGCGCGAGGAGGGCGGGCATGACTCCCTTCGGCGCGAAGATCCGCGAGCTGCGCCGCGCGCGCGGCGTGACGCTCAAGCAGATGGCGGCGGCGCTCGAATTGTCGCCGGCCTATCTTTCGGCGCTCGAGCACGGCCAGCGCGGCCGGCCGACCAAGGCGCTGGTCGTGCAGATCTGCGAATACTTCCACCTGATCTGGGACGACTACGAGGAGATGCACCGGCTGGCGCGGCTGTCGCATCCGCGCGTCGTCGTCGACACGCGCGGCCTGTCGCCCGAGGCGACCGAGACCGCCAACCTGCTCGCCGAACGCATCGCCGAACTCGACGCCGGCACGCTGGTCGCGGTCGCGGCACTCCTGCGCGGCAAGCGGGTGCGGCCGCGGTGACGCGATCGCTGCTGGCCTTCGGCGGACTGGCGTTGTGCCTCTATGCGGCGGTCTGCGCCGGGCTGTTCGTCTTCCAGCGCGCGCTCATCTATCTGCCGATGGACATGCCCGGCACGCCGTCGCGCCACGGCGTGCCCGAAATGCGCGCGGTCGCCGCGCGCAGTGCGGACGGGCTCGCGCTCGCGGGCTGGTTCGCGCCGCCGCGCGCACCCGGAACGCCCGTCGTGGTGCTGTTCCACGGCAATGCAGGCAACCTTGCGTCGCGGTCGTTCAAGGCGCGCGCCTTCCTCGACGCCGGGCTCGGCGTCATGCTGGCGGGCTATCGCGGCTATGGCGGCAATCCGGGCGCGCCGAGCGAGGAAGGCCTGTTCGCCGATGGCCGCGCCGCGCTCGATTTCCTCGCCGCGCAGGGCATCGAAGCCGGCGACGTCGTGCTCTACGGCGAATCGCTGGGCAGCGGCGTCGCCGTGCGGATGGCGAGCGAGCGGCGCGTCGCCGCGGTGATCCTCGAGGCGCCGTACACGTCGCTGCCCGACGTCGCGTCGTTCCACTATCCGTTCGTGCCGGTCGGATGGCTGGCACGCGACCGCTTCGACAGCGTGTCGCGCATCGCCGCGATCGCCGCGCCGCTGCTGGTCGTCCACGGCGACCGCGACGAGGTGATTCCGATCGCGCTCGGCCAGCGCCTGTTCGCAGTCGCGGCGGAGCCCAAGCGCGCGCAGTGGATCGCGGGCGGCAGCCACAACGACCTGTGGGAGCGCATCCGCGCGGCGGTGATCGCCTTCGCCGCCGCGCGCGGGCGGTGAGGCGGCCGCGATCGTCAGCGGCAGCGCGTGAACGAGGGCGAGTCGGCGCCGACCGGATGGCGCGCGGCGCCGCGCACGATCGCGACCGGGGTGATGCTGTTGCCGTCGCGCCGGAAGATGAACGAATCGCCGAGCGCGGGCGCATTGGCGCCGAAGCGGTTGACCGAAGGCTGCTGGGTGACGCGGATCGCCGGCGCGCCGCCGACGCTGACATAGCTGACCGCCGCGTAGTACTGGCGGCCGCGCGCATCGGCGATCTCGAACGAGTTCTGCGCGAAGACGAAGCGCGTGGCGCTGGGGGCGCAGTCGCGCGCCTCCGACCACGTGCCGATCAGCGACGTCGGCGACGTGATCTGGACGTTCACCTGCGCCAGGGCGGGGCCGGCGAGCAGCGCGAGCAGCGCTGCGGCGGGGGCGATGCGGGTCATGGTGCTGGTCCCTCAGCGGCAGTGATAGAGCGGCGGACCGTCGGGCGGCGCATTCACCGTCCGTCCCGCGTTGACGATCGACACGGGGTGGAGCTGCGCGCCGTCGCGCCGGAAGGTCGCGACGTCGCCGACCGCGGGCATGCCCGGGCCCGGGGTGATGCCGGCGCCGAGGCGCGTGATCGTCACCACCGTCTGGGCGCCGCGCCGTTCGTAGCGCACCTCGACCGAGAACCGCCGCCGGCCGTTCTCGTGCACTTCCATCGTGCGCGCGCCGAAGACGAAGCGCGGCGCCGCGGGCGTGCAGCCCTGGTCGGCCGACCAGGCGCCGCCGATATTGGCCTGCGCCTCGGCGCGGCCGCCGGCGAATGCCGACACGGCCGCCGCGACCGCGGCGGCAAAGATCTTGAGCCTGCGCATGGATCGGCCGCCTTTCGTGTCGAAGTCGGGCCGGCGCGATTCGAGCGGCGCCGGCCGGCGGCACTTTAGACGCCGTTCCGGTTGGGTTCTAGCGTCGAAACGCCGCCGCGGGGCGGACTAAAGCAGCTTGCCGGTGTCGAGGACGATCGCGGTGTACTCGTGATACGTCATGCCGAGTTCCTCGGCGCGGCGCAGGCGGCGCAGCGCGATCTCGCGCGGCGGCGTCTTCCACGCCTTCTTGTGGGCGCGGCGCCAGCAGTAATACGACCAGTCGTTGGCAACGCGGTCCTCGAGCGGCGGGCCGCCATTGTGGCCGATGCCGATCCGCTTGAACGCCGCCATCACCTCGCGGGCGACGGCATCGGCGCTGGTGGTGCGATCTCCCATGCCTTGAAACTAGCAAATTCCGTTCCGCGCCGCGCGGCGGATCGCGGGTTTCCCCTCCGGGCCGGCGCGCGGTAAGACTTGGGGGCGGGCGGTCTCGGGAGTGCGCGGGATGGTCGAGCGGGCGGAACTGTTCGAACGGGCGGGCGCCGACGACGCGCCGGCGGTCCTGGCGGCGCTGCCGGCCGACCGGCCGCTCCACGCGCTGCGCACCGCGGACGGCGAATCGCTGCTGCTGTTCTGCGTCTACCGCCGCCGCCGGGCGGTGCTGGCGGCGCTGCTTTCGCGCGATCCGCCCTTGACCCTGCACGAGGCCGCAGCGCTCGGCGCGCGCGCGAAGGTCGAGGCGGCGCTGGCGGCAGCCCCGTGGGCGATCGATACGCTGTCGCCCGATGGCTGGACGGCGCTCCATCTCGCGGCGCATTTCGGCCACCGCGGCGTCGTCGATGCGCTGCTGGCGGCGGGCGCCGATGCCAATCTGCGCGGCCGCGGCTTCGAGCGGAACCTGCCGCTGCACGCCGCGGCGGCGGGCGGGCGGCTCGACTGCGCGCTGCGCCTCGTCCCCGTCACGGCGGATGTCGATGCGCGCCAGGGCGGCGGCTGGACCGCGCTGATGCTGGCGGCGCAAAACGGCCTGGCGCCGCTCGTCGAGGCGCTGCTCGAACGCGGCGCCGACGCCGCGCTGGTCAACGACGCCGGCATCGATGCGCTCGCCCTCGCGCGCTACGGCGAGTGGGCGGACATCGTCGATCAGTTCGTCGAGTGACGATCTACGGCGCGCGGACCGGCACCGCCGCCGCCGTGGTGGCGACCGGCACCGGGCAGCGATAGAGCGGCGGCACGCGCACGAAGCGCGCCATGCCCTCGGCGCCGGCCGAGACCAGGCGGATGCCGTCCTCCTCGCGGCGGAAGCGGATCAGTCCGCGGGCGTCCTCGTCGGGCTGGCTCGCCGAGGATTTGAGGCGCACCGCGATCAGTTCGCCCGAAGCGGCGAACGAGGCGCTGCTGGCGAAAACGCGCCGTCCGTTGCGCTCGATCGCCAGATCGCTGGCGCCGAAGGTCACGCGCACCCCGCCGGGGGCGCAGCCCGCGTCGGTCGACCATGTCCCGGCGATGTCGGTATTGCTCGATTGCGCCTGCGCGGCGCCGGCGGTCAGCGCGACCATGGCGGCAAGCGCCGAAAGACGCAGTGCTGGTAGGCGGAGAGGATGCATTGCGACCCCCTTCCATCGTGCGAGGTTCGCAGCCCGCGATGGGCCGGCAGGTCGGGAACGAACCCCGGACCCGCATGGTTGCGCCCGCACGGGAATTTTCACGCCGCCGTGGTTAAGCAATCGTTACGCCGACGATGCGGCGCTTACCCTGATGTGAGCCGGTCGGCGGAAAGCCAGGCCGGGAGCCTGCAGCGGCAGAGACGGTACGCGGCTAGCGGCGGCGCAGCTCGGCGATCGTGACGGTCGCGGTGCCGGCGAGGATCACCGCGGCGCCGGCCCAGCTCCACGCATCGGGCACCTCGCCGTAGAGCAGCCAGCCGGCGGCGGCGAACAGCGGCAGACGCAGATACTGGAACGGCACGACGGCAGAGGCCTCGCCCGCGCGCAGCGCCTCCGTCACCAGCCAGATGATGCCGGGGGTGAGCAGCGCCGAGCCGATCATCACCGCCCATTCGAGCGGCCCCGGCG
>JAEUKZ010000230.1 GCA_016793045.1 Alphaproteobacteria bacterium
CTGACGATTACTGACGATACTGAAAGAAGTACGGAAATACTGTCAAGCACGCCGCCCGAGGACTCGGCATGAGTCGAGCGAATATCATGGAAATGTCACGGCGTAACCTGGGCGTGATCAGAGCCCGCGCCACACCAGCGACAGGCCGCCGATGACGACCAGCAGTTCCATGACCCATACATGAACGTGCACCGGTATGATGCGCAGCAGGCGGCGCGCGACGAAGGCGCCGGGCACGGTGCAGGCCCCGATCAGCGCGCCGGCGGCGAACAGTTCGAGATCGAGCGCGGCGGCGCGGCCGAAGACGATCATTTTCAGCAGATTGATCGTGACCGAGACGGCAGCGTCGGTGGCGACAAGCGCAGCGCCCTCGACCCCGGCCGCCATGAGCGCCGCGATCAGCAGCATGCCGGTACCGGTCATGCCGCCGGCAAGCAGCCCGTAGCCGGCGCCGATCGTCGAGAGTCCGGTCGGGCCGAGCACGAAGCGCCGCCGCTTGACCCACCGGCCCAGCGGCACCGATGCGACCAGGAAGCCGCCGAGCAGCAGCGCAATCGCGCGTTCCGGCAGGCTCGTGTAGATCTGCGCGCCCACGAGCGCCGCCGGCACCGCGGTCAGCATCACCGCAACCACGGCAGGCCGGTTGAGGTGATGGCGGAAGGCGATCACCCGGCTGCCGTTGGTCAGGAACATCGCGACCGACATCACCGGCACGACCGCGGCGACCCCGACGATCGGCGCGATCACCGCCGGAAGGATGAGGCCGACGCCGTAGCCCGTCAGCCCGCCGACGACCGACAACACGAAGGCCGCCGCGGCGACCGCAAGGAGCTGCCCGGCACCGACATCGGCGAGTGCGAAGATCGCCGGATCCATAGGGCCGATCAGACGGTCGGCTTCTGGTCGAAGCCGGTCGAGCCGTCGTCGACGTCGTCGGCGCGCTGCACCGCATCGACCCGCGCGAGCGGCGGTCCCCGCCGGCAGAGCTCGACCATCGCATTCACCGCGTCCGCGCCGCCGATGAAGAGCGCCTCGACCGAGCGGTCCATGCGATTGCGCACCCAGCCGCGCAGCGCCAGCTCCAGCGCCCGATCGATCGTCCACGCGCGGTAGGCGACGCCCTGGACCCGGCCGCGAACGATGACGCGCACGGCGATCGTCATCGCGCCGCCCCTTCGAACAGCGCGCGAAAGGCAACGCGCACCGCGCCTTCGGCCCAGCGCTGCAGCTCGGTCTCGTCAGGCGGGTCGGCGTTACCGTGCGCGAGCCGGTTGCGCCGTTCGCGCAGCCAGTCGTAGTCGGCGGCCGGCGCTTCGTCGCCGGCGTGCTCGCGCTGCATCATCTCGCAGAGCGACCAGGCGAGGATGACGGTGGCCGCCCAGGCGCCGGCGCAGAAAACCGTTTCGAGTTCCGCCACCAGCGCGTCCTGCAGCGGACGCGGCGGCAGCGGATGCGGGCCGGCGTTGACGTCGTGTGCCTGCCAGAACCAGTCCGCGCGCCGCCGCCACGCTTGGGGATCGGGCGGCGCGAGGGCGCGGCTCATCGCGGCGCCCTCAGGCGAATTCGAGAATCTTCTGGTCGACGGCGAGGCTGTCCCCCGCCCCGGCGTGGAGCTTGGCGATGGTGCCGTCACGTGCGGCGCGCAGCACGTTCTCCATCTTCATCGCCTCGACCACCGCGAGTTCCTCGCCCGCCTTGACCTCCTGCCCGACCTTGACCGCGACGGCCTTGAGCAGCCCCGGCATCGGCGACAGCAGGAATCGGCTCGTATCCGCGGCGCGCTTCTCGGGCATCAGCGCCGCAAGCGCGGCCACGCGCGGGCGCAACGCCGTCGCCTCGACGACGCAGCCCTGGTGCGCGATGCGCCAGCCCAGCGCGGTGCGCTCGACCTGGGCGAGCACGCCGGTGCCGTCGATCACGGCGGCGAACAGCGCGTCGCCCGGCTGCCAGTCTGTGGCGACGACGATCGGCCGGCCGAAGCCGTCGACTGCGTAGCCCGGCTCGACCGCGACCACGCCGACCTCCGACGTGCCGCCGCCCAGCGTCACCGCGAGACGCGTCGCGACGCCGACGCCGTGTCCGGGGAGCTGGCCGGAGATGCCCGCCTCGCGTTCGGACTGGCGGCGCTGCAGCACGGCGGCGACGGCGACCAGGCGCCGGCGCAGCGCGTCGTCGAGCGCGCGGCCTTTGAAGCCGGAGGGAAACTCCTCGGCGATGAAGTTGGTCGTCAGCCGGCCCTCGCGGAAGCGCGGATGCGCGGCGATCGCGCCGAGGAAGGCGATGTTGTGGTTGACGCCGCGGATGTAATAGGCGTCGAGCGCAGCGAGCAGCCGATCGGCCGCCTCGTCGCGCGACTTTCCGAAGCCGACGAGCTTGGCGATCATCGGGTCGTAGTGCATCGAGATTTCGCCGCCTTCATAGACGCCGGTATCGACGCGCACCCCCGGCATCGTCGCCGGCGCGCGATAGCGCGTCAGCCGCCCGATCGACGGCAGGAAGCCGCGCGCCGGATCTTCGGCATAGACGCGCGCCTCGATCGCCCAGCCCGACAGTTTCACGTCGGCCTGCTTGAGCGGCAGCGTCTCGCCCGCGGCAACGCGGATCATCATCTCGACGAGATCGAGGCCGGTGACGCATTCGGTGACCGGATGTTCGACCTGGAGGCGCGTATTCATCTCCAGGAAGTAGAAGTTCCGGTGCTTGTCGACGATGAACTCGACCGTGCCGGCGGAGCGGTACTTGACCGCCTTGGCGAGCGCCACCGCCTGCGCGCCCATGGCGGCGCGGGTCTTGGGGTCGATGAACGGGCTCGGCGCCTCCTCGATGACCTTCTGGTGTCGGCGCTGGATCGAACACTCGCGCTCGCCCAGGTGGATGACGTTGCCGTGCGCGTCGCCCATCACCTGGATCTCGATGTGGCGCGGCTCCTGGATGTATTTCTCGACGAAGACGCGGTCGTCGCCGAAGGACGAGCGCGCCTCGTTGGTCGCGGAGCGGAAGCCCTCGCGCGCCTCGGCGTCGTCGTGAGCGATGCGCATGCCCTTGCCGCCGCCGCCCGCCGACGCCTTGATCATCACCGGATAGCCGATCCGCTTGGAGACCTCGACCGCCTCCTCGGCGTCCTTGAGCGGCACCAGATGGCCGGGGACGGTATTGACCTTCGCCTTGGCCGCGAGCTTCTTCGATTCGATCTTGTCGCCCATCGCCGCGACCGCTTCGCGGTTCGGGCCGATGAAGACGATGCCGGCGGCGTCGAGCGCCTCGGCGAAGGCCGCGTTCTCCGACAGGAAGCCGTAGCCGGGATGCACGGCCTCGGCGCCGGTCTGCTTGCACGCCGCGACGATCGCGTCGATGCGCAGGTAGCTTTCGCGCGACGGCGCCGGACCGATGCGCACCGCCTCGTCGGCCTCGCGCACGTGCAGCGCGTCGGCATCCGCGTCCGAATAGACCGCGACGGTCTTGATCCCGAGCCGCTTGCAGGTGCGCATCACGCGGCAGGCGATCTCGCCGCGATTGGCGATCAGGATCTTGGCGAAGAGCGGCTTTGCCGGCGCGGCAGCGGGCCGGTTTTCAGGCTTGGTCTTTTTCTTCATGGCCATCGTCATTCACCACAGAGGCACGGAGACACAGAGTCCGGAGCGCATCGGATCACCTCGGCGCCTCCGTGTCTCTGCGGTTGCCGTTTCCGAACATGCCCATCGCCCATGCCGCATGGCCCGCGATCAACGGCATCCACGCCATCAGCACGTAGAGCCACCACGGATTGCGCGGGGTCGTGAAGAGGTTGAGCGGAATGAGGACCAGCAGCGCGCCGAGCGCCACGATGATGTGGAGCCTCAGCGACCGCACGCGGTCGCGCGGTGCCGCCGTCATCGCGCGCCCTCAAAGCGGCACATTGGCGTGCTTCTTCCACGGGTTGGTCAGCTTCTTCTCGCGCAGCATGGCGAGCGAGCGGGCGACGCGCGGGCGGGTCGCCGACGGCATGATGACGTCGTCGAGGAAGCCGCGCGCCGCGGCGACGAAGGGGTTGGCGAAGCGCTGGCGGTATTCCTCCGTGCGCGCCGCGATCTTGGCCGGGTCGCCGATGTCGGCGCGGAAGATGATCTCGACCGCGCCCTTCGGGCCCATCACCGCGATCTCCGCGGTCGGCCAGGCGTAGTTGAGGTCGCCGCGCAGGTGCTTCGAGGCCATGACGTCGTAGGCGCCGCCATAGGCCTTGCGGGTGATGACCGTGACCTTCGGCACCGTCGCCTCGGCATAGGCGAAGAGCAGCTTGGCCCCGTGCTTGATGATCGCGCCGTATTCCTGCGCGGTGCCCGGCAGGAAGCCCGGCACGTCGACGAAGGTGACGATCGGGATGTTGAAGGCGTCGCAGAAGCGCACGAAGCGCGCCGCCTTGCGCGAGGAATCGATGTCGAGGCAGCCCGCAAGCACCATCGGCTGGTTGGCGACGATGCCGACCGTCGAGCCCTCGATGCGGCCGAAGCCGACGATGATGTTGCGCGCGAAATTCGGCCCGATCTCGAAGAAGTCGCCGTCGTCGACCAGCTTGGCGATGACCTCCGCCATGTCGTAGGGCTTGGCGGGGTCGGCGGGGATCAGCGTGTCGAGCGAAGGCTCGATGCGGTCCGCGGTGTCGCGCGTCGGCCGCACCGGCGGCTTTTCCTTGTTCGAGCGCGGCAGGAAGTCGATGAAGCGCCTGGTCTGCATCAGCGCCTCGACGTCGTTCTCGAAGGCGAGATCGGCGACGCCCGAACGCGCCGTATGGGTGAGCGCGCCGCCGAGCTCCTCCTGCGTCACGGTCTCGTGCGTGACCGTCTTCACCACGTCGGGGCCGGTGACGAACATGTAGGACGAGTCCTTCACCATGAAGATGAAGTCGGTCATCGCCGGCGAATAGACCGCCCCGCCCGCACACGGCCCCATGATCACCGAGATCTGCGGGATGACGCCCGACGCGAGAACGTTGCGCTGGAACACCTCGGCATAGCCGGCGAGCGACGCGACGCCTTCCTGGATGCGGGCACCGCCCGAATCGTTGAGGCCGACGACCGGCGCGCCGACCTCGAGCGCCTGGTCCATGATCTTGCAGATCTTCTCGGCGTGCGCTTCGGAGAGCGAGCCGCCGAACACGGTGAAGTCCTGGCTGAACGCGAAGACGAGCCGGCCGTTCACCGTGCCCCAGCCGGTGACGACGCCGTCGCCGGGCACCTTCTGGCCGTCCATGCCGAACTCCGTCGAGCGGTGCTCGACGAACATGTCCCATTCCTCGAACGAGCCTTCGTCGAACAGGATTTCCAGCCGCTCGCGCGCGGTGAGCTTGCCCTTGCCGTGCTGCGCCTCGACGCGCTTGGTGCCGCCGCCGAGCCGTGCACGGCCGCGCTTCTCCTCAAGCTGCTTCAGGATTTCCTGCATCGATCGAACCCCCGGCGCCGGGCCGTCCTGTTGTCGTGGTTTTTCAGATGGATAACAGACGGCCCCGCGACACGCCAGAGCTTCGCGCGGGTTCAGCCCGGGGCGAGCAGACCGACGAACCGCGCCGCCGTCTCCAGGTCGTCGCGGACCTCGGTGCGGCGCGCGGCCGCCTCCGCGTCCTCGCCCCACTGCTCGATCTGGTAGGTCGCGTCGAGCTCGGCGGCCTCGAATGCGGCGGCGGCGTCGATGCGGCCGGCGATCAGTGCAAGGCCGATCACCAGCGAACCCGCCGACGTCACGGCGAGCGACAGCGCGGCCAGGCGGAACTCGTCGAGCTGTTCAATCGCCGCGCGCAGCCGCGCGAGCGTCGCCGGCGGCTGCTCGACCGCCAGAACGCTGCGCGTCACCTGGAGCGACGCGTCATAGCGCGCGATCACCCAATCGAGCAGCGGCTGCCACAACGTGTCCTGGCGCGCGACCAAGCCCGGCGGCGCGCTGGCGCGATGGCAGACCAGCTCCGTCTCGGCATAGGCGATGAGGTCGTCGATCACCTTGGTGCGCTGCGGGCCCACCAGGTCGAGCGCGGTGGCGGCGACGCGGGTGAGCTTGAGCCGGCGCGGGTCCGGCTTGCCGCCCCTGGGCAGATCGGGCCATTCGGCGGCGATGGCGGCCGCGAGCGGCGCCGTCGGCACCGCCATCGGGGTGCCGCGCGGAGTCATCAGCGCCTTGTCCCTGACCCGGACGGGATGACCCGCGGCGGTCGAACCGGAGGCACGCTGCCCCTCGTTCATCGCCCGAAGATGCCCCGGATGCCGCGGCCGATGCCGTCGCCGATTCCCTCGATCGGGTTGCGCGACGGTGCCGCGGGCGGCTGCGCGGCCGGCGCGGCGCCGCGCGGCGGCGTCTGCCCCTGGGCGAGCGCGATCGCACTGGCGCAGGGGTCCTCACGCGTCGAGCCGATGCTGCCGAGCGACAGGACGGCGCCGATCGGCCCGAGCACCGCGGTCGTGCCGATCGCCCCGGCGGTGCGACCGATCGCGCCGACCGTATCCGGCCGGAAACTCGGGCGCGACAGGGTGCCGCCGACTTCAAGCGGCACCGCGATGCTGAGCAGCGAAGCGTCGCGCGGCCGCGGATGCAGCCGCATCGCCAGCGCCTCGGTGGCGAGGTTGATCGTCCCCTCGCCTGCCGCGGTCATCTGCGAGGTGTCGAACATCATCACCCGCGCGGTCGCCATGCCGTCGCGGATATCGAAGCGGTGGACCGCGCAGTTGAGCGTCGGCCGCTCCGCGCCGCGCACCATGCTGCCGAGCCAGCGCACGAGATCGGCGCCGATGATTTCGAAGAAGCGGTGGTCCACCGTGCCGCCGCGCGCAATCAGCGTCTCGCTGCCGTTCGCCGTCGCCATGATCGCGCGCAACGAACGACCGCTGCCGCGGAGTTCCAGGTTGATGTCGGCGCGGCCGCCGTCCAGCTTGTCGCTGAGCTGCATCTCGCGCAGCGTCGCCCCGAGATTGATTCCGCGCCCTTCGATGCGCACCGCGACGGCGCCGCGCTGGTTGGCGGTGAACTCGCCGCTCATGCGGCCGCCGCCGAGGTCGGCCGCCCACGGACGGACGGCGAGCTCGCCGTTGCGCAGCACGATCGTCGCGGTGACGTTGCGCACCGCGACCGGCAGCCCGTCGACGCGGGCCGCGCGGACGCGCAACTCGGCATCGGCGAGGCCGAGCAGATCGAAGGGCAACGGCGCATCGGAGAAGACGCGGCCATCGGCGCTGGCGGGCGCGCGGCGGCTGTCGGCGGACAGGG
>JAEUKZ010000248.1 GCA_016793045.1 Alphaproteobacteria bacterium
CCATGATCATCGACTCCCACATCCATCTCTGGCGGCGTGCCGACGGCGACGACAACTGGCTCGTCGGCAAGATCGGCGGCCTCACGCGCGACTTCACCGAACAGGACTGGGAGCGCAACGCCGGTTCGTGCGGCGTGACCGGCGCGGTGCTGGTGCAGGCGATCCACGCCCCGGCCGAGACGCTGCGCTGGCTCGGCCGCGCCGAGTCGCTGCCCTGGATGCGCGGCGTCGTCGGCTGGGCCGACCTGCACGGCGACGCGCTCGCCGACGACGTCGCGCGCTTCAAGGCCCATCGCAAGTTCGTCGGCATCCGCCCGCTGCCGCACGGCACCTTCGGCGCCGACTGGCTCGCCCATCCGCGCACGCGGCGCGGCCTCGACGTGCTGCGCCGCGCCGACGTGACCGTCGACGTGCTGGTGAAGTGGCCCGGCCTCAAGGCGGCGACGGCGCTGCTCGCCGACCACCAGGACATGCGCATCGTGCTCAACCATTGCGGCCGGCCGGACACCATGACCGGCCAGCTCGAGCCGTGGGCGGGCGACCTGCGTGCGCTCGCGCGCGCGACGACCGCGGTCGTCAAGTGCTCCGGCCTGATCGAACGCGCCGGCATCGAGTGGACGAAGGAGGCGCTCAAACCCTACGTGGCGACGGTGATCGACGCCTTCGGTCCCAAGCGCGTGATGTTCGCCACGAACTGGCCGGTGCTCGAGGTCGGCGGCACCTATGCCGGCTGGGTCCGCACCTTCCAGGAGATCGTCGACGAGCTGGGGATTTCCGCCGCCGACAAGGCGCAGATGCTCGCGGCGACGGCGACGCGGACCTATGGCCTCGCCGCCCCATAGCCCGGGCCCGGCGCCGTTCACGCGAAGGTCAACGCAAGGGACTTGGCCTGCGCCCTGAACTGTGAAACGTTTTATGGATAAGCGGAGTCGATCGACGGAAGAAGAGAACAGTCGACATAATCAATCCATCGAATCGGAGAGGCTATGATGCAGATACACAGCCTTGCGGCCCCCTTGGCGTCCTCTCTCATTCTTGCCGCCACCGCCGTCCTGGCGGGGCCAGCGGCGGCGCAGAACCCGATACCGGGCGGTTCGGGCTCCGACCAGATGCGCTATGTCCGCCCCGTCTATTACGCCTACGGCCATGCCGGCGCGGCGATCGGCGGCGATCGCGACCTCAACCAGACCGCCGGCGGATTCGACGGCCGCATCTGGGGCGGCTCGGGCCCGGCGCTCGGCGTCACCGGCGAAGCGACGCTCTACCGCTTCGGCATGCCGACGCACGAGACCTTCGGCATCTTCGAGATCCAGGGGCGCGTCACCTTCGACTACATGGAGACGCGCGGGCTGAGCGTGACGCCGAACGGCGGCGGCACCGGCGGCTCCATGGACAACAGCCAGATGAACTTCATGGGCGGCGTCCAGCTGCGCACGCCGATCCGCTCCGGCCCGGTGTCGTCGCTCGATCTCTATACGGGGATCCTGCTCGGCGCGGCGCGGGTTTCGGCCGGCGGCTCGCCGGTCTCCGGCGTCACGCTGCAGGGCAGCGACACCAGCTTCGCGGTGCGCGCGCTCGCCGGGCTCGACATCGGCCTGGGCGGCCCGTTCCGCGCCGGCATCGAGTACTCCTACCAGTACACGGGCGCGACCGAGTTCAGCACCAACTTCGCCGGCGAGCGCTTCCGCCAGAGCAGCTACAGCACCAACCGCGTCGTCGCCCGGTTCGGCATCGCGCTCGGCGGCAACTTCCAGCCGTACTACCGCAGCCTGACGATGAACGACCGCACGATGCTCGGCCAGGCGACCTATCCGGCGCCGCCGCCGCCGTAAGCGGCCGCGCGCGTCCCCTCACTCCAGCACGACGCGCGGGAAGTACAGCGACACGACCCAATTCGGCACGTCGACGATCGAGCTGATGCGCAGGTCGCCGCAGACGCTGCACAGCATGTAGGCGTCGACCGCGCTCATGCCGGTACGCTTCGTCAGCAGATCGATCATCCCGGACACGGCGGCGCGCGCGCCGGCCATCAGGTCGGGGCCGATGCCGGTCGTCACCTCGTAGCCCTTGGCGTCGAGATGGCGCGTCACCGGGCCGGGCGTGGTGAAGCGCGGGAAGGCGAGGTTGGCGCCCTTCGCCAGCTCGAACTTCAGCACGATGTCCATCGGGCTCTCGATCGCGGTGCCGCAGACCTCGCCGTCGCCCTGCGCGGCGTGCGTGTCGCCGACCGAGAACAGCGCGCCCGCGACCTCGACCGGCAGGTAGAGCTCGGCGCCCGCCGCGATGTCGCGCACGTCCATGTTGCCGCCGACGCGCCGCGGCGGGACGATCGAGTGCAGCCCGGGCTCGGCCGGCGCGACGCCGATCGTGCCGGTGAACGGCTTGAGCGGCACCGCGCCGCCCGCCCCGAACATCGCCGGCGCCGACAGGTCCGGGCGGTATTTCCACAGATGCAGCGCCGGCTCCGTGAACTGGTCTGCGAGCAGGCCGAAGCCGGGGATGTTGGCGGTCCAGCCCCAGCCCGAGGGCGCGAGCGAGACGACCGTCACCTTGAGCGCGTCGCCCGGCGCCGCGCCGTCGATGCGCACCGGCCCGGTCACCGGATTGACGAGGCCGAAATCCATCGCGCGCACCGCGTCGAGCGTCGAAGCCGGCGTGATCTGGCCGCCCGAGGCGTCGCGGATCTGGAACGCGACGGTCTCGCCCGGCGCGATCGTCAGCGCCGGGGCGCGCGAATTGTCCCAGCCGTGATGGCTCTGGTGGGCATGCAGCGTGTGCGCGGGGCGTGGCGACATGGCGGCCTCTCTCATGGTGGCCGGGAGAGGATCGGCGATCGCCGCATCCCCCGCAACCCCGCGCCTGCAACCCGGCGCGTCGCAGAAGCGTTGAATCGCCATCATCCGCGGCGCGACGCCGCCGGCTGCAGAGGGAGAATCAGATGCGCGGCGTACTGCTCTGGCTGCTCGGGATTCCGATTCCCATCATCATCCTGCTTTACCTGTTCAACGTCGTGTAGACGGGGCGCTAGAGGCTGGCCGCGAGTGCGCCCCAGCTTCGTTCGGCGCGCAGCACGTCCCTGTAGGCCTTGGCCTCCTCGTTGAAGCGCGCGCGATCGGCGCTCGCGAAGTAGCGCTCGAGTGCGGCGCGCGATTCGACCCCGTAGATATTGAGGTGCGCGTGCCAGCCATCGTCGGCGTCCTGTTCGAGCCGGATGCGCTTCGCCCACAGGAAGCCGGGTTGTCCCGCCACCTCCGCCATGTGTCTTTCGTCGAGCCACCGGATGACCGCGTCGCCGCCTTGCGGCTTCGTCCAGAACCGCACGACGTAATAGATGGGAGCGTCCATCGCTGTCCTCGCCTGACCTGCTTCGTCCACGATCTCGCGCGCCCCGGCCGCAGCCCCGCTTGCGGACCGGGTGGAATCATGCGCAATTCCTTCGCGCCGCGGTGCATCGTGTCGCCTCCCGACTCGGTGGGCAATCGCGAAATGTGAAGATCGCGCGCGGGAAGGGACCATGACCGTTCCACCCAAGACGCCCCGGCCGGTCGTCGAAGCGTCGCCCGCGGCGGATCCCGACCCGCCGCCGACGCGCAGCGCGCTCGCCCAGCGCATCCGCCAGCAGGAGATCCTCGCGGCGCTCGGCGTGACGGCGCTGCGCGGCATGCCGTTCGACGATCTGCTCGATGAGACCGCACGGCGCACCGCCGAGGCGCTCGAAGCCGAGTTCTGCAAGGTCCTGGAGTATCTGCCGACGGAGAAGCGCCTGCTCGTGCGCGCCGGGGTCGGCTGGGGGCCGGACGTCATCGGCAAGGCCACGGTGGGGGCCGATCTCGAATCGCCGGCCGGCTATGCGCTGCATACCGGCAAGCCGGTGATCTCGAATCATCTCCAGGACGAACAGCGCTTCCGCACGCCGGACCTGCTCGCCCGTGCCGGCGTGCGCCGCGCGATGAACGTCATCCTCCAGGGCGAGGGCGCGCCCTTCGGCGTGCTCGAGGTCGACAGCCGCTCCGACGGCGAGTTCGGCGAGCACGACATCGCCTTCCTCCAGGGCGCCGCGAACATCCTCGGCATGGCGCTCGAGCGACAGCGCTTCGAGCGCAATCTCACCGCCGCGCTCGAGCGCCAGTCGCTGCTGATGAAGGAGGTCAACCACCGCATCAAGAACAGCCTGCAGCTCGCCGTCAGCATGCTGCAGCTCCAGGCCGGCGCGGCGAAGGAGAAGGGCGTCAAGGCGCAGCTCGGCGTCGCCGCGAGCCGGATCCTGACGATCGCGCGCGCGCACCAGCAGCTCTACAAGAACGACCACGTCGAGACGCTCGACCTGTCGGCCTATCTCGGCGACGTCTGCCGCGACCTCGGCGGCGGCGCCACCGCCTGCACCGTCGACTTCGACGGCGTGCCCGGCATCGCGATCGCGACCGACCGCGCGATTCCGATCGCGCTCGCGGTGACCGAGCTGGTCACCAACGTCGCGAAGTACGCCTATCCCGAGGCGGCGGACAAGCGCGCCTGGGTCCGCGTCGCGCGCGCGGGCGACGGGGCCGACGCGGCGGACCGCATCGTCATCTCGGTCGCCGACGACGGCGCCGGCCTGCCGCGCGGCTTCGACATCGCCAGGAGCAAGGGCCTCGGCATGCGCATCGTCGCCGCCTTCGCGAGCCAGATCGGCGCCGCGCTCGCGGTGCACAGGCGCAGCCCCGGCACGGAGTTCACGCTCGAGCTGCCGCTCAATCCCCCGCGCTGACGCTCAGCCGGCGCCGAGCGGCCAGAACAGCGCGATCAGCGCGGTGCCGAGCACCACCACGATCGCCGACAGCGGCAGGCCGAGCCGCCAGTAGTCGCCGAAGGCGTAGCCGCCCGGGCCCATCACCAGCGTGTTGCACTGGTGGCCGATCGGCGTGAGGAAATCGCACGCCGCGCCGACCGCGACCGCCATCAGGAAGGGATCGGGATTGAGGCCGAGATTGTGCGCGAACCCGGCGCCGACCGGCGCCATGATCAGCACGGTCGCGGCGTTGTTGAGGAACGGCGTCACCGCCATCGCCGCGACGATCATGAGCGCGAGCGCCCCCCACGCCGGCAGCGCGGAGGCGCCGGCGGCGATGGCGCCGGCCAGCAGGTCGGTGGCGCCGGTCGAGCGCAGCGCGTCGCTGACCGGGATCAGCGCCGCGAGCAGCACCAGGATCGGCCATTCGATGCTGTCGTAGGCGTCCTTCAGCGACAGCGCGCCGACCAGCACGACGCCCACCGCGGCGGCGAAGAACGCGACCTGCACCGGCACGGCGTGGCTCGCCGCCGCCGCCATCGCGACGGCGAGGATGCCCAGCGGCAGGAAGCGCTTGCGGCCGCGGCCGAGCTGGACGTTGCGCTCCGCGAGCGGCAGCAGCCGCAGCGCCGCGAGCACGCCGGGCACCGCGTCTTCGTGGCCTTCGAGCACGACGACGTCGCCGACGCGGAAGGCGACGCGGCGCAGGCGCTGGGTGAGCCGCCTGCCGCTGCGCCGGATCGCGAGCACGCTGACCCCGTGGCGGTCGCGCAGGCGGAAGCGTGCGAGCGAGGTGTTGACCAGCGGCGACGCCTCGGTGACGACCGCCTCGACGATCGCGGTGTCGACCGCGCCGCGCGGCTTCTCCGCGGGCGCCTTCTCGTCGGCCGGCTTCGCCTCCTTCTCCGGCGGCGGCTTCTGGCCGACGAGGGCGAGCTTGGCGACGTCGACCGCGCGCTTGAGCGCGTCGGCATCGCCTTCGAGCACCAGCACGTCGTCGGCCGCGATGCGCCAATGGCCGGCGGGGATCAGGCGCTGCGTCTCGCGCCGCACGATCGCGGCGAGAGTCACCTCGTCGTCGGTCAGCGCCTCGAAGGCGGCGACGGTCTTGCCGATGATCGGCGAGCCCTCCGCCGGCCGCGCCTCGGTGACGTAGGCCTGCTCCGCCGGCTCGGCGTCGGCGCCGGCGCCGTGGCTGCGCGGCAGCAGGCGCCAGAAGACGCACAGGAAGGCCAGGCCGGCGAGCGTCAGCCCGATGCCGACCGGCGCGAAGTCGAACATGCCGAAGGGCGCGCCGCCGAGCTCCGCGCGCACCCGCGCCACGATGATGTTGGGCGAGGTGCCGATCAGCGTCACCATGCCGCCGAGCAGCGCGGCAAACGACATCGGCATCAGCAGGC
>JAEUKZ010000254.1 GCA_016793045.1 Alphaproteobacteria bacterium
CGCCGGACTCTGGCGCCGGATGCGTGCGCCGTGATAGCACGAGGGCCCGCGTTCGGGCGCGGCGGGTTCCAGGGAGATCGCATGATCAAGTGGTTGGCTGCCATCGCAACGATTTTCGCCACCGCCGGCGTCGCCGGCGCGCAGCCGGCGCCGGGCAATACCCCTCCGGTGGCGACCGGGCAGCCCGGCGGGGTGACCATCCCGCAGCCGGCGCTGCCGGGCGCCGCACCGCCCGCGGCCGGCCAGCCCGCGGCGGGTCCGCGCGGGGCAGGCGGCCCGCCGGCCGCTGCGGCGGACGTCGTCGGCGAGGGGCCGATGTTCGATGCGATGCGCGCCTATCGGTCGCGCGACTATGCGACCGCGCTGCGGCTGTGGCGCGAGGAGGCCGAGCGCGGCAACGCCCAGGCGATGGTGAACGCGGGCGAGATGTACGCCTACGCGATCGGCGTGCCGGAGGACTACGCCGAGGCGGTGCGCTGGTTCCGGCGCGCGGCCGAGAGCGGCGACATGGTCGGCCAGTTCAGCCTCGCGTTCATGTACGAAAACGGCCGCGGCGTGCCGCGCAACATGACCGAGGCGCGCCGTCTCTACACGCTGTCGGCCAACCAGGGCTATGCGGGCGCGGTCGAGGCACTGCGCGACATGCGCGAGCCCGTCCAGGCGCCGCGCCCGGCGGAGACGCAGCCGCGCCGTCAACGGCCGCCGGCGCAGTGACGCCCGGCGGCGAAACATCGTCGCGCAGCCGCCGCTTCTTGATATAACTCGCCCGGAGTTGTTGGGCCGGCGGCCCGGCGGCGGCCCGTCCCGGGGCTGCCTCGGCCGCTGGCGGTTTCAGCGCCGGCCGTATCGCGGCCGGACCGTTTCCGTCCCCCAGGTCTTGCGTATGTTTCCGGAGGATACTCGATGAGATTCGCAACCCCGTTGATTGCCGGCGCGCTGCTGGCTGCTCTGTTCAATGCGCCGGCGCCCAGCCTCGCCCAGGCTCCGGCGGCACAGCCGGCCGCGCCCAGCGTGCCGCGCCCGACCCTCGACGCCGTGCGCGCGCGCGGCCACCTCGAATGCGGCGTCCATCTCGGCCTGCCCGGGTTCTCCTTCGCCGACAACACCGGCAACTGGACCGGCATCGACGTCGACCTCTGCCGCGCCATCGCCGCGGCGATCTTCGGCGACGCCACCAAAGTGCGCTATACGCCGACCTCGGTTCAGCAGCGCTGGGCCGTGCTGACCTCGAACCAGGTCGATCTGCTGTCGCGCAACTCGACGATCACCTTTTCGCGCGACGTCACGCTCGGCCTCGATTTCGTCGGCATCAATTTCTACGAAGGCCAGACCTTCATCGTGCGCCGCGCCTCCGGCGTCAACAGCGTGCGTCAGATGGACGGCGCCACGATCTGCGTCGCCGCCGGCTCGACCGAGGAACGCCAGGTTCAGGACTATTTCCAAGAAAACAACATGCGGTTGACGGTCATCAACTTCCAGCGCAACGAGGACGCGGTCGCGGCCTACGACGCGGAACGTTGCGACGCCTACACCGCGGGGCTGGGCGCGCTCGCCGGCCAGCGCCAACGCCTGCGCGCACCCGACCAGCACGTCATCCTGCAGGAGACGATCTCCAACGACCCGCAGGGGCCGGTGGTGCGCCAGGGCGACGCGCATTGGGGCGACCTGGTGCGCTGGGTGCTCAACGGCATGATTGCCGCCGAAGCCTTCGGCATCACCTCGCAGAACGTCGAGCAGCAGCGCGCCAGCTCGCGCAACGCCGAAGTCCGCCGCATGCTCGGCGCCGAGGGCAATTTCGGCCAGATGCTCGGCCTGTCGAACGACTGGCTGTTCAACGCGATCAAGCAGGTCGGCAACTACGGCGAGTCGTTCGAGCGGACGGTCGGCATGCAGTCGCCGCTGCGGCTCGAACGCGGCCGCAATCAGCTCTGGCTGCGCGGCGGCATCCTGTTCACCCCGCCGTTCCAGTGACCGGCGCGCCGGTCCCCGCCCTCAGCGGCGGGGGCCGGGCCGGGCAGAAGGGCCTCGCGTGAGCAAGCGGACGGGCCTTTCCCGCTACCTCTTCGACCGACGCGTGCTCGACGCCGTCACGCAAGTGGCGGTCGTCGGCGGTCTTTGCGCGCTGATCTGGTATTTCGTCTCCAACGCCTCCGACCAGCTCGTCCGCGGCGGCATCGCTTCGGGCTTCGATTTCCTCTGGCGTTCGTCGGGCGTCGACGTGCCGGTCAAGCTCATTCCGCATGCCAATGCCTCGAGCTACGCCAATCTTCTGCTGGTCGGCGTGCTCAATACCCTGCTGGTCTCGGCGATCGGCATCGTCATCGCGACGGTGCTCGGCTTTGCGATCGGCATCGCGCGGCTGTCGCGCAACTGGCTGCTGGCGCGGCTGTGCGGCGCCTTCATCGAGTTCGTCCGCAACATTCCGCTGCTGTTCTTCGTCCTCGCCTGGTACTTCGTCATCGTCAACATGCTGCCGCCGCTGCGCCAGAGCCTCTCGCCCGGTGCCGGCATCTTCCTCAACAACCGCGGCCTCTACATTCCCTGGCCGGATCAGCCGTCGCGCTTCCTCGCGGTGCCGGCGGCGTTCCTCGCGGGGGCCGTCGTGTTCTGGCTGGTGCGGCGCTGGGCTGCCGCGCGGCGTGCCCGGACCGGGCGCGGGTTTCCCGTCGGGACCGTCGGCGGGATTCTGATGCTCGGGCTGCCGCTCGCCGCGGCGTTGGGTGCCGGAGCGGCCTCGGTGTGGGACGTGCCGGTTCGCGGCGGGTTCAACTTCCGCGGCGGCATCGTGCTGATCCCGGAGTTCGTCGCCATCGTCGTCGCGCTGGCGACGTACACGGCGGGCTTCATCGCGGAGATCGTGCGCGGCGGCATCCTCGCCGTCAGCAAGGGACAGATCGAGGCGGCGCAGGCGCTCGGCCTCAAGCACGGCGAAATCCTGCGCCTGATCGTCGTGCCCCAGGCGATGCGCGCGATCGTACCGCCGCTGACCAGCCAGTACCTGAACCTGATCAAGAACTCGTCCTTCGGCGCCTTCATCGCGTTCCCGGAGACGGTCAGCGTCTTCCTCGGATCGACGTTGACGCAGACCGGCCAGGCGATCGAGATCGCCGCGATCACGCTCGCGATCTATCTCGCGATCAGCCTCGCCGTTTCCGCGCTGATGAACTGGTACAACCGCTTCGTGGCGATACCGACGCGATGAGCACGCAGACGACATCGCCTGCGCGACCACCCGCGGTCCGCCTGCGCGCCCTCGGCTGGGTGCGTGCCAATCTGCTCGCGACGCCGCTCAGCGCCGCGGTGACGCTGCTGTGCCTCTGGCTGCTGTGGCAGACCGTTCCCGGCCTGATCGGCTGGGCGGTGATCGACGCGCGCTGGAGCGGCACGACGCGCGAGGCGTGCCAGGGTGCCACCGGCGCCTGCTGGGTGTTCGTGCGGGCGTGGTTCGACCAGTTCGTCTACGGTTTCTACCCGGTCGACCAGCGCTGGCGCGTCGACGTCGCCGGCATCGTCTTCGCGCTGTTTGCGGCAGTGCTGCTGTGGCCCGGCTTTCCGCGCAAGCGCGTCGTCGGCGTCGTCGCGGCGGTCGCGTTCCCGCCGGCCTGCATCGTGCTGCTGCTCGGGGGCTGGTTCGGGCTGCCGGTGGTCGAGACGCGGCTGTGGGGCGGCATGATGCTCACCGCCTTCATGGCGGTGTACGCCGGGCTGATCGCGGTCCCGCTCGGCATTCTGCTGGCGCTGGGCCGGCAGGGCAGGCTGCCGCTGATCCGCACCGTGTCGGTCATCCTGATCGAGTTCTGGCGGGGCGTGCCGATCCTGACCGTGATCTTCCTCGCCTCGTTCATCCTGCCGCTGATCGTGCCCGCCGGCGTGACCGTCGATCAGCTCGCCCGCGCGGTGATCGCGCTCGGCCTGGTGATCGCGGCCTACATGGCGGAGGTGGTGCGCGGCGGCCTGCAGACGCTGCCGCCCGGCCAGGCGGAAGCGGCGCGCGCGCTCGGCCTCAATTACTGGAAGACGACGCTGCTGATCGTGCTGCCGCAGGCGCTCAGGGTGTCGATCCCAGGCCTCGTCAACGAGTTCATCGCGCTGATCAAGAACACCTCTTTGGTGCTCATCATCAGCCTGTTCGATCTGCTGGGGGTGGCGCATCGCGCCAAGTCGGACCCGCAATGGGCGGGGCAGGGGCTCGAAGCCTATGTCTTCGCCGGCGGGGTCTTCTGGCTGGTCTGCTTCGCGCTGTCGCGCTACAGCCTCGGGCTCGAGCGGCGCCTCGGGGTGGGCAAGCGCTAGGTCCGGTCGCCGGATCCGGTCCGGGCGCTCACGCGGCGCTGCGACGGCGCCGCGTGACGACCGCTCCGGGCGACACCGGAGCGATCACGCGCCCGGGCACCGGGCGATCAGGTACCGGCGTTCTGCAGCGTGGTCGCGACGCGGTTGAAGATGCCGCTGAGCTGCGTGCCCAGGGCACCCATGCCGGCGATCGCGGCAACGGCGATGAGGGCGGCGATCAGGCCGTACTCGATCGCGGTCGCGCCGCTCTGGTCATTGAGGAAGCGCTTGATGAACGTTTGCATGGGAGACGCCCTTCGGTGATTCGCAATGCAGGAAATCCTAGGACGGATTCGTTGATGACGACTTAAGGGCTATTTACAATTGTAGGGATTGCCGCAGTCCGGCCGAGGCAATCGATACATCCGGCGCTGCGTCCTCGGTTACCAAGCCATGCGTCGCGCAAATGGTCCCGGAATTGCTTCGTTGCCGAAGCACGAGTTGGGACCGCTTCAGCGAGGCGCGGGGGCGCGGATCAGATGCATCAGCCTCAAGACCAGCCGTCTGCGGATTGGGTCGACAAGGCGGACGACCGCCTGCGTGAAATCGTCCGCGTCGTCGGCCGCCTGGTCGGCGACGTCGTCGCAGAACAGGAAGGCGCCGACGGCTTCGCGCGCATCGAGGCCCTGCGCCGCGGCTTCATCACATTGCGCGAGACCGCCGACCCGCGGCTGCGCGAACGGCTGGCGGCGATCGTCGAAGCGCTTGCGCCCGGCGATGCCGCGATCGTCATCCGCGCTTTCAGCACCTATTTCGCGCTGGTGAACATCGTCGAAGAGGCGGCGCGGGCGGCGGAGCGCGCGGCGGCGGCCGATGGCGCCTGGCCGCGCTCGTTCCACGCCGAGTTCGCGGCGCTGCGCGGCGCCGGGATGGATTTTGCAGCGGTCGCCGACATCCTGTCGCGCGTCACCTTCATTCCGGTGTTCACCGCGCATCCGACCGAAGCGCGGCGGCGCGCGGTGCAGAACTGCCATCGCCGCCTGTACGCGCTGGTGGCCCGGCTCATCGTCACCCGCAACGACGGCACCGGCCGCGAGGCCCTGCTCGATGCCTTGCGCGGGGAGATCGACGTCCTGTGGAAGACCGACCCGGTGCGGTCCGACCGCATGTCGGTGTCGGACGAGATCACCAACGGGCTGCTGTTCTTCCGCCATTCGCTGTTCGAGGCGGTGCCGGCGGTGGTCCGCGACATCGAGCGCGCGGCCGTGTCGGTGTTCGGTGATGCGGCTGCGGGCTTCGCGTGCCGGCCGCTGGTGGCGTTCGGCTCGTGGATCGGTGGCGACCGCGACGGCAATCCGCATGTCAGCGCCGAGGCGACCGTGGTCGCGGCGCGCCGGCAGAGCCGCGAAATTCTCTACGAGTATATCGGCCGCATCGACGCGCTGCGCGACCGGCTGACGCAGTCGCGCGGCTATCTGCGCCTGGGCGCGCGCTTCGTTGACGGCCTCGCGCGCGACGAGGCGATCGCCGCGCAGGTCTTCGCCGACCGACCGCGGCAGTTCGCCGACGAACCCTACCGCCGCAAGCTGGCGTTCATGCGCCACCGCCTGCTGCTGCGCGCGCAGGCGCTCGACGCCCGGCTCGCCGGGCGCAGCGTCGCGGACGATCCGGCGAGCTATGATGGCCCCGAGGCGCTCATCGACGACGTCGAGGCGCTCTACGACGATCTGGTCGGCAATCGCGACCGACGCATTGCCGAGGGCCCGCTCAAGGACCTGCTGATCCTGGCGCAGACCTTCGGCTTCCATCTCGCGAGCCTCGACGTCCGCCAGGAGGCGCGCCGCCATGCCGCCGCCGTCGGCGAACTGCTGACGGCGCTGCCCGGTGCGCCGGACTATGCCGCGCTCGACGAGGACGCGCGCCTCGACCTGCTCGACACGCTGATCGCGCGGCCCGGGCCGATCCTGCTGCTCGGCGCTTCGCCCAGCGTCGAGACCGTGGATACGCTGGCGACGCTGGGGGCGATGCGGACGGTGCGCGCGGAGATCGGCGCCGCCGCGATCGAAACCTATGTCGTCTCGATGGCTGACCGTGCGAGCGCGGTGATGGAGGTTCTGTTTCTCGCGCGCCTTGCCGGCCTCGTCGAACCGCTTGGCGGCGGCGGCTGGCGCGCCGCGATCCGCGTGGCGCCGCTGTTCGAGACCATCGCCGATCTCGCGGCCGCGCCGGAGATCGTCGCGCGTCTGCTCGACCGTCCGGTCTACCGCGCGATCCTGGCCGCGTCGGGCGGCACGCAGGAGGTCATGCTCGGCTACTCGGACAGCTGCAAGGACGGCGGCATCCTCGCCTCGGCGTGGTCGCTGCATCAGGCGCAGGGCCGGCTCGCCGCGCTCTTCGAATCGCGCGCGGTGCCGTTCCTGCTCTTTCATGGCCGCGGCGGTTCGCTCGGCCGCGGCGGCGGCCCGACCCACGATGCCATTCTCGGCCAGCCGCGCGGCTCGACCGACGGGCGCCTCAAGTTCACCGAGCAGGGGGAGGTGCTGTCGTTCAAGTACAGCAACCGGCCGACCGCGATCTACGAACTGACCGTCGGCCTGTCCGGCCTCATCAAGTCCGTCGCCGCCGCATCGCACGGCACGGCGGCGCCGGCGGCGCCCGAATGGACCGCGGCGATGGACGACCTCGCTGGACGCGGCCTGGCGGCCTATCGGGCCCTGGTGGTCGACGAGCCGGGCTTCATCGACTTCTTCCACGACGCCACGCCGGTCGACGAGCTGCAGGCGCTGAATATCGGTTCGCGGCCCGGCCGGCGGCGCGACGGCGATCGTTCGCTGTCGTCGGTGCGCGCGATCTCCTGGGTGTTCGGCTGGTCGCAATCGCGGCTGACCGTCCCGGCGTGGTACGGACTCGGCTCCGCCTGCGCGGGCTATGCCGATGCCGATCCCGGCAATCTCGAGCGCCTGCGCGCGATGTACCGGTTCTGGCCGTTCTTCCGTACCCTCGTCGACAACGCCCAGATGGCGATGGCCAAGGGCTCGCTGCCGCGAGCGGCCGAGTACGCGACGCTCGCGCGCGATCGGGCCGGGGCGGCGCGCATCTTCGCGCTGCTGGAACGCGAGTGCGTGCTCGCCTCGCGCATGCTCCGGCGCATTGCCGCGGTTCCGGCGCTGCTCGCGAACGACCGCCGCCTCGCGACCTCGCTCGAACGCCGCGCGCCCTATATCGACGCGGTCAATGCGGTTCAGGTGACGCTCCTGCGCCGCGCGCGCAGCGACGAGGGCGGCGCCTGGCGTCATCCGCTGCTGCTGTCGCTCAACGCCGTGGCGGCGGGTATGCGCAATATCGGCTAGGCGCGAAATTGCGGCGCTTCGCCCGGCGGACGTAGTAGGATCGTACGCGCCGGGAGTGGGGGGTGGGCATGACCGATCGCGATCCGTCCGAACCGTTGCGTTACCTGACCGCACAGTTCCTTGCCTGGCTGGCCGAGGCGCCGCGCAGCTATGTCGAGGTCATGGAGGCGTGGCGTACAAGCTGCCCACGGCTGTCCGTGTGGGAGGACGCGACGATCGCCGGATATGTCCGCCTCGACGGCGGCAAGCGCACGATGGTCGTGCTGACCGAGGCCGGCCGCGCGCGACTCGCGGAGAGCCGACAGGGCGATCCCCAGCCCGAACCGGCGCATGCGCATCGGTAGGATCCGCTGCGTCGCGCTCGCGCCGCC
>JAEUKZ010000260.1 GCA_016793045.1 Alphaproteobacteria bacterium
GTGGTGCGCGGCCTGCGCCCGCTCTGGGTCGGGCGGCGGATGGCGCGCGTCGTGCAGCGCCGCCCCGATCTGCGTACGCCGTTCCCGAAGGGCTTCGCCGCCCGGCTCGAGGGCCGGCGCGTCGCCGCGGTCGAACGCCGCGCCAAGTACATCCTCTGCCGCTTCGAGGATGGCGGCGACGTGCTGGTCGTCCATCTCGGCATGTCGGGGCGGCTCGTCCATGCCGGCAACGGCCCGCCGCCGGGCCCGCACGACCATGTCGACTTCGCGCTCGACGACGGGGGCTTGTTCCGCTTCACGGATCCGCGCCGCTTCGGGCTGATCGACCTGCTGGCACCGGCGGATTTCGCCACCGACGCGCGCTTCGCGGAACTCGGCCCCGAGCCGCTGGCCGACGAATTCGACGCCGCCGCGCTCGCGGCCGCGCTTGCGGGCCGGCGCACCCCGATCAAGGCGGCGCTGCTCGACCAGTCCACCGTGGCGGGCCTCGGCAACATCTATGTCTGCGAGGCGCTGTTCCAGGCCGGGATCTCGCCGCGGCGCGTCGCGGCGACCGTCCAGGGCGATCGAGCCGCGCGATTGGTGATTGCGATCAAGGACGTCCTCGCGCGCGCCATCGCCGCCGGCGGCTCGTCGGCGCGCGACTACGTGCAGGCCTCGGGCGAACTCGGCTGGTTCCAGCATCAATGGGCGGTGTACGACCGCGAGGGCGAGGCCTGCCCGGGCTGCGACTGCGCCGCCGCCGCAGGTGCGGCACGGCGTGCCGCGACGGGGCGCGCCGCAGCGGGGCGCGGCATCAGCCGCATCGTCCAGTCCGGCCGCTCCACTTTCTATTGTAAGCACCGCCAGCGCTGAGCTATCCCGTCCCCGACCCACCAACACGAGCGGAGAGCGTCCATGGCCTACGAGAACATCCTGGTCGAAACCCGGGGCAATGTCGGCCTCATCACCCTCAACCGCCCGAAGGCGCTCAACGCGCTGTCGGCGGGGCTGATCGCCGATCTCGGCCACGCGCTCGACGCCTTCGAGGCGGATGCGAATGTCGGCGCCATCGTCCTCACCGGCAGCGAGCGCGCCTTCGCCGCCGGCGCCGACATCAAGGAGATGAAGGACAAGTCCTACATGGACTGCTACCTGGAGGACTTCATCACGTCAGGGTGGGAACGGATCACGACCTGCCGCAAGCCGGTGATCGCCGCGGTCGCCGGGGTGGCGCTCGGCGGCGGCTGCGAGGTCGCGATGATGTGCGATTTCATCCTCGCCGCCGACAACGCGAAGTTCGGCCAGCCGGAGATCAAGCTCGGCACGATGCCGGGTGCGGGCGGCTCGCAGCGCCTACCGCGTTATGTCGGCAAGTCGAAGGCGATGGAGCTCTGCCTGACCGGCCGGCTGATGGACGCGGCGGAGGCGGAGCGCTGCGGGCTGGTGAGCCGGATCGTTCCGGCCGCCGAACTGGTCAAGGAGGCGGTGGCGACCGCCCAGCAGATCGCGGAGATGTCGCGTCCGATCGCGATGCTGGTCAAGGAATCGGTGAACCGCGCCTTCGAGACGACGCTGAGCGAGGGCGTGCGCTTCGAACGCCGTCTGTTCCATTCGACCTTCGCCACCGAGGACCAGAAGGAAGGCATGGCCGCGTTCACTGACAAGCGCAAAGCCAACTTCAGAAACCGTTAAGCATGGCCCCCGGCCGGACCCCCGGCCGGACCCCCGGCCGGACCCCCGGCCGGAGTTGACGCGCGGACCGCGTTGGCGCTATAAACCGCGCCTTTCCAAGGCATTTTTCAGGCAGACCCACCCATGGCTAATACCTCATCGGCCAAGAAGGCCGCTCGCCAGGCAGAGCGCCGCACCGTCGTCAACCGCACGCGCGTCTCGCGCCTGCGCACGATCGTGAAGAGCGTCGAGGACGCGATCGCGTCGGGCAAGAAGGAAGACGCGCAGGCCGCGTTCAAGGCGGCGCAGCCCGTGCTGATGAAGGGCGTGTCGCACAACGTCGTCCACAAGAATGCGGTGGCGCGCAAGCTCTCGCGCCTGTCGAAGCGCATCAAAGCGCTCTGAACTTCGCCCGCGTCCGTTTCGGATCGCGCGCGCCATCGTGGCGCGCGCGATTTTGTTTTCGGCGTACGACACGCGCGGCGCTGCGACGAAAAGTGCCGCGCGTCGCGAAGCGCGCGAAAATCCTGGACGGATAACCAGAGCCATCGCTTGTCCAGATTTTTTTTTGAAGCGCACGCGCGTCGTCATTGTTGCGAGTCGATGACTTCGGTGCTTACAGTTGCCCACGTCGATCGACACGAGGGAACACTCGCAGCGCGGTCGACGCCTCGACGCAAATTCTCCACTGGGGGTCATTCGACGGCGTGCAAGCGGCAGTTCCGTTCGCACCTGCGTCGCACGAGAGTTTGACGGTGAGTGAAAAACAACGGGCCGGCTCCACAGGGAGAGCAAACGTGTCCACGTCCTCAGGCAGCAGCAGCAAAACCATGTCGTCTTCATTCGCGCCGAGCGCGCCGGCCCAGGGATACGCCGGCGATCTTGCCCCGCGCGCGGCGTGGGATCTGCTCGCGCGCGAAAAGGACGCGGTGCTCGTCGATTGCCGCTCGCGCCCGGAATGGAGTTTCGTCGGCCTGCCCGATCTCGCGTCGATCGGCAAGAAGCCCGTGCTCGTGGCGTGGCAGAACTGGACCGAGCGCGGCATGCAGCCCAACGCCGATTTCGCGCGCGATGTCGCCGCCGCGGGAATCGCGCCGGATCAGCCGGTCGTCTTTCTCTGCCGGTCGGGCGGCCGTTCGCGCTCGGCCGCGATCGCGATGACGAAGGCGGGCTTCGCGCGCTGCTACAATTTCGCCGGCGGGTTCGAAGGCCCCCACGATGGCCAGCAGCATCGCGGCCAGTCGGACGGCTGGAAGGCCGCCGGGTTGCCATGGGTCCAGGAGTGATCATGGCAGAGCAGCTCGACCCGTCGGTCGACGCGCAGTGGGCGCGCGTGCGCGCGCGCCTGCGCGAGGAATACGGCGAGTCCGCCTTCAAGAGCTGGCTCAAGCCCCTGACGCTCGTCCTCGTCGACGAGGGCGAGGTCCGCATCGCCGTGCCGACGCGCTTCATGCGCGACTGGGTGCGCTCGCACTATTCCGACGGGATCCTGTCGGCGTGGCGGACGGAGAACAAGTCGGTCAAGGCGGTCGAGATCATCGTGCTGACGGCGCAGAGCGAGCCGGCGCGTCCGGCGCCCGAGCCCGTCGCGGCGCCGACGCCGATGTCGCGCAACGCGGCCAAGTCGCCGTTTGTGCTGCGCGACGCGCCGGCCGAGCGCGAGGCGCCGGAGGAGAAGGAAGACGTCTCCGCCCCGCTTGACCCGCGCTTCACCTTCGCCAATTGGGTGACCGGCAAGTCCAACGAATTCGCCGCCGCGGCCGCGCGCCGCGTCGCCGAGGAAGCGAAGGTTCCGTTCAACCCGCTGTTCCTCTACGGCGGCGTCGGGCTGGGCAAGACGCATCTGATGCACGCGATCGCGTGGCACATCCGCAAGCGCCATCCCGAGCGGAAGGTGATCTACCTTTCGGCCGAGAAGTTCATGTACCAGTTCATCCGCGCCATCCGCTTCAAGGACACGATGGCGTTCAAGGAGCAGTTCCGCTCGGTCGACGTGCTGATGATCGACGACGTCCAGTTCATCAGCGGCAAGGATTCGACCCAGGAGGAATTCTTCCACACCTTCAACGCGCTGGTGGACCAGAACCGCCAGATCGTGCTGTCGGCGGACAAGAGCCCGTCGGATCTCGAAGGCCTGGAGGAGCGCGTCAAGTCGCGGCTCGCCTGGGGCCTCGTCGCCGACATCCACCCGACGACCTACGAGCTGCGCCTCGGCATCCTGCAGTCGAAGGCCGAACAGATGGGCATGGGCGTGCCGCCCAAGGTGCTCGAATTCCTCGCCCACAAGATCACCTCGAACGTGCGCGAGCTCGAGGGCGCGCTCAACCGCATCAACGCCCACGCGACCCTGGTCGGCCGGCCGATCTCGATCGAGACCGCGCAGGAAGTGCTGCTCGACCTGCTGCGCGCCAACGACCGGCGCGTCACGATCGAGGAGATCCAGAAGCGCGTCGCCGAGCACTACCAGATCCGGCTCTCCGACATGTCGAGCCCGCGGCGCGCGCGCGCGGTCGCCCGGCCGCGCCAGGTGGCGATGTACCTCGCCAAGCAGCTCACCACCCGCTCGCTGCCGGAGATCGGCCGCAAGTTCGGCGGGCGCGACCACACCACGGTCATGCACGCCGTGCGCAAGATCGAGGAGCTGCGCGCCTCCGACCGCAACTTCTCCGACGACATCGACCTGCTGCGGCGGATGATCGAGACTTGATCCGGCGCTGAGCGCCGGGCCGGGAGGAGAGCGATGGACCAGCGCGTCTCCCTGATCACGCTCGGCGTGCGCGACGTCGCCGCCAGCCGGCGGTTCTATGAGCGGCTGGGCTGGAAAGCGGCACCGGCGAGCCAGGAAGGCGTCGCCTTCTTCCAGGCCGGCGGCGTCGTCCTCTCGCTGTTCGGGCGCGCCGCGCTCGCCGATGACGCAAATCTGCCGGACACGCCGCCCGGCTATGGCGGGTTCGCGATCGCGCTCAACCAGCGCAGCAAGGCCGACGTCGACCGCGCGATGGGCGACGCGCGCGCCGCCGGCGCCACCATCCTCAAGCCCGCCGCCGACACGTTCTGGGGCGGCTATGCCGGCTATTTCGCCGATCCCGACAGCCACCCGTGGGAGGTCGCGTGGAATCCCCATTTCCCGCTCGATGCCGACGGCATCGTGCGGCTGCCGGGGTGAGGTCGGGATGGCGCCGGCCCGCGCGGTCCTCGTTACCGGCTTCGAGCCGTTCGGGGGGTTCGGGCTCAACCCTTCGGCCCTGATCGCCGAACGGCTCGACGGCGCCGCGATCGGCGGTCAGCGCGTGATCGGCCGCACCCTGCCGGTCTCGCTCGCCGATCTCGACGGGGCGCTGGAGCGCGTGCTCGCGGACGTCGATCCGGTGCTGGTGCTCGCCCTCGGCCTCGCCTCGGACGAGCCGGTCATCCGGCTCGAACGCTTCGCGGTCAACCTCGCGGACTTCGCGATTCCCGACAACGCCGGCGCCCGTGTCGCCGGCCAGAAGCTCGATCCCGACGGCCCGGCGGCGCTCGCCGCGCGGCTGCCGCTCGCCGCGATCCGCGACGCCCTGCTGGCGCGCGGCATCCCGTCCCGGCTGTCGAACACGGCGGGCACGTATCTGTGCAACGCCGCGATGTACCGGCTGCTGGTGCGGCTGCCGGAGACGGTCCCCTGCGGCTTCATCCATCTGCCGCATCTGCCGGCCGAGGCGGCCCGCCTGATGACCGGGAACGAGCGGGAAACGGTGCCCTCGATGACGCTCGATCTGCAGGTCGATGCGGTTCGCGTGGCGCTCGCCGAGAGCCTCGCCGCGTCGCCGCGGGGTGGTCTCGCAACATCCTGATTTAGCAACGGAAATTCCGGCTCGCCCGGGCCGAATCGGGATGGTGAATCCGGCGCGGCACGGCTATACTCAACGGTCCGATTCGGGCCCTTGCGGCGCGCCGCCGCGGGGTCTGGTTCGTGCCCGCGCCGCCGGGGGGTCCGGTGGGGGAAAAAGGGGCGGTCCCGCGCCCCGCAATAAGACGAACAGGCCCATGAAGCTCACGATCGAACGTGCTGCCCTGCTCAAGGGCTTGGCCCATATCCAGAGCGTCGTCGAACGGCGCAATACGATTCCGATTCTCGCGAACGTGCTGATCGACGCGGGCAAGGACAAGGTGTCGCTGAGCGCCACCGACATGGACCTGGCGATCGTCGAAAGCGTCGCCGGCCAGGTCGCGAAGGCGGGCACCGTGACGGTGCCCGCGCACACGCTCTACGACATCGTGCGCAAGCTGCCCGACGGCAGCCAGATCGGCTTCGAGACCGCGGGCGACAAGGGCCAGGTCACGCTGCGCGCGGGCCGCTCGAGCTTCACGCTCTCGGCCCTGCCGGCGGAGGACTTCCCGAAGATGAGCGGCGGCGAGCTGCCGCACAAATTCGAACTCGCGGCGGGCGATCTGCGCAACCTCATCGACCGCACGCGCTTTGCGATCTCGCTCGAGGAGACGCGCTACTACCTCAACGGCATCTACATCCACGCCACGCAGTCGAGCGGCGTCAAGGTGCTGCGCGCGGTGGCGACCGACGGCCATCGCCTCGCGCGCATGGAAATGCCGCTGCCGGCGGGCGCCGAGAACATTCCCGGCGTGATCCTGCCGCGCAAGACGATCATGGAGCTGCGCAAGCTGCTCGACGAAACCCAGTCGGCGATCCAGGTGGCGCTGTCGGACACGCGCGTGCGCTTCGCCTTCGACGACGCGGTGCTGACGTCGAAGCTGATCGACGGCACCTTCCCCGATTACGAGCGCGTGATTCCGACCGGCAACGACAAGGTGCTGGAGGTCGACTGCAAGACCTTCGCCGAGGCGGTCGACCGCGTCGCGACCATCGCGACCGAAAAGACCCGCGCGGTGAAGCTCGCGGTGCAGCGCGGCCAGCTCACCATCTCCGCCACCAGTCCCGATGCCGGCAGCGCCATCGAGGAGATCGAGGCGCGCTACACCGGCACTGCGATCGAGATCGGATTCAACGCGCGCTATCTGCTCGACATCGCGCAGCAGATCGAAGGCGACGGCGCCCGCTTCACGATGGCGGACGCGGCCTCGCCGACGGTGGTCCAGGATGCCGCGGACCAGAGCGCGCTCTACGTGCTCATGCCGATGCGCGTGTAACGGACAGGACCCTTGACGACGCTCGCCGAGGAACGCGCTTCTGCTGCAATGCCGGCGCAGCCCCTCCCAATTCCGGGCGGGCCTGCGAAGCTCGCGCTCGTTCGCCTCAGCCTGAGCGATTTCCGCTGCTACCGCCGCCTGCGCCTGGAATGCGGACCTGAGCCGGTGGTGCTGACCGGCGCCAACGGGGCGGGCAAGACCAACCTGCTCGAAGCCGTGTCGTTCCTCGCCCCCGGCCGCGGCCTGCGGCGCGCGTCGCTCGCCGAGCCCGACCGGCGGCACGGCCCCGCCGACGACGGGCGGAGCGGGGAGCCGGGCGGCTCGTGGGCGGTCGCCGCGGTGCTGGCGACGCCGAGCGGCCCGCTCGCCATCGGCACCGGCCGCGAAGCCGGCACCGAACGGCGCGCGGTGCGCATCGACGGCGTGCCGCGCAGCGGCCAGAAGGACCTTGCCGAACGGCTCTCGGTGGTCTGGCTGACGCCCGAAATGGACCGCATCTTCGTCGAGGCGCCGAAATCGCGGCGCCGGCTGCTCGACCGGCTGGTCTACGGCTTCCATCCCGAACACGCGGCGGCGCTGTCGGCCTATGAGCACTGCCAGCGCGAGCGCACGCGGCTGCTCGGCGAGGGCGTGCGCGACGATGCCTGGCTGGGCGCGCTCGAAGACGGCATGGCGCGCCACGGCATCGCGGTCGCGGCGGCGCGCCGCGTCACCGTCGAGCGGCTCGACCGGTCCGCGCGCGCCGGCTGGCCGCAGTTTCCGCGCGCGACCCTGGCGCTGACCGGCGACGTCGACCGCTGGCTCGAGGCGATGCCCGCGGTCGATGCCGAGGAGCGGCTGCGCGGCGGCCTCAAGGCCGCGCGCGACGGCGATGCGGCGCTCGGCAAGGCGCAGCTTGGGCCGCATCGCTCCGACCTCGCGGTCCGCGAGACCACGCGCGGCCTCGCCGCGTCGGAGGGCTCGACCGGCGAGCAGAAGGCGCTGCTTCTCTCGATCGTGCTCGCGCATGCGCGCGCCCTCGCGGCCGAACGCGGCCTGCCGCCGATCCTGCTGCTCGACGAAGTCGCGGCGCATCTCGACCGCTCGCGCCGCGCCGCCCTGTTCGACGCGCTTCACGACCTGGGCTGCCAGGCCTGGCTCACCGGCACCGACGAAGAGGTGTTCGGCGGGCTCGCCGGCCGCGCCCGCTTTTTCCGCGTCTTCGACGCAACGGTGACTCCGCGATGACCGAGCCTGCCCCCATCACCCCCGAACAGGAGTCGGAGAACTACGGCGCCGAATCGATCAAGGTCCTGCGCGGCCTCGATGCGGTGCGCAAGCGCCCCGGCATGTATATCGGCGACACCGACGACGGCACCGGCCTCCACCACATGGTCTACGAGATCGTCGACAACGCGATCGACGAGGTCCAGGCCGGCTTCGCGACGCGCGTCGACGTGACTCTCCACGCCGACGGCTCGGTGACGGTGGTCGACGACGGCCGCGGCGTGCCGACCGACGTCCACTCCGAGGAAGGCGTGTCGGCGGCGCAGGTCATCATGACCCAGCTCCATGCCGGCGGTAAGTTCGACCAGAACTCCTACAAGGTGTCGGGCGGCCTGCACGGCGTCGGCGCCTCGGTGGTCAACGCGCTGTCGGAATTCCTCGAGCTGCGCATCTGGCGCGCGGGCAAGGAGCACTTCATGCGCTTCCGCCACGGCGACCCGGAAGCGCCGCTGGCGGTGGTCGGCGACGCCGGCGGCAGGCGCGGCACCGAGGTGCGCTTCAAGGCCTCGAACCAGACCTTCACCCGGACCGACTACGACTTCGAGACGCTCGAGCACCGGCTGCGCGAGCTCGCCTTCCTCAATTCGGGCGCGCGCATCACGCTCACCGACGGGCGCGGCGTCGAGAAGAAGTTGGTGGAGATGCACTACGAAGGCGGCATCGAGGCCTTCGTGCGCCATCTCGACCGCTCCAAGCAGGCCATCCACCAGGCGATCGTCATCAAGGGCCGCGCGCGCGGCGATACCGGCGTGCGCGAGGAGATCGCGGTCGAGATCGCGATGGAGTGGACCGACGCCTATCACGAGACGATGCTCTGCTTCACCAACAACATCCCGCAGAAGGACGGCGGCACGCATCTCGCCGGCTTCCGCGCGGCGCTGACGCGCTCGATCAACAAGTTCGCCGACGAGACCGGGCTGCAGAAGAAGGAGAAGGTGGCGCTGACCGGCGAGGACATGCGCGAAGGCCTCACCTGCGTGCTCTCGGTCAAGGTGCCGGACCCCAAGTTCTCCTCGCAGACCAAGGACAAGCTGGTGTCGTCGGAGGTGCGTCCGGTCGTCGAATCGATCGTCGGCGAGAAGCTCTCGCAGTGGCTCGAGGAGCACCCCGCGGACGCCAAGAAGGTGATCTCCAAGGTCGTCGAGGCGGCCGCGGCGCGCGAGGCCGCGCGCAAGGCGCGCGAGCTCACGCGGCGCAAGGGCGCGCTCGACCTCGCCTCGCTGCCCGGCAAGCTCGCCGACTGCCAGGAGCGCGACCCCGCGAAGTCGGAGATCTTCATCGTCGAGGGCGATTCGGCGGGCGGCTCGGCCAAGCAGGGCCGCAACCGCGCCTTCCAGGCGATCCTGCCGATCAAGGGCAAGATCCTCAACGTCGAGCGCGCGCGCTTCGACAAGATGCTGTCCTCGGCCGAGATCGGCACGCTGATCACCGCGATCGGCACCGGCATCGGCAGCGAGGACTTCGACATCGCCAAGGCGCGCTACCACAAGATCATCATCATGACCGACGCGGACGTGGACGGCTCCCACATCCGCACGCTGCTGCTGACCTTCTTCTATCGCCAGATGCGCGCGCTGATCGACGCGGGCTACCTCTACATAGCCCAGCCGCCGCTCTACAAGGCCAAGCGCGGCTCGTCGGAGGTCTACCTGAAGGACGAGCGCGCGCTCGAGGACCACCTGACCGCGGCGGGCCTCGAAGGCGCCGTGCTCACCCTCGGCTCCGACGGCAGCCAGGTCGCCGGCCCGGAGCTGCGCGAGATCATCAACCACGCCCGCCACGTCAAGGCGCTCGCCCATCCGCTCGCGCGGCGCGTCGGCAACCGCGACGCGATCGAGCAGGCGGCGATCCTGGGCGCGCTCGACCCCGCCATCCTCGCCGACCCCGCCAAGGCGCAGGCGGTGGCGGAGACGATCGCCAAGCGCATGAACGCGCTGGTGCCGGAGGTCGAGCGCGGCTGGATCGGCAGCTTCGCCAAGGGCGCGATCGTGATCGAGCGCAAACTGCGCGGCGAAACCGACCGTGCGGTGATCGACGACGTCGTGATCAATTCGCTCGAGGGCCGGCGCATCTCGGAAATGGCGGGGGAGATGCAGCGCATCTACGGCCGCTTCGCCGAACTGCGCCTCGGCCGTGCGCGCGGCGAGAAGGCCGAGGACGCCGAGGACGCGCCGGCGATCCGCATCACCGGGCCGATCCGCCTGTTCGAGGCGGTGATGGAGCAGGGCAAGCGCGGCTTCGCGATCAGCCGCTACAAGGGCCTGGGCGAGATGAACCCCGAGCAGCTGTGGACGACGACCCTCGACCCCGAGGCGCGCCACCTGCTGCAGGTCCGCGTCAGCCACAGCGAGGAAGCCGACGGCGTGTTCTCGACCCTGATGGGCGACATCGTCGAACCGCGGCGCGAATTCATCCAGGACAACGCGCTCAAGGTCGCGAACCTGGACGTGTAGCGCGCTCGATCGGCCGGTCCGGCGTGAGGTGACGTCCGAACGGGCCGAATCGAATGCCGAGTGGTCCTCGCGGCCGTATCCTTCGACACGCGGCTGACGCTGGCGCGTCGGGCGCTACGCGGCTCCGAACGGATTTTCCACGCGCACCCCGAACCCCGCGAAGTCGCGCACGTTGCGGGTGGCCACGACCATCCGGTGCGTCAGGGCGGTGGCGGCGATCAGCGCGTCTTCGAGTTGCGTGTCCGATCGCCGGTGCATCAGCCGCGCCCAGGTCCGGAAGACCTGTCCATCGGCCGGCAACACCGC
>JAEUKZ010000276.1 GCA_016793045.1 Alphaproteobacteria bacterium
CTTGAGCGCCTCGACGCCGGCGACCGAGGCGCAGAGCTGGCAGCTCATCGCCGTCGACGGCCCGCGCTCGTTCTCCAGATCGACGCGCGAGCGGTCGACGAGATAGCGCTGCTGCCACATCCGCGGCGTGAGGCCGAGCAGGAAGCGGATGCGCTTCTGCTGCTGGTCGAGTCCGGCGAAGCGGAACCATTGTGCGGGCGACATGCTGCCGGGCATGAAGGTGAGATAGCCCGAGCCCATGCCGATCGGGGCGGCGATGATGATCGGGATCCGGCGCTCCATGCACAGCGCGAAGAGCTTCTGGCGCAGGTCGAGCACGAAGAAATCGAGACCATCGATGTAGAGATCGACGCCGTCGAGAAACGCCTCGAGGGTCGACTCGTCGATGCCCTCCGGAAAAATCCTGATATCGAGTTCGGGATTGATTGCGCGGGCCATCTCCGCCATGACCGCCGTCTTGGGCCGGCCCAGCGTCCCGACGGTCGCGCCCACCTGGCGGTTGAAGTTGGCGATCTCGAAGCGGTCGAAGTCCGCAATCACGAAATTGCCCACGCCGAGCCGGGCGAGAGTCAGCAGGTGGAATCCGCCGACGCCGCCGACACCACCGATGGCGACGCGCTTGCTGCGCAGGCGCTGCTGCTCGGCGTCGGTCACCCAGCCGAGATTGCGCTTGAAGGCATGGTCGTAGTCGAATTCTGGCCCGGTCGCCGGGAGTTCGTTCGGACGTCCGTCGTCGGCCATGTCGAGTCGTCCCGTCAGAAACGTCCGCCCCTTCGGGCGGTCACACCGCGGCTCGCGTAATCGTCGCCTGTCCCAGCGTCGGGCGCATGTCGAGACGTCCGCCGTTGGTCACGAGATCCCAGTAGTCCGGCCGCATCTTGCGCAACTGCTCAAGCAGCTGCATGCCCTGCGCAAAGCACGGCTGACGCCAGCCGTGATAGTCGACGCGCGGCCCCAGAGGCAAGAACTCGATCGCCATCGCGTGGAGGAGCCGCAGCAGGGCCGGATCCATGACGGCGCAAAGATGGGTGATCTTGGCCGCAATGCTCATCTTGGTGATCGCGACGATCAAGCCCATCGACAAGCTGATGCCGAGGCGGCGGTCGTTCGGCATGTCGGCGTCGTTCATGTGCTCGTCGGGATAGGTGCCGTCCGTCGCGCGGCGCCGGAACGCCTTGGAGATCGCGAAGCGGGAGACCTCTGCAGTCGTCTCGAATGGCAGGATCTCGCCAGTCTGCAGGCGCGGGTCGTGGCACAATTCGGCGAACGGCATGTCCAGACGTTTGGCGCCCGGAAGCGGCATGATCAACCGTACGGTGCCCATATAGGCACCCGTCGGGATATGCTGGAGCAGTGCGTGAAGCGAGCGGTCGTCGTACTCGTCGAATTCGAGCTGGTCGGGATAGTGGGTCGCATCGAGAAACTTGTGCTCGACGCAGTAGACGTCGTAGCGAAGCCGATAGCAAACCCGTCGCAGCTCAAGCGTGTCGGCCTCGACCACGCGAAAATACCGGCTGAAAATCTCGGCAATCTGCATCGGCAGTCTCTTTCAATTGCGAGCTGGACAGCGTCTCGTCCCGGCTCCGCCGATTATTTCACCGTGCCGAATTGTAGTATCTGTTTGTGTGGTCAACAAACCGATAAAATGGTCCATCAGCAATATTCCTGATGTCGCGGCCGCGCGCGCAGCCAAACCCCGTCCTGGCGTACGGGGCAATGCAACACCCTGATTTACGGCGACAATCCGGACCTCGACGTCCGGGTCCGATCGGCCCGCGGCGACGGTAAACGGCTCACCCGGCGCGCCGCTTGCACAACTTGAGCGGGAAAATCGCGGTTTCCTGGTAGACGGCAGCATTTCGCGGCCTGATTCAGTTCGCCGCGAGCCCGATCACCCGGTCCATGCGGTTCCAGGCGAAATCCCGGGAGAGTCGTTCGAGACGTCCCCGCATGGCGCCCAGGTTCAGGTAGTGGCGGAAGCGCGCCTTCAGGCTGACGCCGCCCAGGCGCGGCTGCTCCGGGTCGATCTCCCAGGGATGAAAATAGAAGATGCAGGGCTGTCGATCGCGGCGATTGACGCGGCGAAGCTGCCACGTTGACACGCCGTAGGGCAACATCCGGAAATACCCGCCGCCGGAGCAGGGGAAGTTCCAGCCAAACATGGCGTTCGTGGTCATCGGCGCTTCGACGAAGGGGGACCGTTCGATCGGCCTGAACGCGAAACGCGGCGCCTCTGGCATTCCGTAGTGGTCGTGCACGACCGGATAGATGCTCGAGCTGTATCGATAGCCTTCCTCAGCGAGCACATCGAACGCCCAGAAATTGCGCGCTCCGATCGAGAAACTAGCGGCGCGATATCCCGAGACGGGTTGACCCGACACCGCCTCGAGTATGCCCTTGGTCCGGCGAACGTCCTCGCGGAAGGCGCTGCGATCCTGCTCGTCGGCTCTGACATGGGCGTAGCCGTGGCTGGCGATCTCGTGACCTGCCGAAGCGATGCGGCGCATCAGCGTCGGGTGGCGCTCGGCAACCCAGCCCAGCGTGAAGAAGGTGGCGTGGATGCCGGCCGCACCGAAGATCTCGAGGACCGCATCGGTGTTGCGCTCGACCCGCGACGCGAAGCGGTCCCAGTCGGCGCGCGCCACCTGTCCGGAAAAGGCGTGCACCTGGTAGTAGTCCTCGACGTCGACGGTCATCGCGTTGATGATCGGCGAGCCGGCAGGCGTTGCCGGCCGTGCGACAGCGTCGAAATGCGGTGTCGATCCGTCCATCGCCGTCGCCTCAGAAATTGCCCGCGTCGAGCAAGGCCGCCGCGGTCGCGAGCGCCTGCTTCATCAGGCGCTCCTGGCGCGCGACCGCTTCCTCCAGGCTCCGCAGGCGCTGCTCGATGTCGGCGGGAAGGGCGATATGGGCGGTGACGACCGACGACTCGACGACCGGGGACATGATCGGCGTGACGTTGCTTGGCGCTCCGTGGCTTGGCGACACGCTGCGCGCGGGTGCCGTGACCGTGCCATTGATTGCTGCAATTCCCAGGGCCGGCGGCGTGCGCTCCGTTCCGCGGCGATCATCGAGTTCGGCGTGCATCTCCGATGCGACCACCGAGACGTCCTCGGCGGTCAGGCGATGCCGCTCTTCGATACATCCGAACAGCAACAGGCGCGAGCAGAGCGTGTTGATCCGGCGCGGGATGCCGCCGGTCACCTCGTAGATGGCGCCGTACGCGTCGCCGGTGATCTCCGGGTTGTTGTTCCACCCGACGGTGCGCAGCCGATGCTCGATGTAGGCGCGGGTGTCGTCGAGGCCGATCGGCCCGAGATGGTAGGAAACGATGATCCGCTGGCGAAGCTGCTCAAGATCGGGGTGCGCGATCAACGTGCGGAACTGCGGCTGGCCGAGCAGGAAGCACTGCAGCGGCGACGTCGAACCGAACTGGAGATTGGAGAGCATGCGCAGCTCCTCCAGCGTCTCCATGCGCAGATTCTGCGCCTCGTCGACGATCAGCAGGCAGCGGCGGCCATGGCTGTGGTTCGCGGCGAAGAAGTCTCGCAGCTCCTGGAGCAGGATCGCCTTGTCGGCGTCGCGCACCTTGAGCCCGAACGACAGCGCGATCAGCCGCAGCATGTCGTCGGCGTTGAGCTGCGTGGACACCACGTTCGCGGCGATCATCCGGTCGCGGTCGAGCGTGTCGAGCAGATGGCCGACGAGCGTCGTCTTGCCCGCGCCGACCTCTCCGGTGATGATGATGAAGCCTTCGCCCTGGTGCAGGCCGTAGGTCAGGTACGACTTCGCCTTTTGATGCACCGAGCTCGGGAAAAAGAAGCGGGCATCAGGGGACAGCTGGAACGGCGGCGCAGAGAAGCCGTAGTAGCGCTCGAACATGGGCGGTCCTTAAAACGACTTCCGCAGCGTGACGAATAGAACGTTCTCCCTGAATGATCCAGTAGATTGGTTAGCGAATAATTGCTGTCCCTGAGCATCCCTGTCGAGAAATGCGTAGCCGGCCGTCGCCGTCAAGGTCCGGCTCATCTGATACCGCACATTTATGTCAAATCGGAGCGTCCGGTTGTTTCCGCCTCCATTGGTCGTGCTGCGCGTATATGCCGCGCTGGCATTGGCATCGGTAGCCCGAGAAATCTGCCGGCTGTAGACGACCGAGCCGGAGTAGCTGCGCTGGCTCTGGTTGGAGGCCGTGTCCTGGGTGATGTCGGTATCGCGCGTCGTGTAGAAGAAGTTGATGATATAGGTGTTGCGCCCGCGCAACGCCCGGAAGCTCGCCTGATACTGGCGCTGGATGAACACCTGGTTGTTCTGGTCGAAGCGCGGGTCGCGGCCGATGAAGGGCAGGCCGGTGCGGCTGTCGATCAGCTGTCCGGTGTTCGGGTCCGTCGTGATGAATCCCAGCCCTTCGAGGGCCAGTTGCTGTTGTGTCGTGACCGATTCGGAGTAGCTCGCGGTCAGCGAGGTCTGCGGCGTGATCTGGTAGGAAAGGTCGCCGGAGAAGCTCTGCTGCTCGTACTGGCGGCCGTAGCGGATGGTCGCCGAGAGCCGTTCGTGAGGCGTATACGTCAGCCCCACGTTCCAAGTGATGCCGTTGGTCGACTGCGAACCGCTCCCGCTGTCGATGTTCTGGTAGCCGATACTGGCAAGCGCTGCGTAGGTCCGGTTGATATGATACGTGCCGTTGACCGCGCCGTTCCAGGACGAGAAGCGCGATCCGCTGCCGGTCCGCGATGACCGATATCCGCCGCTGACGCCCCAACCGAGCTGCCCGAAGTATTCGCCGCTGTTCACCGATCCGGAGACGTCGTTCAGGGTCGTGTTCGAAACCGGCGCGAGCGTATTGGTGGCCGTGACAGTCGTCGGCGTATTGCTTTCAGAGAAATACTGCGCGAACCGATAGCGCAGATTCGAGGTCGCGTAGGGGCCGTAGCGCGCAATCCAGTACGGGCTGATCGAGTAGCTGTAGGCCTGGGAGCTGTTGTTGGCGAGGCGGCGATCGACCGCCGAGGTGCCGCTGTTGGCCGAAATGCGATCCTGCCCCGCGAAGGCCGAGACATCGACGAAGATCGAGCGCTGCAGCAACTCCACATTGCCGGTGCCGGCGAGGTTGTGGCGAAACCCGTTGAGGCTCGTGCTGCGCGCGTAATAGTCGTAGTCGAGGCTGTAGTCGAAATCGAGGCGGGTGCGCGCGCCCTGCACGCGGATGTTGAACCCCGGCGACACGGTCGTCAGGAAGTCCGCCTTCCGCCCGGTCGATGTCAGCAGCGCGTTGTCCGTGAACAGTTCGCGGATCTGAAACCGCGGCGTGAAGGCGACGAGTCGGCCGGGGCTCGGCGGCGCCGGCTCGTCGGCGGCGGGTTCGGGAGGGATTGCAGCGCCGTTCGTCTGGGCAATAGCCGGCAGGCTGGCAACCGCAAGCGCGGTGCCCAGAAGCGTGGAGCGCCAATGCTTTGATACGACCCCTCGGACCATTGGGGAAAAGATATCACGGCGGCCCGGACAGGCTAACGCATTTTTGCCGTTTTTTCGCCTGAAGTATAACCGTAGCTGTAACCATAGGCGCCGAATTCGTCGGCGCCGATCTTCGACTTCGACTTGTTAAGGACGAGATTGATATTCGGGCAGGCCGAAATGAGCTCGGTCGCCCGCTCGACCGCCTTGCGCGACGTCCGTTCCGCTTCGACCACCACTACGGCCTGGCCGACATGGAGCGCCAGTACGCCCGGTTCCGTACTGGCCAGGGCGGGCGGGGTATCGATGATCACGATGCGGTCGGCGTAGCGCGTGGCGACCCCGTCGATCAGCTGCTCCATCCGCTGGCTGGCGAAAAGTTCGGTCGCGTGCGGGTCGCGTGCACCCGACGGGAGGAGGCTCAGGTTCGGGATGTTCTGGGCACGGACCATGACATCCGCCATGTCGATCGAAGGATCGAGCAGGAGCTCGGTCAGGCCGCGGCTGGCCTCGACGCCCAGGACGTTGAGCGCCATCGGGCGATGCACGTCGGCGTCGATCAGCAGGACCTTGATGTCCTTCTCGAGCGCGAGGCTGAGCGCGAGATTGACCGCTGTGAACGTCTTGCCTTCGCCCGGCCGCGCACTCGTCACCATGATGAGATTGCAGTTCTTGAAGCGATCGCGCGGGTTCTCGGGGAATGCCTTCAACAGCAGCGGGCGCTTGATGATCCGGTACTGCTCGGCGATCGGGCTGGTATCGGCGCCCGGGGTGATCATCCCCTGGCGATGCAGGCGCACCAGATCGATGATGCATTCGCCGCTGCGCCGCGGCGGCTCCGGGGGCGGGGCGGCGGCGGCCGGCGGCGGGGCAGGCGCATGAGCGCCGAAGAGCGGCGAGGGCGCGGGGCGGCGGGCGCTTGCAAGGTCGGGCTGGACCAGCGGCGGCACGGCCGTCGCCGGCCCGCTGCCTTCGAGACGTTGCGCGGCGCGCTCGACCAGCGAGCGTGCGCCGTCTTGCGAGGCGCGCAGACGGTCCGCGGCCTTTTCGATCAGACTGGAGTGGTCGAGACCCGGCATTTTACACCAAGAGCGCCCATCGATCGGCGAGTGTCGTCATGATTCGCCCGACGATCGAAGGCATTTGTGGCCCGAGCATGACGATCGCCCCGCCGGTCCCGACAAGCACGAGCAGAATCGATGCATAGGCGACGTCCGCGATGATCTTGCCGCGATGCTGGGCGCCGGTGACGAGCATGCCGACGCTGCCGAGGACGGGATAGGCGAAGGTGTCCCGCAACTGGCTCGACGTCCAGAATGCGTCGCTGAACTGCGACAGCACCGCGGCGAACGCGAAGCCCGCACCGATGCCGATAATCAGCACGGCGGTATAGAGCATCGGTCGATTGGGTGCCGATGGAGCGACCGGCACGCGCGGCGGATCGATGATCCGGAACTGCATCGCATCGGTACGCTCGTCGGCGGCCTGGGCGATGCGGGTCTGCTCGCGGCGGGCGAGCAGCGCTTCGTAGTTCGACTTGATGACATTGTAGTCGCGGTCGAGGTTGGCAAGTTCGGCCTCGATCTCGGGCACGTTCCTCGCCAGGCCGCGCAGGCGTTCGACTTCAGCTTCGGCCTCCGCGAGCCGGCGCTCCAGGGCTGCGACGTTAGTCTCTTCGTCGGCAAGCCGCAGCCGCAGCTGTTCGTAGACCGTGTTGGGCACCATCGTGGTTCCGCGCGTCGGGCGGGCCGCATTGCCTTCCGGCCGCGGCGCTTGTGCGTCGATCGCGCGACGTTCATTCGTGTTCTGCGACTGCAAGAGCTGAATCTGCCGTCGCAGCGCGATGATATCCGGATGGTCGTCCGTGTAGCGCAGGCGAAGCTGCCGCATCTGGTTCTGGAGCTCCGCGATCTGGCCACCGAAGCGCGATCCGCCGCCTTCGGCCGTTCCGAGCGGAATCGTCTGCGGCGTGTCGGCAATCTGTCGTCGAAGATTGTCACGGCGGGTCTGAGCGTCGGCGAGGTCAGACGCGATCTGGGTGCGGCGCTGCGAGACCGCCTGAGCCTGTCCGGCGAAATTGCCGCTCGACGGCAGTACGTCCATGTGCTGCTGACGGAACTGGGCCAGACGGCGTTCGGCCGCCTGGAGGGAGCGTTCATAGTCGCGGATCTGGCGGTCGATGAACGACTGAGCCTCGGCGAAATCCCGTCGCTTCGTGCCAAGCTGGCTCTCGACGAAAATGTTCAGGAGTGCCTGAACGATTCGCGTCGCCAACTGCGGGTCCGCATCGGTATGCGACATCACGAAAAGATTGCGGGTCCCCTGAGGCTGGAAGCGCGTATTGGCAATCAGGCGGTCGACCAGCGCATCGCGCTGGGCCTGCGTGTCGGCCCGCAGCGCGACGTCGGTCACGCGCAGCACCTGTTCGACATTGGGCCGGCTCAGCAGCGTACGCTGCATGATCTGGATCTGCTGGTCGACGTTGGGCCGGATGGTCAGGCCCTGGAGCAGCGGCTGCAGCATCGAGTCGGTGTCGACATAGACCCGCGCCTGGGCTTCGAAACGGTTGGGCATTTTGGTGACGATGGCCCAGCCGCCCAGGCAGACCAGCCAGGCAACGGCGATTCCCCACCAGCGACGACGCCACATCGCGCTGATGAACGCCGACAACTGCTCGCGGACGTCGGACATCATGATCGTGTCACCACTCGGGTTCGGCCACAACGTGGCGCATCTGCGTTAAGGGTCGATTAACCGCACGCGCGCCGGGAGGATTTTGTTTCCCGTGCATTCCGCGGACAG
>JAEUKZ010000288.1 GCA_016793045.1 Alphaproteobacteria bacterium
CCAGCAATGGGTCCCGGACACCTTCATCTCGCTGCAGCGCCATGCCGGCTACTGGGAGCAGGGCCTGCCGCGCCTCGAAGGCGTGAGGTTCAACATCGTGCCCGAGGCCGCGACGCGCCAGGTCGGCATCGGCACCGGCACCTACCAGATGCTGCCGAACATCGACGCCAACACCGCGCTGACCCTGCAGGGACGGCCGAACGTCAATCTCGTCGACACGCTCGAACTCGCCTACACGCTGGTCGGCTTCAACACTTCGACCGCGCCGTTCAACGATCCGCGCGTGCGTGAAGCGGTGAACTACGCGATCAACCGCCAGCAGCTCGTCCAGGCCGTCTACAACGGCCGCGGCGTAGCCGGCGGTCCGCTTTCGCCGGCGCTGCGCGACTGGGCGACGCCCGTCGCCCAGTTCGCCTGCTACACGCCGAACCCCGCGCGCGCGCGCGAACTGCTCGCCGCGGCCGGCCACGGCAGCGGCCTCGCCATCACCCTCAACGTCCTCCCGCGCCAGGACATCCGCGACGTGGCGCAGGTCGTCCAGGCGCAGCTCAACCAGGCGGGCTTCCGCGTCGAGCTCAACAACCAGGAGCTCGGCCGCTTCATCCAGGATTGGCGCAACTCGAACTTCCAGGCCTTCGTGTCGACCAATGCCGGCAGCCCGGACCCGGACGACTACTTCTACCGCACCTTCCGGACCGGCGGCTCGACCAACGTCTTCAAGTACACGAACCCGGAACTCGACGGCATCCTCGACCGCGCGCGCTCGATCACCGACACCGCGCAGCGGCGCGCGCTCTACACCCAGGCACAGCAGATCCTCGCCTGCCAGGGTCCGATCGCGCACCTTGCCTACGCGCAGCTCTTCACCGCGCTGCGCAGCAACGTCCAGGGCTTCGAGATGCTCGCCAACCGCTCGCTCTGGTATCTGCGCCAGGCCTCGGTGGCGCGCTGACCGGAGACTCCCCCTCCCCCGGCCGGGGGGAGGGGGGCAATCCGATTCTGAAGCCATGGGCCTCGGACGACTGATCGCCAATCGCGCGGTCGACCTGCTGTTCGTCCTGTTCGGCGTGTCGATCATCGTCTTCCTGATGATCCGCCTGATCCCGGGCGACGCCGTCGCGATCATGCTCGGCGCCAACACGCAGGTGACGCCGGAGGCCCTCGCCGCACTGCGCGAACGCATCGGGCTCGACAAGCCGATCGTCGAGCAATACCTGCTGTGGGCGGGCGCCGCGCTGACCGGCGATCTCGGCCGCTCGATCTGGACCGGCGCGCCGGTGAGCGAGGAGATCATGGCGCGGCTCGGCGTCACCGCCGAACTCGTCATCATCCCGCTCACCCTTGCCGCCGCGCTCGCCGTGCCGGCGGGCTGCCTGATGGCCTATGTGCGCGGCGGCTTTGCCGACACCGTGGTGCGCATCGCCACCATCGTTGGCATCACCATCCCGTCCTTCTGGCTCGGCATCGTGATGCTCTACGTGATGTTCCAGGTGGCGCCCGGCGTCCAGACGGTCGGCTGGGTCCCGTTCACCACGGACCCGATCGGCAACCTGCAGCGCCTGCTGCTGCCGACGATCGCGCTGGCTCTGCCGATCCTCGCGTCGCTGTCGCGCATCGTGCGCACGGCGATGCTCGACGCGCTCGGCCAGGACTACATCCGCACGGCCCGCGCCAAGGGCGTTTCGGAGCGCGCAGTCGTCTTCAAGCACGCGCTGCGCAACGCGCTCATCCCCTTCGTCACGACGGTCGGCATCATGGCGGGCTATCTGTTCGGCGGCGCCATCGTCGTCGAACAGGTCTTCGCCCTGCCCGGCCTCGGCCGGCTGGTCGTCGGCGCGATCAACGAGCGCAACTATCCGCTGATCCAGGCGGCGATCTTGCTGGTGACGTCGGCCTTCGTCGTCGTCAACTTCCTCGTCGACCTGCTCTACTACGCGATCGACCCGCGCGTGAAGGCGTGACGATGCTGGCGACGCTGCGCCGCCAGCCGCTGCTCGCGATCGGCCTCGCGCTCGTCGTCGGCCAGGTCGGGCTCGCCGTCTTCGCGCCGATCGCCGCCACGCACGACCCGCTCGCCCAGAGCATCCTCGTGCGCTACCAGAGCCCGGGCGCCGAACACTGGCTCGGCACCGACAAGTTCGGCCGCGACAACTTCTCGCGCATCGTCTACGGCTATCGCGCCTCGCTCGCCATCGCGGCAGCGGCTGTCACCATCGCGCTCACGCTCGGCGGCACGCTCGGCATCGTCGCCGCGTATTATCGCGGCTGGACCGAGCGGATCATCATGCGCTGCATGGACATCCTCTTCGCCTTCCCGATCATGCTGCTGGCGATCGGCGTGATCGCGGTGCTTGGGCCGCAGGCATGGACCACCGCGGTCGCGATCGGCGTCGTCTACACGCCGATCTTCGCGCGGCTGCTGCGCGGACCGACCCTGGTGATCGCGGAAAGCGAATACGTGCTCGGCGCCAAGGCCGTGGGCGCGGGCGATCGCCGCATCATCCTGCGCCACATCCTGCCCAACCTCACCAGCGTGATCCTCGTCCAGGCGAGCCTGTCGCTGTCGACGGCGATCCTGGTCGAGGCCTCGCTGTCCTTCCTCGGCATCGGTACCCAGCCGCCGACGCCCTCGCTCGGCCTCATGCTCGCGGACGGCCGCGAATACGTCTTCCTCAGCCCGTGGACGTCGATCTACGCCGGATTCGCGATCCTGCTGATGTCGTTCGGCTTCAATCTGCTCGGCGACGCGCTGCGCGACACGCTCGACCCGCGGCTGCGGGGCGCCTCGTGAGCGGCGGCGTCGCCATCCGTGCGGCCGTCGAAGCCGACATCGGCCCGCTGAGCGAAGTGGCGTCGCGATCCTATGCCGACGGCTTCGCCGCGATCCTCGATGCGCGCTCCCTGGCGGAGCGCACGCCCGCCTTCTTCGCCGCCCGCTTCGCCGAGTGCTGGCCCCGGATGCAGACCGCCGCGCGCGACGGCCGAATCGTCGGCTTCACGGTGGTGACCAATTTCCACATCGACATGCTGTTCGTCGATCCGGCCGCCTATGGCGGCGGAGTCGGCACCGCGCTGCTGCGCGCGGCGGAGAAGGCCGGCGCGCGCACGCTCGAATGCTTCGCCGAGAACATGAAGGCGCGCGGCTTCTACGAACATGCCGGTTGGCGACTCACGGCCGCGTACGAACGCAGCTTCGCCGGCAGAGTGATGCGCTTTGTCCAGTACTCGGCGCCGGTCGCGCAGTACTGACGGCGGGCAGCTCAGGCGGCGGCGATGGCCTCGATCTCGATCAGCCACGCCTCGTCGAAGATGCCGGCGATGATCACGGTGAGGGCCGGGGCGCGCGCGCCGAGGACCTCCTGGCGGATGGCTCGGTTCTCCGCGGCGTAGCGGCGGTCGCCGAGGAACATCGTGACCTTGACCAGGTTGTCGAGCGTCATGTCGGCGGCTTCGAGCTGTGCCGCGACGTTCGCCCAAGCGAGGCGACACTGCTCGCGGAACGACGCCGGGAGCGAACCCGCGAGGTCGAGCGGCACCTGACCGCTGATGTAGAGGACGCGCTCCGCCCCGGTCGTCTCGACGGCCTGCGCATAGCCGCCGACCGCACCCGGCGCCTTCGGCGAAGAGATCGTACGCTTCTTCATCGATCCTCCATCATCGCGTCGCGCGCCAGCTGCGCCGCGGTTTCGACCGGCTCGCTGGTCGCGCGGCGGCTGGCAAGCCCGTCGGGCAAGGCGGCGGCGAAGGCCGCGTAGAGCGTCGGGCAGGCCTGCGTCGCGCCGCCGCACAGCGCGATCGGCAGCCGGCCGACGCGACGCGTCATCACCTCGCCCAGCCAGGCGAGCTCCGAGCCGGCCGCGTTCACGATCTCCACCGCGTCGAGGTCGCTGCGCGCCACCGCCTCGCCGACGGCCGGCGCCAGCGACGCGACCGCGGCACGGCCGCCGCCATAGACGAAGCTGCGGATCGCGGCCCAGTCCGGCCCGCCGGTCGCCCGGTAGATGAGCTGTGCCAGCGCACCGGGCGGCGGTGAGCCGGGATCCTCGCGCGCGCGCAGGACCTGGCGCAGGGCGCGCGCGCCGATCCAGAATCCGCCGCCGGCGTCGTCGATCATGAAGCCGTGGCCGCCGGCGCGCTCGACCCGGCCTTCGGCCGTCAGGTGATAGGCGATCGATCCGGTGCCGGCATAGACGAGAATGCCGGCGCCCGGCGCGAAGCTGCCGCGATAGGCGATGTGCATGTCGTCGAGCACGCGCACGCGGTCGGCCGCAATCGCCAGGCGCGCGGCGATCGCGTCGCCCAGCTGGCGCGCCACGTCGTCGCCGGAGCTGAGGCCGGTCACGCCGGCGACGACGCGGTCGGGCGCCGCATGCGCGCGCACGGCCGCGGCGACCGCGGCGAGCGTGGCGAAGACGGCGTCGCGCGCGGCCGGCTCGAAGATGTGCCCGGAGATCGGCCCGGCGGTACCGGATGCGAGCACGGTGCCGTCGGCGCGCGTCAGCAGCCAGCGCGTGCTCGACGCTCCGCCGTCGATGCCGAGCGCGATCATCGCGCCGCCCCGGGCACGGCGCGCGCGAAGCGCCGCGTGATCTCGCGCGGGTTGGTGATGGCGGTGCCGACGACCACCGCCTGCGCACCGAGCGCGAAGGCCCGCGCCACCTCCTCCGGCGACCAGAAGCGGCCCTCCGCGATCACCGGCACGTCGACGGCGGCGACGAGCTCGCGGATCAGCTCGAAATCGGGGCCGCCTGAAGCGGGGCGCGAATAGGGCGTGTAGCCGGCGAGCGTCGTCGCCACCGCGTCGGCGCCGGCGCGCGCCGCGGCGAGGCCCTCCTCGGCGGTCGAGACGTCGGCGAAAACCGGTTTGGCCAGTTCGCGCCTGATCCGCCCGATCAGGCTCGCGACCGGTTCGCCGTCGCGGCTGCGCGGCGTCGCATCGAGCGCGATCCAGTCGGCGCCGGCCTGCGCCGCCGCCGCGGCATCGGTGAAGCCGGGGGTAATGTAGACATCGAAGCCCTCGCGCCAGCGCTTGGCGATGCCGACGACCGGCAGCGTGCTCGCGGCGCGGATGGCCGCGATGTCGGCGGCACCGTTGGCGCGCAACGCCGCTGCACCGCCGGCCTCCGCCGCGCGCGCCATTGCCGCCATGTGGACGGGGCCGTGCAGCGGATTGTCGTCCCGCGCCTGGCAGGAGACGATCAGCCCGCGCAGCGCTCTACTTGATGGCGCCATGCGTCATGCCGGCGATGAACTGCTTCGACAGCACGATGTAGATGATCGTGATCGGCAGTGCGGCGATGGTGAGGCCCGCGAACAGCACGCCCCAGTCGGTGTTGTACTCGCCCATGAACACGGTGAGGCCTTGCGGCAGCGTCTTGAGCGGATCGCTCTGGATGAAGACCAGCGGGAAGAAGAAGTCGTTCCAGATCGGCACCGCGTTGTGGATGCCCGCGATCACCAGCGCCGGGCGGGTGAGCGGCAGCATGATGCTCCACATGATGCGCGCTTCGGACGCGCCGTCGATCCGCGCCGACTGCTCGAGTTCGCCCGGCAGCGAACGCAGGAAGCCGGTGAGGATGAAGACGGCCGAGGGCAGGCCCATCGCGGTGTAGACGCACACCATGCCGAGGCGCGAATCGAGCAGGTCGAGGTCGCGCAGCTGGATGAACAGCGGAATGATCGCGAGCTTGAGCGGCACCATCAGGCCGCTGAGGAAGAAGAGGTAGATGACCTCGTTTCCGCGGAACTGGTAGCGCGCGAGGCCATAGGCCGCCATCGTGCCGAAGATCAGGATGCTCGCGGTCGAGGTCGCGGTGATGATCGCCGAATTGAGCAGGTAGCGCGGGAAGTTCGTGCCGGTCCAGATCTGCGCGAAATTGTCGAGCCGCCATTCCTGCGGCAGCGCGAACGGCGTCGCGTAGATCTCCGCGGTCGGCTTGAAGGCCGACAGCAGCATGGCGACGATCGGATAGAGCATCAGCAGCGTGTTGAACGCCAGCAGCAGCTGGATGAAGACGATCTTCGCGCGCTCGCCGCCCATCTCAGACCTCGATCTCGCGCCGGCGCAGCATGCGCGTGAAGAGGATCGAGACGGCGATGATGAACAGGAACATCAGCACCGCGAGCGCGCTGCCGCGCCCGAAATCCTGCAGGCCCGAGGTCACGCCGCCGAAGGCGGTTCGGTAGAAATAGAGGCCAAGCACGTCGGTGGCGCCGCCGGGCGAGCCGTCGAGGCCGGTCATCACGTAGGGCAGCTCGAACCAGTTGAACGAGCCGATGAACATCAGCAGCACCGCGATCGTCGCCGCCGGCGCCACCAGCGGCCAGATGATCCGCCGCATCAGCACGCCGTCGCCGGCGCCGTCGAGCCGCGCCGCCTCGAGCACCTCCTTGGGGATGCGCTGCATCCCGGCGAGGAAGAGCAGCGCCGGGAAGCCCACCCAGTGCCAGGCGTTGACGAAGATCAGCGAACCGAGCGCGGTCGATTCCTGGCCGAGCCAGGGTTGTGCCAGCGACCCGAGACCGATCGCGGTGAGGCCGTTGTTGACGAGGCCGAAGATCGGGTTGAGCAGCAGCTTCCACAGCGCGCCGATGATCACCGTCGACAGGATCACCGGCAGGAAGACCGCGACCTGGTGGAAGCGGTGGCCGGGCAGAGTCTTGAGCAGGCCGTAGGCGATGAAGAACGCCGTGCCGTTCTGCGCCAGCATCAGCGACACGAAGACGATCACGTTGTGCCAGAAGGCGCGCAGCGTCCAGCCGGCATAGGGCTGCTCGGTCAGCACGACGCGGAAATTGTCGAGGCCGACGAAGCCGGCGCGCGCGCTGCCGTGCCAGGCATAGAGGCTGTAGGCGAGCGCGGTCACGATCGGCACGACGACGAACACGACCATGACGGCGGCGGCCGGCAGGATGAGGAACGCGATCCACAGGCGCAGCGACCAGCGGGACATCACGGCAGGACGGACTCCATCATTCTCGGCGGCCGTATCGCGACGGCTCGCCCGATCTCATAGCGCCGAAGGCGCCCAAACGAAAGGCGCGGGCAGGTCTCCCCGCCCGCGCCCCGTTCTCCGCTCGACGCCGGTCAGCCGCCGCGGCGCTGGAACGGCTGGTAGTACCGCGCGATGCCCTGCGTGATCTCGGTGCCGACCTGCTGCGGCGTGGCGTTGCCCGCCATCATGCGCTGGACCGCACCCTGCAGCAGCTCGGAGCCCGTGGGCGAGTCATAGCGGAAATACACCGCCATGATGTACGGCCAGGAGTTCTGGTTGAGCTGCGCCACCCGCGCCAGCATCGGGTCCTGCACCTGTACGCCGCGGATCGGCGAGATGTTGCCGAGCAGCGCCGTCAGGCGGTTGCCGAATTCCGGCGTCGCCATGAAGCGCACGAGCTTGAGCGCGTCGTCGCGGTTGCCGGTGCGCGCGTTGATGGCGTAGCCGCCGTCGAAGAACAGCGACACCAGCCCGGGCTGGCCGGCCGCCGGCGCCGGCGGGGCGATGAACTCCATTGGCAGGTTGGCGTTCTGCCGGCGGAAATTCGAGATCTCGAACGATCCGCCCGCGAACATCGCCGCGCGGCCCGACAGGAAGAGCTGCTGCGACGTCGGGTAGTCGACCCCGGTGAAGCCGTTGGGCAGGCATTCGCGCAGCTCGAGCATCTTGCCGAGCGCCGCGACGTAGCGCGGGTCCTCGAAGGTCGCGCGGCCGGCGACCACGTCGGCCGCGAACTGCGGCCCGAGGAAGCTGCCGGTGAAGACGCTCGTCAGCACCTCGGTCATCCACGCCGTCGCCGTGCCGTTGGCGACCGGCACGAGATTGGCCGCCTTGATGGCCCGGCAGGCCGCGATGAACTGTTCCCAGGTCTGCGGCGGCTGCAGGTTGAGGCGCTGGAAAATGTCGCGGTTGTAGAACACGCCGAGCGTCTGCGACGCGAACGGCACCGCGTAGACCCGGTTGTCGGAGCGCAGCGTCTCCGACGCCAGAGCCTCGGCGGTGAAGTTCGCCAGTTCGGGCACGGTCTGATTGTCGAGCGGCATCAGATAGCCGGCACGCGCGAACTGCTCGAGCCCGCCATAGGCGCGCACGTGTATGACGTCCGGACCGCGGCCTGCGGCGAGCGCCGTCGACACGATCGTCTGGTAGTTCTGCGGCTCATAGGCCTCGAACCGGATGTTGATGCCGGGATTGGTGCGGTTGAAATCCGCGAAGAGCTGCGCGTACTGCGCGCGGTCTTCCTGGCGCCAAGTCCAGAAGGTCAGGTCGCCCGCAAGCGCCGGGCCCGCGAGCATGGTCAGGCCGGCGATCGCGCCGACCGCCCGTTTCACCGTCCGCAACGAATCCATCGAGACTCCTCCCTTAAGGCCAAATCGACGCGCCGCCCGCGGCCATGGGATCGGCGGTGCGGCACCAGAGCGGCGGACTCTAGGCCAAACGTCTAGCCCGGGCAAATGGGCGGCGCATTGTCCGTGGCATCGCGCCGCGATAGGGTCGCGCCCCATGGTCAGCCAGACTCCAGCCGCCCCGCTCTCCTTCCGCCTCGACGGCAAGACCGCGCTCGTAACCGGCGCGGGCCGCGGCATCGGCGCCGCGATCGCCAGCGCCTTCGCCGCCGCGGGCGCCCTCGTCGGCGTCAACGATCTCGACGGGGCGTCTGCAGCCGCGTCGGCCGACGCGATCGTCGCCGCCGGCGGCCGCGCGCTCGCCCTGCCGGGCGACGTCGGCACGCCCGATGCGGTCGCCCGGATCTTCGACGCGCTCGCCGCGCAGGGCGGCATCGACATCCTGGTCAACAACGCCGGCACGACGCGCGACGAGACGATCTTCGACATCACGCTCGAGAGCTGGAACGAGCTGATGCGGATCAACCTGACCAGCGCGTTCCTGTGCAGCAAGCGCGCGATGACGATGATGCGCGACCAGGGGCGCGGCGGCCGGATCATCGTCATGGGTTCGGTGACCGGCCACCAGGGCGCGCTGTACGGCCACCTTCACTACGCGACGACGAAGGCGGGTCTGCACGGCTTCGCCAAGACGCTGGCGCGCACCGGGGCGCCGCTCGGCATCACCGTCAACGCCATCGCGCCCGGCATCGTCGTCACCGACCTGCTCCGGCGCACGCACGGCGACGAGGGCATCGCGGTGCTCGAGAAGCTCGTGCCGGCCGGCCTCGGTGCGCCCGCGGACATCGGCGCCGCGGCGCTCTATCTCGCCAGCGAGGCGGGTCGCCAGGTCACGGGCGCGGTGCTCGACGTCAACGGCGGAATGTTGATGCGCTGAGCCGCGTCAGCCGCGGTTCGCCTGCGCGGCGCGCACCGCGGCGGCGAGGTCTTCGAGATGCCGGTCCGGCACCGCGGCGAGCGCCAGCGCCTTCGCGGTCTCGAACAGGTAGTCGGCGCTCGAGCCGAGCCGGCCGGCCGCGACCGCGAGCCGCTCCACCATGCGCTCGCGCGGCATCGCCCCGACGTAGTTCGGCCCGTCGCGGTTGACGACGAAGGCGATCGCCGGCACCTCGCGCCCGGCGACGGCCACATGCACCCAGCGCGGCCGGTAGGCGCCGGTCACCATCTCGCGCCGCCACACCACCGTCAGCTCGTCGCGCGCCGCCTGCGACGGCACGCGATAGGCGACGCCGCGGCAGCTGCCGCCGCGGTCGAGGCCGAGCATCAGCCCCGGACGTTCCGGCGTGCCGCGCCCGACCGGGCTCGACAGGCAGAAACGCCGATGCCAGCCCCGGATCGTGCCGGTGCAGCGCTCGGCGAAGGCGATGGTCGGGTTCCAGATCAGCGAGCCGTAGGCGAACAGCCAGATGTCGCTGCCGGCGGCCGGGTGGGCCGCCAGCGTGCCGTCCAGCGACGCCTCGCGTTCCGCCTCGCTCAGCACGCGGATCGGAATGCCGCAATTGAGCATCATCTGCTCGACGGCTCCGGCCTCGATCGCTTCGCGGGTGAGGGAATGTCGGCGCTCGGTCATCTCGGTGTCGGCTACGGCACTATCAAGAACCGTGCCACGCCCATTGGCAAGCCCTCAGCCGACCCGCCAGCGCACCCACAGGAACGCCGCGACGGCCGACAGGCCGAGGGCCGCCCGGCAGGCATGCAGATAGCCCCACTGGCGGATCTGCGCGCGCGTCTCCTCGCCCGCCATCTCCGCCGCCGTCGCCATCAGGGTCTTGTTGGTCGGCATGATGACGACGAGGGTGAACGGCCAGTTGGCGAGGATCAGCACCGCGCCGAGCAGCCAGCGCCATTCGAAGCTCGCGAAGAACGCGACGATCGCGAACAGCCCGCTCAGCACCGCGAGGCTCGCCTGCATCGCGAAGCCGCGCTGATAGCTCGGCTTCCATTGCGCCAGCAGGGCGCCCGGCGGCAGCGGCAGCCGCGCCGGCTGCTCGGCGACCGTGATGTAGGTCGCGGCACCGGTGAAGGCCGCGGCAACGACCAGCGCCAGATCGCCCCAGATCATCGTCGCCTCCGTGATGGGTCGTCCGAGTCTGCCACCATCGCGGGCCAATGACCAAGGTTTGCGTCAGCCGAGCTCGATCAGCTCGCGCGGCATGGTGTTGAGCGGCTCCGCACCCGACGCCGTCACCAGCACCTCGTCCTCGATGATGAAGGCGCCGAGGCCGTCGACATAGAACGGCGTCTCGAACGCCAGCACCATATCGGCCTCGAGCGGGATGGTCGCGGTCGCGCTGACGAAAGGCCATTCCTCGGTCCACACGTTGGCGCCGACGCCGTGGCCGAAGTGCCCGCGCGAGAAACCCGGCAGGCCGCCCACGCGGATCGCCGCTGACGCGGCGGCGTGGACGTCGGCGAGGGTGTTGCCGGGCCGGAACGCCGCCATGCCGGCGTCGAAGCCGGCGCGCAGCGCGGCGTGGACCTCGCGCTGGTGCGCGTCCGCGCGGCCGAACACGAAGGTCCGCCCGCAATCCGAGCTGTAGCCGCGGATGATGCAGCCGACGTCGAATTTCAGCGTGTCGCCGGGCGCGAGCGCGCCGCCGCCCCACGGATTGGTGCCGACCGCGACGTACTCCCACGTCCGCTCGACGGCGGGACCGCCGGCCGCGCGCGCCGCGGCGACGGCGCCGTCGCGCCAGCGCTCGGCGATCGCGTCGCGCGTGACGCCCGCGCGCAGATCGGCGGTCGCCGCGCGCAGGCCCGCCTCGGTGAAGGCGACGGCCTGGCGCAGGATCGCGATCTCCCCGGGCGTCTTGACCATGCGCAGCCGGGCGAGCAGCGGCGAGGAGTCGACCCACGCGACCTCCGGGATCGCCGCCTTGAGCAGCGCGTAGTCGTTGACAGGCAGGAAGTCGAGCTCGATGCCGAGCCGCGCGCCGAGCAGGCCGCGTTCGACGAGGATGTCGCGCAGCAGCGCGAAGCCGCGGCGCGGGTCGAAGGTCTCCGGCCGCGCAAAGCCGGGATCGCGCGCCTGCGCTTCCGCGATCAGCTCGCCGATCGGCCGGTTGCTCGGCCTGAGCGCGCTGACGTCGGCGCCGTCGACCCACATTGGATGGACGCGCAGGTCGCCGACCGTGCCTGCGGCACGCACGGACGGCGCCGCGAGGTCGGTGACGACGGCCGCAAGCGCGCCGTCGGCCGCGGCCGGCACCACGGCGATCGCCGCACCCGCCCGCCGCCACGAGGCCGCGACGCCGGGCGAGGCGCCGGTGGCGTAGCCGAAGCTCTCCGGCTGCAGCAGCACCAGCGCGTCGATGCCGGCTTCGCCCAGCAGGCGTTGGGCGCGGGCGCGGTCGATGAAGGACATGCGGATCTCCGTTCGGTCAGCGCAACGCGAGGCCCGGCAGCCAGGTCGCGATCCCCGGCGCCAAGGTCAGGATCACGACCCCGGCAAGCAGGGCCAGCCAGTACGGCGCCGAAGCGCGCGCCGCGTCGCCCAGGCGCACCTCGTGGCCGGTGATGCCGACGAGGACGAACAGGTTCATGCCCACCGGCGGCGTCAGCATGCCGACCTCGATCATGATCGTGATCAGCACGCCGAGCCACACCGCGTCGAAGCCGAGGCCGGTCATCAGCGGAAAGACGATCGGCAGGGTCATGATCATCATCGACAGGCCGTCGAAGAAGCAGCCGAGGATCAGGTAGATGAACACGATCAGCGCGAGCATCCAGTAGCGCGAGATGTCGAGCGCCGACACCGTAGCCAGGAGCTGCTGCGGCAGGCCGAGGATGCTGATCGATTGCGCCAGCACCACCGCGCCGATGAAGACAACGCCGATCACCGCGAAGGTGCGCGCGGTCGACATCAGCGCCTCGCCGAGCCCGCGCAAGGTGAGCGAGCCGATGGTGAAGCCGAGCGCGATCGACGCCGCGACGCCGACGCCCGCCGCCTCGGTCGGCGTTGCGATGCCGGCGAACAGGCTGCCGAGGACGGCAAGGATGAGCACCGCCAAGGGCCAGACCTGCAGCAGGGCGGCGAACGCGCGGCCGAGGCTTTCGCGCGCGGCCGGCTCCGGCGCGATCGACGGCCGAACGATGCTGGTCGCCGCGATCAGGGCCATGAAGAGGCCGGCCATCATCAGCCCGGGCAGCACGCCGGCCATGAAGAGCTTGCCGATCGAAGTATCGGTCAACGCGCCGTAGATGAGCAGGCTGAGGCTCGGCGGAATGAGCAGCCCGAGCGTGCCGCCGCCGGCGAGGCTGCCGACGACCGCGGCGCGGTCGTAGCCGCGCCGCTTGAGCTCGGGATAGGCGACCGAGCCGACCGCGGCGGCGACCGACATCGACGAGCCGCTGACCGCGCCGAACACCGTGCAGACCGCGATGTTGGTGTGCAGCAGCCCGCCGGGCAGCCGGCCGAACAGCGGCGCCATCGCGCGGTAGACGCCCGCCGAAAGGCCGCTGGCGACGAGCACGTCGCCGAGCAGGATGAACAGCGGGATGGCGGTGAGCGTGAATTCGTTGAGCACGTTCCACGCGGCCTGGACGCCGAGCTGCGTCGCCCCGCCGGCGTGGAAGTGCAGGATCACGAAGCCGGTGAGGCCGAGCGC
>JAEUKZ010000305.1 GCA_016793045.1 Alphaproteobacteria bacterium
GGCGGCGGCTTGGCCGGGCTCGGCATCTCGCCGGTGAGGATGATGCGCTTGCGCGCGCGCTGCACCGGCGGGTCGGGCAGCGGGATCGCGCTGATCAGCGCCTGCGTGTAGGGATGCAGGGGCTTCGCGAACAGCGCGTCGCGCGTCGCGATCTCGACGACCTTGCCGAGATACATCACCGCGATGCGGTCGCTGATGTGGCGCACCACCGACAGGTCGTGGCTGATGAACAGATACGCCGTGCCGAGCGAGCGCTGCAGCTCGAGCAGCAGGTTCAGGATCTGCCCGCGCACCGAGACGTCGAGCGCCGAGACCGGCTCGTCGCAGACGATGAGATCGGGCGACAGCGCGAGGGCGCGCGCGATCACCAGGCGCTGGCGCTGGCCGCCGGAGAATTCGTGCGGATAGCGGCCGAAATGGACCGGCGCCAGGCCGACGCGCGCCAGCAGCGCCTCGACCCTCGCCTTGAGATCGCCGCCGTGCGCGACGCCGTGGACGAGCAGCGGCTCGCCGATCGAATCGCCGACGGTCATGCGCGGATCGAGCGAGGCGTAGGGATCCTGGAAGATCATCTGCACGCGCCGCCGCGCCGCGCGCAAGGCAGCACTGTCGACCGTCGCGAGATCGACGTCGCCCAGCCGCACCGAGCCCGCGGTGGGATCGACGATGCGCAGGATGGCGTTGCCGAGCGTCGACTTGCCGCAGCCGCTTTCGCCGACCAGGCCCAGCGTCTCCCCCGGCGCGATCGCCAGCGAGACGCCGTCCACCGCACGGATGGCGCCGCGCGAGCGGCCGAGCCAGCCGCCGCGGATCGGGAAATGGACCTTGAGGTCGCTGATCGTCAGCAGATTGGCGCTCATGCAGGCAGCTTCCCCGCCGCAACGTCGGCGTGGCGCCAGCAGGCGACCCCGCGCCCGGCGCCGACCGCCTCCTCCGGCGGCTGCTCCGCATGGCAGCGCGCCTCCGCGAGCGGACAGCGCGGCGCGAAGCGGCAGCCCGGCGGCCAGTCGTCCTGCGCCGGCACGCTGCCTTCGATCACCGCCATCGCGCTCTTGGGCACGTCGTCGAGGCGCGGCACGCTCTTGAGCAGCAGCGCCGTGTAGGGATGGCGCGGGCTGGCGAAGATCGCCTCGGCGGGCCCGCGCTCGACGATGCGGCCCGCGTACATCACCGCGACGCGGTCCGCCATCTCCGCGACCACGCCCATGTCGTGGGTGATCAGCAGGATCGACGTGCCGAGCTCGCGCAGCAGCCCCTTCATCAGGTCGAGGATCTGCGCCTGGATGGTGACGTCGAGCGCCGTCGTCGGCTCGTCGGCGATCAGCACCGCCGGGCGCGCGGCGAGCGCGATCGCGATCATGATGCGCTGGCACATCCCGCCGGACAGCTCGAACGGGTATTGCGCAAGCCGCCGCTCGGGCTCCGAGATGCCGACCGCCTTCAGCATGGCGAGCGCCTGGCCGCGCGCCTCGGTCCGGCCGATCTCCCTGTGCGCGCGGATGCCTTCGACGAGCTGGTCGCCCACGGTCATCAGCGGATCGAGCGAGGAAAGCGGATCCTGGAAGATGATCGAGGCGCGGTTGCCGCGCACGCGGCGCATCGCGTCCTCGTCGATCCGCATCAGGTCGGCGCCCTCGAAGTCGACCGAGCCGCCGGCGAACTTCGCCGCGCCCGGCAGCAGCCGCAGCAGTGCCAGCGCGGTCAGCGACTTGCCGCAGCCGCTCTCGCCGACCAGCGCCATCGTCTCCCCCGCCGCGATGTCGAAGCCGACGCCGTCGACGACGGCGCGGCGGCCGATCGTCACCGCGAGGTCGCGGACCGCGAGGACGGGGACGGCCTGGCTCATCTTCGGCGCGGGCTCCTCACGGCGCCGGCTTGCGCAGGTCGTCGGCGCCGAGCGGCCCGGGCTCGTAGGCGCCGATCGAATTGCCGCCGTCGACGCTCAGCACCGCGCCGGTGACGTAGGCCGCCTTGTCGGAGCAGAGATAGAGCAGCGCGTTCGCCGTGTCCGCCGGGCCGCTCTCACGCGCCATCGGGATCTTCTTGAGCATGCGGTCGGCATAGCCCTGGGTCAGCGGGCTCACCACGCTGCCCATCGCGAAGCCGGGCTCGACGACGTTGACGCGGATGCCGTGCTCGGCGAGTTCGAGCGCGAAGCCCTTCGACAGGCGCTCGACCGCGGTCTTCGACGTGCAGTACGGCACCGAGCCGTTGCGCATGCCGCGCGCCGCCCCGGAGGAGATCGTCGCGAAGTTGCCGCGCACCTTCTTCGCGATCATCAGCTTCGCGAACTCGCGCGTCATCAGGAACACCGCGCGCACGTTGATGTCCATCACGCGGTCCCAGTCGCCGGACGTGAGATCGAGCAGCAGCCCGCGCGGGTAGATGCCGGCATTGTTGATGACGACGTCGGCGGCCCCCCAGTGCGACTCGACAAGCTTGGCGCAGTCGATGATCGAGGCCTCGTCGGTCAGCTCGGTCGCGTGGACGAGCGTCGCCGCCTTGGGCAGCTTGAGCCGATCGACCAGCGCATGGAGTTCCTTCTCGCGGCGGTCGGTCAGGCACAGCGTGGCGCCTTCGCGCGCGAAGGCCTCGACGATCCACGAACCGTGGACGCCGCATGCCCCCGTGACGACGACGCGCTTGCCGGAGAATTGCATGGGAGGTCCTTTCGTCAGCGGATGTTGGAGCGCGGGTCGAACCGGTCGCGCAGGAAGTCGCCGACCAGGTTGACCGAGAGCACGAGCAGGAACAGGCAGATGCCGGGGAAGGTCGCGATCCACCACGCCGTCGCGACGTAGTTGCGTCCGACGCTCATGATCGAGCCCCAGCTTGGCGTCGGCGGCTGGATGCCGAGGCCGAGGAAGGAGAGGCCCGCCTCGAACAGCACCATCAGCCCGAATTCGAGCGTCGCCACGACGATCAGCGGTGCGAGGATGTTGGGCAGCACGTGGCGCGCGAGGATGCGCAGGGGCCGCGCGCCCGCGAGCCGCGAGGCGGTGATGAAGGGGCGCGTCGAGACGCTGAGCGTCTGCGCGTAGGCGACCCGGGTGTAGCGCGGCCAGCGCGTGAACCCGAGCACGATGACGAGATTGAAGAAGCCGGGGCCGAGCACCGCGACGGTGATGATCGCGAGCAGGATCGCGGGAATCGACAGCATGATGTCGACCGCGCGCATGATCGCGATCTCGGTCCAGCCGCGGAAATAGCCGGCGAGCACGCCGAGCGCGGTCCCGACCGCACCCGACACGACGACCGAAAGCAGCGCCACGGTGAGCGAGGCGCGCGCACCGTAGATGACGCGGCTCAGCAGGTCGCGGCCGAGCTCGTCGGAGCCGAACCAGTAGGTGATCCCGCCCACGGTGGTCCCGGGCGCGCGCAACCGCGCCAGCAGCGACTGGCGCGCCGGATCGAGCGGCGCGATCCACGGCGCCGCGATCGCCGCGACGACGAACACGAGCAGGATGGCCGCGACGGGCAGGACCGCGCGCACGCCGGGCTGCGCGTACCAGCGCCGCTTCGGCGCCGCGGCCGCGATGGCGCCGCCGCTCACGGCCGCGTCCCCACGAGCTTGATGCGCGGGTCGATCACGCTGTAGAGCACGTCGGCGGCGAAGTTGAGCGCCACATACGTGACCGACACCAGCAGCACGATCGCCTGGACGACCAGGAAGTCGCGCGCCTGGATCGACTGCACCGCGAGCTGCCCCATGCCGGGCCACGCGAACACCGTCTCGACGATCACCGCGCCGGCGAGCAGGTTGGCCGCCTCGAGCGCCGCGATGGTGACGATCGGGATCGAGGCGTTGCGCATGACGTGGCGGAGCACGACCGCGGAATATTCGACGCCCTTGGCGCGGATCGCGCGCACGTAGTCCTTGCCGAGTTCCTCGATCACCGCGGTGCGGGTGATGCGCGCGAAGGTCGCCATCGACAGGCCCGACAGCGCGATCGCCGGCATGACGACCGACACCGCGCTGTCGGCACCCGAGGTCGGCAGCCATTCGAGCAGCACGCCGAACAGCATGATGAGGAGGATGCCCGACCAGAAGGTCGGCATCGACTGGCCGGCGAGCACGATCGGCATCAGCGCGCGTTCGACCAGCGTGCCGCGCTTGACCGCGGTGGCGATGCCCACCGCGATGCCGAGTCCGCCGGCGAGCGCCAGCGAGACCGCGGCGAGCCACAGCGTGTAGGGAATGCGCTCCGAGACGATGCGCCACACCGCGACGCGCTGCACCACCGATTCGCCGAGGTCGAAGCGGCCGAGCGTCCACAGGTAGTCGGCGTACTGCACCAGGATCGGCCGGTCGAAGCCGAGCTGGTGGCGCAGCAGGTCGATCTGCTCGCGCGTGGCGCCTTCGGGCACGAGCAGCAGCGT
>JAEUKZ010000307.1 GCA_016793045.1 Alphaproteobacteria bacterium
CGGAAGGTGAGCGAACGTCCGTAGGGAAGGGACGGCGCGAGGATACCGGGCTGCGAGGGGAGCATGGCGACGATGCGTTGTTGCGATCGGCCCAGACTACCGTTCCGCGCCGGTGCAGCTCAATCCAGAAGCGCGCCGCGCCGAAAGTCCGCTGGCGCCGCGCCGGGTTTTCGATATATTCCGATGACTATATCGACAGTGGAACGCCGCGCATGTTGAGGGCCCTTCGTCGCGTCGCCGGCATCCTGCTGCTGGCAGCCCTGCCTGCGAGCGGCCATTCGCAGGCGCCGGCGGTTCCGAACGTCGCCGCTGCATCGGACCTCGGTTTCGCCTTGCAGGAGATCGCGGGCCGCTACCGGGCCGACACCGGCCGCGGGGTCCAGCTCACGTTCGGCTCTTCGGGAAACTTCTTCCGGCAGATCAGGCAGGGCGCGCCGTTCCAGATGTTCATGTCGGCCGACGAGGGCTTCGTGCGACAGCTCGCCGAATCCGGCGATGCGCTCGACGATGGCGTCCTCTATGCGATCGGCCGCATCGTACTCTTCGTGCCCACGGGGTCGCCGCTGCGGGCCGACGCGGGGTTCGCCGATCTCCGGCAGGCGATTGCGGACGGCCGGGTGAGGCGCTTTGCGATTGCCAATCCGGAGCATGCACCGTACGGGCGCGCGGCCGAGCAGGCCCTGCGCTCGCAGGGACTCTGGGACGCCTTGCGGTCTCGGCTCGTTCTCGGCGAGAATGTCTCGCAGGCGGCGCAGTTCGCGTCCGCAGGATCGACCCAGGGCGGCATCTTCGCCTACTCACTCGCGCTTGCGCCGGCCGTCGGCAGCCTCGGCACCTATGCCCTGATCCCCGCCGCGTGGCATGAGCCGCTCCGTCAGCGGATGGTGCTGCTCCGGACCGCCGGCGCCGAAGCCCGCGCCTTCTATGCCTACGTGCAGCAGCCGCCGGCACGCACGATCTTCCGGCGCTACGGTTTCCTGCTCCCCGACGAGAATCCGTGAGGTCGAACCGGTGGACTGGATCGCGCTCGGCCTGTCGTTGCGCCTCGGCGCGTTGACGGTCCTGATCCTCTTGCCGGTCGGCATCGGGCTCGGCCGGCTGCTCGCCTACCGTTCGTTTCCCGGCAAGGGCATCGTCGAAGCCGCGCTCGCGCTGCCGCTCGTCCTGCCGCCGACCGTCGTCGGGTACTATCTTCTCGTCGCCTTCGGCGGCGCATCGCCGCTTGGGCAGGCGTTCCAGGCGCTGTTCGGCCGCGGTCTCGTTTTCACCTTCGAAGGGCTGCTGGCCGCCTCGGTGCTGGTCAACCTTCCGTTCGCGATCCAGCCGATGCAGCGCGCCTTCGAAGCCATCCCGCGCGACGTACGGGAAGCGGCGAGCGTCTCGGGCATGTCGCCGCGCCAGGTTCTCGCCCGCATCGATCTTCCGCTCGCCTGGCCCGGCATCGTCACCGGTCTCGTGCTCGCCTTCGCCCACACGCTCGGCGAATTCGGCGTCGTGCTGATGGTCGGCGGCTCGATCTCGGGCGAGACCAGGACGGTCGCGATCGCGATCTACGATCGCGTGCAGGCATTCGACAATGCCGCCGCCGCGCTGATGTCGCTGACGCTGCTCATGCTTTCGCTCGCGGCGCTCGGCCTCACCTACGCACTTTCGTCGCGGATCGGCCGCCGCCATGGGTGAAGGCGCGGCCGCGGGGAATGGCCTCAGCGTATGCCTGCGCCAGGACGCGCCGATTCCTCTCGACGTGACCCTGGCATGCGATCGAGGCGAGGTGCTCGCGCTTGTCGGCCCGTCGGGCGCGGGCAAGTCGACCGTCCTTCGCGCGATCGCCGGGCTTCATCGCGCGCAGGCCGGCCGTATCGTCTGCGGCGGCGCGTCGTGGTTCGACAGCGGCGCGGGCACCTTCGTGCCCCCGCATCGACGCGCGGTCGGCGTCGTGTTCCAGTCCTACGCGCTCTTTCCGCACATGACCGCGCTCGGCAACGTCGAGGCGGCGATGCTTCATCTGCCGCGCGGCGAACGCCGGCGCCGGGCGCGCGAGCTCTTCGACCTCGTTCATCTTGCGGGCTTCGAAGCACGCCGCCCCGCCGAACTCTCCGGGGGGCAGCAGCAGCGCGTCGCCGTGGCCCGCGCCTTGGCGCGCGAACCGTCCGTGCTCCTGCTCGACGAGCCGTTCTCGGCCGTCGACAAGGCCACGCGCGGCAAGCTCTACCGCGAGCTGGCCGAGATGCGCCGCCTGCTCGCCGTGCCGATCGTGCTCGTCACGCACGACTTCGACGAAGCGGCGCGGCTCGCCGACCGCATGTGCCTCCTCGACGGCGGGCGCGTGGTGCAGGCCGGAACGCCCCACGAGATACTGGCGCGGCCGGCGACCGTCGAAGCGGCGCGGCTGGTCGATCTCAAGAACCTGTTCGAGGGCCGGATCGCGGCGCACGAGCCGGGCGCGACCTGGATCGACTGGGCGGGGCGATCGCTCGCCGTCACACCGCCGCGGCCGGACCTCGCCGTCGGCTCGGCCGTGGCCTGGGCGGTGCCGTCGACGCAAGTCATCCTTCATCGCGGCGATGCCGGCGCGGACGAGGAGAAGCACGGCAACCTCTGCGACGGCGTCGTCGCGGAGGTCGCCGCGCTTTCGGAAGCGACGAGCATCGTGGTCGCGCTCGGAAGCGATCCCGGCCACGGTCTCGCCATGACGGTGCCTGCACACTACGCGCGCCGGACCGGTCTCGCGGCAGGTACCGCGGTCACCATTGCGATCCGGCCCGAAGGCATCCACCTGATGGCGCTCGGACCGGACCGCTGACGCCCGACGGCGCGCGCCGTGTCAGACCAGGACCTTCCCCTTCCAGCTGCCGCGCGCCGGCGCCTTGTGGACGGCGGTGTAGGCGTAGTCGACGCCCATGCCATAGGCGCCGCTGTGCTCCTGCACGATCGCGATCAGCGCGTCGTAGGTTTCCCGGCGCGCCCAGTCGCGCTGCCATTCGAGCAGGACCTGCTGCCAGGTGAGCGGCACCACGCCGGCCTGGATCATGCGGTCCATCGAGGCGCGATGGGCGACCTCGCTGGTGCCGCCGCACGCGTCCTCGACGACATAGAGCTCGTAGCCGTCGAGCATCGCCGAGAACGCGGCGTGGTTGATGCAAACCTCCGTCCACAGGCCGGAGAGGATCAGCTTCTTGCGGCCGGTGGCACCCACCGCGTCGCGCACCTTCTTGTCGTCCCAGCTGTTCATGCTGGTGCGCTCGAGCACCGGCGCGTTCGGGAAGACGTCGAGCAGCTCCGGCCACATCGGACCGGAGAAGTTCTGCGTCTCCACCGTGGTGAGGATCGTCGGCACGTCGAACAGTTTCGCCGACTTGGCGAGCGCGACGACGTTGTTCTTGAGCATCTGGCGGTCGATGTTGACGACGCCGAACGCCATCTGCGGCTGGTGGTCGATGAACAGCAGCACGCTGTTCTGGGGCGTCAGTTGCTCGAGCTTCGGGTTGGTCATCTGTCCTCTCCCTTGTTGCCAATCAGACCATGTCGAACAGCAGGATCTCGGCGGGCTCGACGCCGGTGATCGTCAGCGTCTCGACGTCGCTGATCGCAGCGCCGTCGCCCTCTTTGAGTGTCGCCGGGACACGTGTCGTGCCGTCGACCGTGACGCTGCCGCGCGCGACCTGCAGCCAGACCTTACGGCCCTTGCGCAGCGTGAGTGTGGTGCTCCGCTCCGGATCGAGCAGCGCGGCGTAAAGATCGACGTCCTGGTGGATCGTGATCGCGCCGTCGCGGCCGTCGCGCGACGCCACGAGCCGCAGCGCGTTGCGCCGCTCGGACTCGGGGAACGCCTTCTGCTCGTAGCCGGGCGCGATGCCGTCGGCCTCGGGCATGATCCAGATCTGCAGGAAGTGCACCGGCGCGCTGCGCGAATGGTTGTACTCGCTGTGGCGGATGCCGGTGCCGGCACTCATGCGCTGCACCTCGCCGGGACGGATGACCGCGCCGGTCCCGATCGAGTCGCGGTGCTCGAGCGCGCCGTCGAGGACGTAGGAGATGATCTCCATGTCGCGATGGCCGTGGGTCGGGAAGCCGGCGCCGGGGGCGACGCGGTCCTCGTTGATGACGCGCAGCGGCCCGAAGCCCATGTGGACGGGGTCGTAGTACTCGCCGAAGCTGAAGCTGTGCCGGCTGTCGAGCCAGCCGAAGCGGGCATGGCCGCGCTCGGCGGCGGGACGGATCGTGATCATCGGGAACCTCCGGGATTCGCGTCGGTGGACGCGTTGGAACGGATATTGGTCGGGGCCTATGATTTGACAAACAGTCGGTTCGGAGAAAGATTGTCTTCGAACTGGAGACAGTGCCGACATGGATCGACTGGACTGCATGCGCGCCTTCGTGGCGACGGCGGATCTCGGCGGGTTCAGCCGGGCGGCGGCGAAACTCAGCCTGTCGCGCGCCCTGGTCAGCAAGCGGGTCGCGGAACTCGAGCGCGACGTCGGCACGCGGCTGTTCAACCGCACCACCCGGCGGCTCAGCCTCACCGAGCCCGGGCGGCGCTTCCATGTCCAGTGCGCGCACATCCTGGGGCTCTACGCCGGCGCGGAAGCCGAGCTGCGGCAGCTCCAGGACGAACCGACGGGGCTGCTCAAGGTCAACGCGCCGATGTCGTTCGGCACGCTGCATCTCGCCGACGCGGTGGCGGACTTCATGGCCGCACACCGCCAGCTCAACATCCAGCTCGTGCTCGACGACCGTTTCGTCGATCTGCTCAGCGAAGGCTTCGACGTCGGCATCCGCATCGGCGCGCTCGCCGATTCCTCGCTGATCGTGCGCCGGCTCTGCCCGTCGCGCCGCGTGCTCTGCGCCGCGCCGGGCTATCTCGCGCAGGCCGGAACGCCCCAGCATCCGCGTGACCTCGCGCAGCATCGCTGTCTGCATTACGGCTATCTCGCCTCGGGCCTGCGCTGGCGGCTCGCCGGCCCCGACGGCGAACATGCGCTCGAAGTGCCGCTGTCGCTGTGCGCCAACAACGGCGAGGTGCTGTTGCGCGCCGCGCTGGCCGGCGGCGGCATCGCGCTGCTGCCGACCTTCATCTGCGGCCCTGACCTGCGCGCCGGACGCCTCGCGCGCGTGCTGCCCGACTACGCGCCCCCGGCGGCGGACATCAATGCGATCTGGCCCGGCGGCGGGCCGCTCACGGGCAAGGTGCGGCGCTTCGTCGACTTCCTCGTCGCGCGCTTCGGCGACGAGCCGGCGTGGGACGCGGCGTAGCGCCGCGCCGTCGCGATCCGGCATGCGGCGGCGCCGGCCTAAAACATAGCTTGCTATCTTTATCGCGGTCCGATATATAGCTTGCTATGAAATAACTCGTGGAGACCGTCCATGACCAAGCCGCTCAAGGTCCTGCACCTGCTCGGGCTCGCGATGCTGCTCGGCAGCATCTTCGGGCATATCGTGGCGAGCGCGCCGCATGGCGGCGCCGCCGGCTCGCCGGAACTGCTCTTCGCGCGCCAGACGATCGCCGATGCCACCAGGATGCTGACCCAGCCCGGCCTCGCGCTGGCGATCGCCACCGGCATCGCGCTGGCGCTGCGCGGCGGGCGCGGCCTCGCCGGCCGGCGCTGGCTGATCGTCCATGCCGGGCTCACCGTGGCCGTGCTTGCGCTTGCGGTGACGCTGATCATGCCCGCCGGCAACGCGATGCTGCGGATGGCGGCGGAAGCCGTTGCGGGCGGCGCGCTCGGGCCGGACTATGCCGCGGCGGCCCGTACCGAGCGCATGGTCGGCGCGCTCAACGTCGTGCTGATCCTGCTCGTGGTTGCGGTCGGCGTCGCCAAGCCCGCTCTGCGCTGGCGCCGCCGCACCGGCGGGCCGGCGCTCGATGCGGCGCGGCGATGAGCGAGCGCGGACGCAGAGGCGCGAAGCCGCCGGCGGAAACGCCGGCGCTGCCGCGCCGCCGCTCGCTCGGCTACATGGTCAACCACGCGGCGCGGCTGTTCGCCCGCGCCCTGCAGCGCGAGATCGCGCCGCTCGGCCTCGTGCCCGGGCAGTTCCCGGCGCTGCTGATGCTGTGGGAGCAGGACGGGCTGACGCAGGGCGAGATCGCGCGGCGGGTCGAGGTCGAGCAGCCGACGATGGCCAACACGCTCGCGCGCATGGAACGCGACGGTCTGATCGTCCGCACGCCGGATCCCGCCGATGCGCGGCGCGCCATCGTGCGGCTCACGGCGCGCGGCCGCGCGCTCGAAGCACCCGCCGCCGCGGCCGGACGGCGGGTCAATGCGCGCGCCGCCGCGGGTCTGGCGGCGGCGGAGCGCGAGACGCTGCTGCGCCTGCTCGGCGCGGCGATCGCGGCGCTGGAGCCCGGCGCCGACGTGAAGTGAGCAGGTTCTTGCCATGACCTATACAATGCTGCGGCTGGTCCACTTGATCGGCGCGGTGCTGCTCGGCGCCGGGCTGGTCGGCGTGTTCGTCAGCGACCTGCGCGCCCGCGCCATGACGGCACTGGCGCTCTACGCCGAATCGGTGCGCGCGATGGCGGTGTTCTATGACGGGCTGGTGGTGCCCGGCGCGCTTCTGCTCGCCGGCTCCGGCACCTGGCTGATCGTCGAATTCCATGGCTGGACGGCGTTCGAGCAGCCCTGGCTCGCCGGCATGATCGCGCTCTTCCTGTTCGAGTTCGTCGAGGGCAACACGGTGACGCGCGCCTATATCGTGCGGATGCGCCGCCTCGCCGGCGAATCGCTCGCGCAGGGGCGGGCGACCCCGGCGCTGCTGCAGGCGCGCGGCGCCGCTCTGCCGACCTTCACCCACTTTCTCGACCTGCCGCTGTTCGCGACGATCCTCGCGCTCGGCGTCGTGCGGCCGCAGGACTGGGCGACCCTGGCCGCCGCCGTCGCCATTGCGCTTGCCGTCGCAGTCGCGCTGACGCTGCTGCTGCCGCGGCTCTATCCCGGCGATCCGCTCGGCGCGGCCGCATGAAAAAACGGCCGCCCCGAGGGGCGGCCGAGTTAGACAGGGAGGCTGTTGAAACCGACGAGACGTCTGCACTGAGAAATCGTCATCGAGTCGGCATGGTTTTGTAACAGGATCGCCGCCAATACTCAACTAAAAAGAGGAAGATCGGGCGGTA
>JAEUKZ010000314.1 GCA_016793045.1 Alphaproteobacteria bacterium
GCGCCGCGCCAGTTGCGCGGCATTTTAGCGTATCGTCACGGGCCTTTAACGGCTCCCGGGCGATGATCGTCCTCGTCGAGTCTGGAGGACGGTGATGGCGCGTTTGATCGAGATGCCGCGGCCCGCAATCGATGTGACGACCTGGGGTGGCATGCACGCCCTGAGCGATCCCGGCGAGCCCGCGCCGAGTCTGTCGCGCACCGTCGCCGACTGCCTGCTGATCATCGCCGGCCGCGAGCCGCGCAGCCTGCTGCCGATGTTCGAAGGCTGGTACGACTACGACCTCTAGCCGCCACACCCCTATCCGTCGGGCCGCGCTTCGTCGTAAGACGGGCGCATGGCTCTGGGGTTCCTCGCCGGCATACGCGTCCTCGATCTGTCGCAATATCTGCCCGGACCCTATGCCGCGCTGATGCTGGCCGATCTCGGCGCCGATGTCGTCAAGGTCGAGCCGCCGTCGGGCGACCCTGGGCGGACGCTGCGGCCCCTCGACGACGATGGCGTTTCGCCGGTGTGGAAACTCGTCAACGCCGGCAAGACAGTGGTCACGCTCGACCTCAAACGGTCCGACGAAGCCGCGCAACTCCGCGTCCTGCTCGCGGCGGCCGACGTCCTGATCGAATCCTACCGGCCGGGGGTGCTCGACCGGCTTGGTTTCGGGCGCGATCATCTTGCGGCGCTCAACCCCGGGCTCGTCCACGCCGCCCTGTCGGGCTACGGCCAGACCGGGCCGTGGCGGCTGCGCACCGGCCACGACCTCAACTACATGGCGGTCGGCGGCGGGCTCGCGTCGTCGGGGCCGGCGGCGATGCCCGGCTTCGCATTCCCGCCTACTGCCGACTATGCCAGCGGCGTGCAGACCGCGCTGGCGGTCGCCGGCGCGCTGTTCGGACGCACGCGCAGCGGGCGCGGCGCCTTCCTCGATCTCAGCCTGATGGAAACGCCGCTCGCCTGGCAGGCGCCGCTGCTGACCTGGGCGAGTCGCGGTGCGTCGAGCGCGCGCGCGGGGCTGATGCTCAACGGCGGCGCGGCGTATTATCAGGTCTATCGCGCCGGGGACGGGCGATTCGTGACTCTGGCGGCGATCGAACCGAAGTTCTGGCGCAATTTCTGTGAGGCGGTGGAGCGGGCCGACTGGATTGCCCGCCAGAATGACGAGATGCCGCAATCGGGCCTGATCGCGGACGTCGCCCGCCTATTCGCGACGCGGACGGCTCCGGCGTGGGAGGCCTTGCTGGGTATGGTCGATTGCTGTTTCGCTGTCGTCGCCGACCCGGTCGAGGTGCCGGATCATCCGCAGGTCGCGGCGCGCGGGCTGGTCAGCCGCCCCGACGCGGCGACCGTGGCGGTCGGATTCCCCGCGCTGGTCGACGGCGCCGCACCGGTCCCGAGGCCCGCGGTCCGGGCTGCAGACGTGAGCGAGGTGATTCGACGATGGACCAGCCGCGCCTGACCACGATCGCCGCCGACGATCCGGTTGTGCTCGCCACCGCCCAGATGGAGGCGGGGACGACGATCGTCCTGCGGCCGAGCAATGCCAAGTGGCTGCTGATGCTGGCCGCCAGCGTCGTTTTCACCGCCATCGGCGCCGCGATGATTCGCGAGGGACAGGGCGCCGGGTGGTTCGTCGCCGGCTTCTTCGGCCTGTGCGCGCTGGCTGCCGTGATCGTGCTCCTGCCCGGCTCCTCGTATCTCAAGATCCGCCGCGACGGATTCGTGTTCGGCACGATGTTCCGCCGCCATCATCTGCCGTGGACAGCGGTCGGGCCGTTCGGCATCTCCCAGGTCGGCATGCAGCCGATGGTCGTCTTCGACATCCTCGATCCGGCGCGGCTGCCGCGCGCGGCGCGACTCAACATGGGCGTCGCCGGCGCCAATGCCGGGCTGCCGGACACCTACGGGATGAAGGCAGGCGAACTGGCGGCCATCCTCAACGCCGCACGCGATCGCGCGCTCGAGCGTGCCCACCAGGCCGGCTAGGCTTGTGCATCAGCCGGCCGGATCGCTCGCGGCCTTGAACGGCCCGTGATCGGCGAGGACGTCGATCTCCTGGACGACGACAGCCGTCTCGCGGCGCAGGAAATCGGCGACCGCCTCGCGGAACCCGGGATCGAGAATCAGATGCGCACTCCATGTCGCCCTGGGCATGTAGCCGCGGCTGAGCTTGTGTTCGCCCTGTGCGCCGGCCTCGACGCGCTTGAGCCCGCGCATGATCGCAAACTCGATGGCCTGGTAGTAGCACGCCTCGAAATGGAGAAAGGGATGATCGCCGCGGCTGCCCCAGTTGCGCCCGTAGATCGCATCGTCGCCGACGAGGTTGAGCGCGCCGCCGATCCAGCGCCCGTCCTGCTTCGCCATGACCAGCGCCACGCGTTCGCCCAGCGTCGCGCCGAGCAGATCGAAGAACGGCCGCGTCAGATACGGATCGCCCCACTTGCGCTCGGACGTCGCGATGTAGAAATCGAAGAAGGCGTCCCAATGCGCGGTCGTGAGATCGGCGCCCGTGACGATCTCGATCGCGATGCCCTGCGCCGCGACCTCCCGGCGCTCGCGCTTGATCATCTTGCGGCGGCTGTGGCTGAGCGTCGCCAGGAAATCGTCGAAGTTGTCGTAGCCGGCGTTGTTCCAATGGAACTGGTAGCCCTCGCGGATCAGCCAGCCGGCCGCGGCGAACGCGTCCTTCTCGGCATCGGTGCAAAAGGTGACGTGCAGCGACGAGACCTTGCGCCGGCGGGCGACTTCTCCGAGCGCCTCAATGAGAGCGGCTCGGACAAACGCGGGCGCGTCCGGCCGCACCAACAGGCGCGGCCCTGGCACCGGCGTGAATGGAACCGCGACTTGGAGCTTGGGATAGTACCGCCCGCCCGCGCGCACAAAGGCCTGCGCCCAACCGTGGTCGAACACGTATTCCCCGTAGGAGTGCCCTTTGAGATACATCGGCACGGCGCCGACGATCGTACCGTCGGTGACGCGCGCGACGGCGTGGTAGGGAATCCAGCCGGTGCGGCCGCCGACCGAGCCGGAGCGCTCCAGCGCGTGAAGGAAGGCGTGGGCGACGAACGGATTGGCGCTGCCGGCGCAGGCGTCCCAGGCGGCGGCGTCGATCGCTTCGATCCGGTCGACGACTTCGATGGTCAGACGGGTGTCGCCGGCCATGCGCAGTTCAGTGCCATCGCCGGCGCAGATAGTCGCCGATGAGCAGCCGGTCCCCGGCACCGCAACTGCGGTCGCGGTTGGCGTCGAGCACTGCACTCATCGCGTGGGCGTGCAGCACGCCGATGAAGGCGAGCTGGCGTTCGTCCCAGATGCCGCGTGCACGCTGCTCGTTGAGCAGGAAGCGGAGATTTTGCTGCCAGTCGAGCTGGCACCAGCGCGCGGCGCCGGATGCGAAGCCGGTGTCGATGATCGTGCGGGCCTCGACGATCGGGATGACCGCGCCGTTGCGGTCGCTTGGCGAGTTCGCGGCGAACGGGCGACCGCGATTGTCGCTCACGCGCGGCAGGTCGGCGCGCGCGTGCTCCATCAGCTCCACGACCGCCTCATCCGGCGGCGCGGCGGAGAAACGTACCGCCGGCGACTGCGCGCGTGCGGAAAGTCCGATCGCGACGACGACGGCGCCGGCGGTCAGGGCGAGCGCACTGCGACGCACCGATCAGCGCACCTCGAACACCGCCTCGACCTCGCAGGCGACCCCGAGCGGCAGCGAGCCGACGCCGATTGCGGCGCGCGCGTGCTTGCCGGCGTCGCCGAGCACCTGGACGAGCAGATCGGATGCGCCATTGATGACCTTGGGGTGGTCCGTGAAGTCCGGCACCGCATTGACGAACCCGCCGACGCGAACGCAGCGCACGACGCGGTCGAGGTCGCCGCCGAGTGCCGCCTTCATCTGGGCGAGGATGTTGATGCCGCACAGGCGTGCGGCCTGCTGGCCCTGAGCGACGTCGAACTCGCGCCCCAGCTTGCCGATGAATTGCGGTTTGCCCTGAGCGTCGAACGTGACCTGGCCGGCGACGAAGACGAGATTGCCGCTGCGCACGGTGGGCACGTAGTTGGCGGCCGGGGCCGCGGGGCTTGGCAGCGTGATGCCGAGTTCGGCGAGGCGCGCGTCGACTTTTCCGGACATAAGAATCCTTCCTTGGCGGCTGGAGGGCGCAGAATAGCGGGCCTGCGAGCCGCGTTCTACCCTCGGGCATGCCTTGCGGCCCTTGACGCGAGGCGTCACACTGCGCGCCCATCGCGGCACAACCCAGGAGCCAGTCCCATGCGTCGATTCATCGCCGCCCTGTTTGTCGCGTTCGCCGGCTTCGCCGCACCGGCGAGCGCCAATCCGTGGGATCTGCGAACCGAGTATTCGGCCGACGTCGTCGTGACGTCCGGCGGTCAGACATTCAATTCGCGGGTCGCACGCACCCCGCGCGCCGTGCGGACCGAAACCCAGCAGCGCAACAATCAAGTTGTCACGGCGATCTTGCGGCTCGACAGGAACCTCGCCTGGGTGCTGATCCCCAACACGCGCAATGCGGCCGAAGTGAACCTGGCGTCGTTTCCGGTGATTCCCGGTCTGCTTCGCAATCCCAATGCCACCGCGACGGCCGAAGGTACGGAGACGATGGACGGCATGACCGTCACACGTTGGCGGGTTGCCGGCGGTGAGCCGGGTGCACGCTTCGTCGGCAAGATCTGGGCGACAGCGGAGGGTGTCGTTCTCAAGATCGAAGGCGAGGCGGAAACCCAACAGCAGCGCCAGCCCTTCACCCTCGTCGCGCGCAATGTCCGCGTGACGCGGCAGAATCCGGGCCTTTTCGAGCTGCCGGACGGCGTCCAGGCGCTGCAGATCCCGCCGCAGCTCGTCCAGGCCCTGTTGCAGGGGCAGATCCGCTGACACACTGGGCCGGGGAAGGCGGAACGTTGGGGAGACGGAAATGGTGCACGAGGTCGATCTTGGCGCGCGCTTCTCGCGTGACTATGCGGACGCGCGCGACAAGTTCTTCGCGGCGTGCCGGCTCCACGGCGCGCCGCTGCGCAGCTATACCAACCCCAATCGGGGCCCGAACGGCGAGACGCTGACGACGGATACGGCATGGCTGGGGCCCGAGGACGCAGGCCGCGTCCTCGTGCTGATCTCGGCGACGCACGGCGTGGAGGGATATTGCGGTTCAGGTGCGCAGATCGACTGGCTGCTCGGGCCGGCGACCCGCGCCCTGCCGCCCGACACCGGTCTGCTCGTCATCCATGCGATCAATCCGCACGGCTTTGCGTGGCGGCGGCGGGTGACCGAGGAGGGGTGCGACCTCAATCGCAACTTCATCGATTTCACGAAGCCGCTGCCGCCCAATCCGGGCTACGACGAGATCGCCGATGCCGTGCTGCCGCCGGCGCTCTCAGGGCCCGAGTTCGACGCCGCCCAGGCGCGCATCCAGGCTTACAAGGACCGGCACGGCGAGCGCGCGTGGCAGATCGCCTTCTCGAGCGGCCAGTACAAGTACGCCCACGGCCATTTCTACGGCGGCACGGCGCCAACTTGGGCGCGGCGCACGCTTGAGACGATCATCGAGGAGCGCGATCTCGCGCGCCGCCGCATGGTGGCGGTGATCGACTATCACACCGGTCTCGGCCCGTACGGATACGGCGAGCCGATCGGCGGCAATCCGCCCGGTTCGGAAGGCCTCGAGCGGGGCCGGCGGTGGTACGGAGAAAGCCTGACTTCGCCGACGCTCGGCACGTCGTCTTCGGTTCCGAAATCGGGCATGGCGGAGGAGATGTGGGTGCGTCGCCTCGGCGAGCATGTCGTCTACGTCGCGCTCGAATACGGCACGTTTCCGCCGCAGACCGGCCTGGTGGTTCTGCGTGAGGACCACTGGCTGCATCGCCATACCAATGTCGATTGGCAGGCGCCGGAGACGAAGCGCATCAAGGCCGCAATCAAGCGACGTTTCTATCCCGAGACGCACGATTGGCAGGAGATGATGCTCTTCCGCAGCCGCCAGATCATCCGCCAGGCCCTTGCGGGGCTCGCCGCGTCGTAGCCGCTGCCGCGGGCCGGCGCGCTTCAAGCTTCCGGCGATCGGCCTTGGATTTCGGGGCTGCCGGTGTCGCGCTCGCCCCGCTTGAGCGCTTCGCGCGCCTCGCGTGCGAGGCGACCATAGTCGCGCCGGATCCGGTCGAGTTCGACCTCGTCGAGTTCCTCGAGATCGAGCAGCGCATTGTGCGCACCCTCGATCGCGCGCAACAGTTCGTCGAGCTTGATCTGGATCGCTTCGGAGTCGCGGTTCTGGGTGTTCTGAATCAGGAAGACCATGAGAAAGGTGACGATGGTCGTCGCCGTGTTGACGACCAACTGCCAGGTGTCGCTGAATTGAAAGAGTGGACCGGTGATGGCCCAGGCCGCGATGACCAGGGCCGCTGTGATGAAGGCGACTGGCCGGCCGACCGCGCGCGCCGTGGCCGTCGCCATGACGGTGAAGAGCGACGTTCGTTTCATTGATGACCCCTTGTGACGCACTCGAAGTGATGTCGTTGACAGACCTTTCAGCGCCCATGCCGCATGGAGCGCAGGTTCTTTGCCCGCGAGCGATCGTGCTCGTCCTGCGTGACCATGTAGCGCCTACGGGCGGCGGCGAACTGGCGCAGCCGTTCGGCCAGCGCCTCCGCAGCCTGCAGGAATGCCAGCTCCGGCTGCCCGGCCGCCGTGATGGACGCCCCCGGCTCTTGCAGGCGACGGCGGCCGAACGCCTGGTCGAACAATCCTTGGGCGAACTCGCCGTTTGCATCGCGCCTTGCGCCATTGGCGTCGACGCAGAGCATCCGTGCCGGACGGTTCGATCCGGCGCCGGGCCGGCACAGCGCGCGGCCGGCCGGGGCACGCGCGAAGCCGGTCATGCCCGGACTCGAGCCGATCGCCCCGGCGATGCCGATGAGTCGAAGGAGCAATCCGACGACCAGGAAAATTCCGCCCATGATCTCCCCGCATCCGTCTTGCTCATCGCGGCAGGCGGCAGGATAGAGCGGCATCATTCCGCCCGGCAAACGGACCGGAGGAGGCCATGACCGATCGCTTCGGGGCGGAGTTCTACCGACGGTTCTATCGCGACGCACGGACGTGCGTCGCAAGCCAGGCCGAGACGCTCAAGCTTGCCAGCCTCGTGCATGCCTATCTGCGCTATCTCGACGTGCCGGTGCGCTCGATCCTCGACGCCGGGTGCGGCCTCGGCTATTGGCGTGACGCTGCCGCGACGCTCTGGCCGCGTGCGCGCTACACCGGAATAGAAGTGAGCGGATATCTGTGCGACCTGCATGGCTGGGAACGCGCGTCCGTCGTCGACTACGCCCCGAGGCGGCGGTTCGATCTGGTGGTCTGCCAGTCCGTCCTGCAGTACCTCGACGCGCGCGACGCCGCGCGGGCGATCGACAATCTCGCCGTCCTCGCCCGCGGCGCGGTCTATATCGAGGCCCCGACCCGCGAGGACTGGGCGCAGACCTGCGACCGCAGCCGGACCGACGGGAACGTCCATCTTCGTCCCGCCGCGTGGTACCGCCGCCAGTTGTCTCCGCATTTTCACAGCGCGGGCGGGGGAGTCTTCGTCCCGAAGGACGGCAAGGCGGTTCTTTACGCGCTTGAACGGGCCGATCTCTAGATTTTCGCGTTGCGCCGGTCCATCAAAACTCGCAACGATATTACGCAGATTTCACGGGCGGGATTGGGCTTGGCGTGGTTGTCTTAAGGTCAATCCTGACACAGCCACGGGCAATGCCATGGGCCGCAACATTGCGTCTGCCATCGATTCCACGTTCGTTGCTTGTCGTGTTCGCAGATCTGCGGCTCGCATTTGTTTCGCCGTGCTCGCAGGTCTTGCGGGGCTCAGCAGTTCTGCTTTTGCACAAGGTGGGCCGATCGTGTTGGGCGAGCCGGTCGCCGGACTGGTGACGAACGAACGCGGCGACTCGTGGACCATCGACCTCCGCCAGGGCATGTTCCTGCGGGTCGAACTCGCGCGTGAGCGGACATCAAGCCTGAACGCCGAATTGTCGGTCGTGGCGGAAGGCGGGCGGATCGTGGCGACGGCGCGGGCGAATAGTGTCGGACTGGTCAGGCTGACGGCGAATTGCCTGCCGCGCAACGGCCGGTACACGATCGTGGCGCGCTCGCTGGAAGGCCGCCTCGGCGGCCGCTACCAGCTGCGCGTCGATCCGATCTTGGTGACGGACGATCTCGGCACGGAAACCGTCGCGTGTTCGGCCACCGACGAGGCCACCGATCGGTCGCGCGGCGAATGTGGTCGCCCGTTGCTGCAGGTCGAGGCGACGCGGGGCGGGGCGGTGCGCGTGCCGCGCGGCGAGACGCGCCATATCGTGTTGCCGACCGACGGAACCGTCCGCTGGACCTGCGAGCAGCAGGCGGCGGAGGCCGAGCGCGTGTCGTGCGCCGATGGCAGCACGATCCTGCGCGTCAGCCGGCCTGCGGGTAGCCGCGCGGTCGAATGGACGTGCCTCAGCCGTCGCTTCGTCGACGAGGCGCCAGCCGATGGAGCGCCGGCGGTCGAACGGGGGCGCCTGACCCGCCTCGTCGCGCCGCGTGCGGCGCCGCCGGCAGAGCCGGCGGCGCCGTAGATGACACTACTCAGCTCTTGGCAACCGTCCGGTAAAGGATCAGGTCGTTCGTCGCGCCCTGGCGGTAGTTCGCGACGGCCTGACGCATCGCCACGGCCGCCTGCGCCTGGAACATGATGACGATCGGCGACTCGCGCTGCACGTCGCGCTGCAGCGCCTGATAGAGTTCGGCGCGCCGCGCCGCGTCCGGCTCGGTCAGCGCCGCCGTCGTGCGCTGGCTGAGTTCGGGGATGAGCCAGCTGTTGCGCCATGTCGTCGTGCTCTGCGGCGCGTCGTCGGCGTTGTTGGTGTTGTAGGCAAAGGCCTTGGCATTCGAATGCGCGTCCATGAAGTCCGGGTTCCAGTAGATCAGCATCATCTGGTGATTGCGTGCGCGATACTTCGTGATGACCTGCGCCGACGTGCCGGGAACGAGGTTGAGGCGGATATTGGCCTGCGCCATCGTCTGCTGAATCGACTGCGCGACGTCCATGAACGGCGCGGCACTGATGACGTCCATGTCGATGCTGAGGCCGTCTTGGAGCCCCGCGCGGGCAAGGATCTCGCGCGCCCTGGCGACGTCGAGGCGGTACGGCCGGTCGGTCAGTGCGCCCGGAAAGCCGACGGGCAGGAATGCCTGGTGGACGCGCATCTGTCCACGCAGCAGCCGGTCGGCGATGCCGTCATAGTCGACCAGCCAGCGCATCGCCTCCCACAGCGCAGGATTTCGCAGGCGCTCGTGGCGCAGGTTGACGGTGAAGAAATGAATCGTCGCCTGGGGAAACCGCTCCACCCTCAAGCCTGCGCGCTGCGCGGCGCTGGCGATCTCGTCGGGACCGAGATCGCGCGCGATGTCGATGTCGCCGCGCTCGAGCAGCAGGCGCTGGGTACCCGGTTCTGGAACATGGCGGAGAATGACCTGGTCGAGCGCAGGGGCGCCGCGGAAGTGCCGCGGATTTGCCGCAAGCGTTACGCTCTCGCTCGGACGCACGCGGGCGATCCGGAAGGCGCCCGAACCGGCGGAATTCTGGCCGAGCCAAGCGTTGCCGAGATCGCCGTTCTGTTCGTGCGCCATCGCCTCGACCTGGTCGACGATCGCCGCCGGCCGCGCGCCGAGCGCGTTGAGGACGAACGCGGGCGAGAAGTTCTCGGTGATCGTCACCGAGACCTCGCGCGGCCCGGTCTTGCGAACCAGCTGGTCGACGTTGTTCGGCCGCCAGCCGAGTTGCGCGAGGATGAACGCAGGCGGCTTGTTGAGGCGGATGACGCGGCGGAACGAGAACTCGACATCTTCCGGTCGCACGGGATTGCCGCTCGCGAAGACCGCGCCTTCGCGCAAGGTGAAGGCGATCGTCTTGCCGTCCGCGCCCACTTGCCAGCTCGTCGCAAGGGACGGCTGCAGGCGCGTCGGATCCTCGACATCGTATTGGACGAGCCGGTCGTAGATGTTGGCGAGGATCTCGCCGCCGGTGAACTCGAACGTCTGTGCCGGGTCGAGGCTGATGATGTCATCGATGTTCTTGGCGACGACCAGCGTCCGCGCCGGTACCTGTGCCGCCGCGTCGCGCTGCGATAGCCCCGAAACGATCATCGGAGCGCCGATGGCGCCGCCGACGAAGATCCGCGCGACGTCGCGCCGTGACCATGATCCCATTGTCTTGACTCCCTTCGTTCATGCCTTGGCCGGGAGTATGTGGGCGGGGACCGTACCGGTCAACGCGACGGCCGGCTGCGGCGGGTCGGCCGGTATTGGCGGCCCCGTCGCCGATCTTAGCGAAAAGTTAATCGCAGCCCGGAATATATTCTGTCGAAGGGGGACGACCTCGTCGGGCGACCTCGCCCGGCGTTAGGGAAAGCGCCACGTCATGCTGAACATCGACGACGCCGTTTCACCTGCCAGCGGCTTGCGGGGCTCTGAGATGTCGCGGCCCGCAATTCAGCATCTGCTCGATATCATCGAGGGCTCGTCGCAGGCGCTCGTCGTCCACCGCGGCGGGGCGCCGCTCTTCGTCAACTCGGCGATGGCCAAGCTCGTGGGCATCGGATCACGCGAGGAGTTGCTGGCCGAGCCCTCGATCCTCCCCTTCCTCCATCCCGATGACAGAGCCATGGTCGGCACGAACGTCCGCGACCGACTCGCGGGGCGGTCGGCGCCGACCGACTACGAGTTCCGCCTGCTTGCCCGCGATGGGGGCATAATCTGGGTCGACTGCCGGGCGAGCGTCATCGAGTGGAGCGGCGGGCCGGCGGTGCTGGCCGCACTGTTCGACATCAACGCGCGCAAGGAAGCGTTGCAGGCCCAGACGCGGTCCGAAGCGCTGCTCGCTCGCGCCTTCACCGCGACGCCGGAAATGATGGCGCTGCAGTCGATGGCGGACGGCCGCTACGTCAAGGTCAACGACGCCTTCTGCCGAATGCTCGGCCGCGCAGCGGAAGACTTGGTCGGGCGGACCCCGCGTGAGATCGGCGTATGGGCGAATGACGGCTTCGACGAGGCGTTGCGGAGCGAGCTCGCCGCCGCGCGGACGGTGCGCATGGCGGAGGCGACGATGCGCCCTGCCGACGGCGGTGCTGTCACCGTAGAGCTATCCGCGGAGATCCTGGAGCTGCAAGGCGACGCGCTGCTGCTGATGGTCGGCCGCGACGTCACGCTCCATCGGCTGCAGGAGGAGGACCTGCGGCGCAGCAAACAGGAAGCCGAGCTCGCGAACCGGACGAAGAGCGAGTTTCTCGCGAACATGAGCCACGAGCTGCGGACACCGCTCAATGCGATCCTCGGATTCTCACAGGTGATGCGCGACGAGCTTCTCGGACCGCTGGGAACTCCGCGCTACCGCGAATACGCCGACGATATCCATCGCAGCGGCGCCCTGCTGCTGAACATCATCAATGATGTGCTCGACCTCGCGAAGCTCGAGGCCGGCAAGGTCGAGCTGCGGGAGGAGACCTTCTCGCTGCCGGGAGCGATCCGCGAGAGTGCCAGGCTCGTGCGCGATCGTGCACGCGAGGGCGACTTGACCCTCGACCTGCCGTTGTCCGACGGCGACCCGTGGATCGTCGGCGACGAACGCCTCATCAAGCAGGTTGTCCTCAACCTGCTCAGCAATGCCGTGAAGTTCACGCCGCCCGGCGGGCGCGTCTCGGTCCGGATCGAGGAGGGCGCATCGGGTGCGATCGTCATCCATGTCGCCGATACCGGCATCGGCATGAGCGAAGAGGACATCCCGCGCGCGCTCGCGCCGTTCGGCCAGATCGACAGTGCGTTCACGCGCCGCCATGCCGGAACCGGACTTGGCTTGCCGCTCGCCAAGTCGCTCGTCGAACTGCATGGCGGCGACCTCACGATCCGCAGCGGACCGGGCGAGGGCACCGACATCGCCGTCACGATTCCGACGCGCCGCGTAAGGTCGGCCGAGCGTGGGCCGTCGTCGCCGGCATCAGGCGGCGTGACCTCCACGGAGATGATCTGACCAAGTCGTCGTCGGTGTGGCCGGCCGCGCCTTTACGACCTGGAAGATGAAGTCGTCGAGCGCCGCGCGCAGGTCGATGTCAGCGTTCATGTCCGGCGACCGCCAGAACGCGGCAACCGCCGGCGCAACCGTCTTCGTCCACAACGGATAGAATCGGTCGAACTGACGAGCGATCGTCACCGTGTCGGCCGGAACGATCAGTCGGTCGCGGTGTCGGAGATTGTCGGTCGACAGCAGCAGATAAGTCGCCGGAATGAACGCCAGTCGGCGTTCAATTTCGACGGCGGCCGATGACCTGTGATCCGCCGCCGCTTCGCTCGGGGAATAGTGCTGAAACAGCTCGATCAAGCGATCGAGCAGCGAGATCTTGAAGATCACGGCCGTGAGCTTGCCGGCGAGCAGCGGACTGTTGGCCGGCGCGGCCGCGCCCTGGTTGAGCTCGATGCGCAGGGGCATGCAGATGTGTGCTTCCAGGAACCGGCGATAGGCGCGCACCTCTTCGAACAACGATCCGATGAGGAAGCTGGCCATGTGTTCGTCCTCCAATAGCGGGCGGATTGTCGCGGCGCCCGTGCAGACGAAGTTACGTCGCCGGGCGTCGCGGGCCAGTGATAAAAGGGGGACATTCCCTGGATCTTCAGTCGATCCGACACGTCCCACGGAAATCAACGAATCATGGGCTAGATAATGCCACGTATTTACGAAGATATTTACATATCGTGAATGCCTGGGATTGCCGTCAATCTTTTCAGTCCCGACTCTTTTCATCGTCGCGCTGCGGGCGCGTTCGCAGGAATGCCGCGATCAGCGGCGAGATGGGAGATTGACGAGATAGATGCCGGCGGCGATCAGCGCGACGGCGCCGAGCAGCTTCACGCCGATGGGCTCGCCGAGAACGATACCTCCGGCGACCACGCCGAAGATCGGCGTGAGGAAGGAGAACGACGCCAGCAGCGAGGCGGGGTAGCGCGCCACGAGCCAGAACCACGTCGTATAGCTCGCAAATGCGACGATGGCGGTCTGATAGATCACGCATGCCAGAACCAGCGGCGTTGCCGCGAAGACGCCGGCCTCCTCGGCCGCCAGCGCAGCGGCCGCCAGCATCGCGGCAGAGACGGCGAGTTGGTAGAACAGCGTTTTCTCCGCGGAGATGCGCGAGAGCTTCGTCGCCTTGATCAGCACCGTCGTCGCGCCCCAGGCGATCGCCCCGCCGAGGCACATCGCGTCGCCGATGAGCGCCCGTGGCGAGGGCAGCGACAACTCGTCGGAGAAGGCGAGGATCACCCCGGCCAATGCCGCGAACAGGCCGCACAGGCGGACGCGGTTGAGCCGATCGCCGGGAATGAACACGTGGGCGCCGACAGCGACCACGAACGGCGCGGCGTAGACGAAGACGATCGCGCGCGATGCCGTGGTATAGGCGAGACCCCAGTAGATCAGGAGAAATTCGAGCCCGAACAGCGCACCTGCGATCAGGCCGGCGCACAGCGTTCCATCGCGTCGGAAGAGCGGGATCGCGCGCCAGTACGCCCACGCCATCAACAGGACGGCCGCCCCGAACGAGCGGATCGCAGCCTGGGTGAACGGCGTGACTCCCTGATTGGCCAGCTTGACCGAGACCTGATTGAGGCCCCAGCACATGCACAAGACGGTCAGGACCACCATGGCGGAGCCGTCGAGCCGGCTGCGCGCGTAATCGGTTCGGTTCATTGGCGAATGGGACGTTGATCTGCCGCGACAGCCGTTGCGATTGCGATCGAACCATGGCCCGCGCGGTCTGCCAAGCCTCCTTGCCGGGCTTGCGCCGCGTCGCGAACTAGGCGCCGATCGTGCCGGTGGATGCTGGCGGCAGGATCACCGTCGCCACGAGGCCGTGCGCCGACCGGTTGGCGACCGACAGGCTGCCGCCATGAGTATCGATGACGCGCCGCGCGATCGACAGGCCGAGGCCGAAGCCGCGGTTTCCCTCGACCTTGCGTGCCTGGTCGGATCGGAAGAATGGCGCGAAGACCTGATCGAGATCGGCCTCGGGAATGCCGGGCCCGTCATCGGCGACTGCAATCACGGCCGCGCCGTCGCGCCGCACCTCCAGCGAGACGATGGTGCTCGACCCGTACTTGACGCCGTTGTCGACCAGGTTGGTGATCGCGCGGGTGAACGCGTCGGCGCGGCATCGCGCGAGCACGTGATCCGGGCCTTGGTAGAAGACGGCGTGGCCGACCGCCGCGAACTCGTCGCAGATCGACTGCAGCACCGTGGCGAGGTCGACGGTCTCGACGATCTCCGGCGCATCCTGGTCGCGCAGGAAAGAGAGTGCCGATCCGATCATCGTGTCCATCAGCTGGATGTCGCGCAGCAGCGGCAGGCGAGTGTCCTGCGCCGGCAGGCTTTCGGCCCGCAGGCGCAGCCGCGTCAGTGGCGTGCGCAGGTCGTGGCTGACGGCGGCGAGCATGCGCGTGCGTTCTTCGATCAGGCGACCGATCCGCTCACGCATGCGGTTGAACGCGCCGGCGGCCTGTCGGATCTCGCTTGGTCCGGTCTCGTCGAGCGCAATGCCGCCATTGCCGCTGCCGAACGAGTCGGCGGCAGCCGAGAACCGACGCAGCGGCGCGACGAGCCAGCGGACCGCCCACAGCGACAGGACCACCACCGTCAGTACTGCAGCGGCGATCGTGATCAGCGGAAGCCGTACGCGCGGCGGCGGAGGCGGGCCCGGCGCCTGGCGCAACTCGACCAGATAGCTCGTGCCGTCGGCGAGCATGGCGGCGAGGCGCAGCGGCGTGTCGGGCGACGGGCGGGTGAGGAGCCTGACCTGCACGGCGTCGCCGAGTTCCGCCGCGAAGCGGGCAAATGAAGGATCGCCCGACTGGGCGGTGCCCGCGGGCAGTGCGTGAGCTTCCATCGGGGCGATCGCGACGCCGGGCAATGCCAGCGTCACGGTGCGCAGCAGCCCGTCGCGACGCGCCGGCGGCTCGGCGGCCAGCAACTGGAGGACGACGGCCAGGCGTGCCGTCGACCCGCCCGGCGGGCCAGGCGGGCCGGGCGGTTCGAAGCCCGGGCTCAGCAGAATGAAGATCGCCGAAACCACCACGTTCGCGAGCAGCAGCGACCCGGCGACCAGCAGCGCGAGCTGGCCGCCGATACCGCGCGGCATGATGCGCGCGAAGAATGCCTTCATCCCGCGCGCACCTCCGGTGTGAACACGTAGCCGCCGAGGCGCACGGTCTTGATGAACTGCGGATCGCGGGCATCGGCTTCGATCTTCTGGCGGATGCGGCTGACGAGGACGTCGATGCTGCGGTCGAATGGTGCCGCGCTGCGGCCCTGCGTGAAGTCGAGGAGCTGGTCGCGGCTCAACACGCGGCGCGGGTGCTGGCACAATGTGAGCAGGAGATCGAACTCGGCGCCGGTGAGTCCGATGCGCACGCCGGCCGGATCGTGGAGCTGGCGCAGCCCGGAATGGATCCGCCAGCCGTCGAAGGTCAGAACCTGCGCCCGCGGTTCGCCGGCCGGCCGTGCCTGATCGCCTCCGTTGCCGTTGCCGACCCGCCGCAGGACCGCCCGGATGCGCGCGAGCAGTTCGCGCGGGCTGAACGGCTTGGTGAGGTAGTCGTCGGCGCCCATTTCCAGGCCGACGATGCGGTCGATTTCATCGCCGCGCGCCGTGAGCATGATGATCGGCAGGTGCGAGTTCGCGCGGAGGCGTCGGCAGATGCTGAAGCCATCCTCGCCGGGCAGCATGATGTCGAGGACGACGACGTCGACGACATGGTCCTGCAGTGTGTGATCGGCACCCTTGCCGTCGCCGGCGGCGAGAACGCGAAATCCGTTCTCGACCAGAAATCGCGACAGCATCCGGCTGATTTCGGCGTCGTCTTCGACGAGCAATACCTGGGGCATACGGCTCATCGGATGCTCTTACCACCCCGTCTTCGGGCGGCGGCAGGGAGTTTTGTATCGGAATGTTTCTGCCGTCCGCGCTGCGGCAACGGCGCGAAACATCATTCCTCCGCGCGGACATACCGGGGCAATGCGGGGCGGCGATCCTGACCGCGGTCCATTGCCACAGGAGAATGGAATGAACGCCTTGTTCAGCAGGTTGATCCTCGCGGCGGGCATCGCCGCAATCATGGCGGTCATCGCCAGCGCGGCTTCGGTCGGCGGCGCCGACGCCCGGCTGGCGGCCGCGGCCGAGAAGGCATTCGACGCCGACAGTCGGGGCGCTGACGCGCTGGCCGACGGGAGCCCCCTGCCGCCGGCGTCGCGCGCGGCGCTCGCAGCATTGTGGGAGGCGTTGTCGCCGGAACAGCGGGGCCACTTCGATCGCCCGCCGCCGCGCCCATTCTGAACGGTCGCGGCGTCCGGGGCGGCGGCGGGGCCGCGGCGTCGATGCGCCGCGGCCTTTTGTGCGTGCCGGATCCGCGCGGCGCCGCCATCAGCCGCTGCTGTCCGTCGGGCGCCCGCGGCGGGCGAGGTCGCGCAGCAGGCGCAGAAGCCGTTCGCCGCGCGCGACATCGACCGTATCGACTGCGCTGCCCGCCGGCCGGCGCCGGAGGAAGACGACGATCTCGGTCGAACCGGCCGCGCGCTCGCTGCGCGCATGCCGACCCCGCAGCGTGTGCTCTTCCTCGGTCATGGCCGTCCCCGGTCTCGCGCCTTGCGAACGCGCCACGATAGTCAGACCTGCGCGCGCCGCGTAGCGCGGCTTGGTGATTTCTTGTTTCGCGATGTTGCGCGGAGCGCGTCCACCCGCGGTGACGCGGCAATGCCGACACGGCAGAAACAAAACTCAATCTCCAGGCCATCAATTGGCCAAGGTCGCGCGACAGCGTCGGCGTGTCGGGCGCGCCGCATCGATCCGTCGATCCACTGCCGCCGATGGGCCTATCACACTGAATGAGGACGACATGACGAAGCTGCGACCGGTCGCGACCACCGCTCCGAAAACGACCCAGCGCGTTCCGCGCTATGCCGACCTGGCGTCGTTCGCACCCGACGGCCGCAGCGGGGCGCCGCTGGAGATCGAGCGCAAGCTGGCGATCCATCAAGCCGCGCAGACCTTGCGCGTCGCCGCCGACGTTCTGGTCGGCGTCGAGTGCGGGGAGCCGCTGCTGAATTTCCGCGTCCGCGGCCTCGCGAGCGCGGTACGCACCGTGGCCGGCGAACTCGATGCGATCCTGATCGCCGATGACCGCATCGTCGCGGCGCGGCGCGCCGATCCAGGCGCCTAGACGCGCTCGCCGCCCGGGGCCATCGCCTTGTCGGGATGGCAGGCATGCGCGCCGGACCGGCGGCTTGCGGGTGACGGCGGCTATAATGGCCGATGCGCGCGATCGATCGCGCATCGGCCGCCGCTGCCGACGCCACCTCCGACCGAGCGCCATGGAAACCAGCTTCACCCGCCGCGAAACCGTGCACGTGATCGCCGGCCTGATGCTCGCGGTGTTCCTGGCCGGCCTCGACCAGACCATCGTCGCGACGTCGCTCTCGACGATGGCGCGCGACCTCGACGGCTGGCGGCTGATGCCGTGGGTGGTATCGGCCTATCTCGTCTCCTCGACCACGACGACGCCGATCTACGGCCGCCTGAGCGATCTCTACGGCCGGCGGCCGGTGATGCTGGTCTCGCTCGGCCTGTTCGTCGGCGCATCGGTCCTGTGCGCGCTCTCGCAGACGATGCCGCAGCTGATCGCCGCGCGCGTCGTCCAGGGGCTGGGCGGCGGCGGCCTGCGCGCCGTGGCGCAGGCGGTGATGGCCGACATCATCCCGCCGCGCGAGCGCGGCCGCTACCAGGGCTACTTCGCCAGCATGTTCGCGATCTCCAGCATCGTCGGTCCGGCGCTGGGCGGCTTTTTCGCCGAGTACCTGAGCTGGCACTGGATCTTCTGGATCAACGTTCCGCTCGGCTTCGCCGCACTCGTGCTGTCGAACCGCAACTTGAAGCGCCTGCCGGTGCCGACCCGCAAGCCGACGATCGACTGGGCCGGCGCGGGGCTGATCCTCGTCTCGGTCACGCCGCTGCTGATCGGCGTCAGCCGCGTCGAGGCGGCGGGCACCTGGCTCGCCATCGACGTGCTCGGCCCGATCGCGGCCGGCGTCGTCTTCGGCATCGCGCTGGTGATGCGCGAGCGCGTCGCGCCCGAGCCGATGATCCCGCTGCGGCTCTTCGCCAACTGGACATTCGCGGTGACGAGCGTCATCGCGTTCCTGATGTACATGCTGATGATGGCGATGACGATCCTCATCGCCATCGCCTATCAGCTCGCGGCCGGGTTGAGCGCCAATGCGGCGGCGCTGCGCGTGCTGCCGCTCACTGCCGGGACCGTGCTCGGCTCGTTCATCGCCGGCCAGATCGTGACGCGGACCGGGCGCTATCGCATCTTCCCGATCCTCGGCGCGGCGTCGGGTGCGGTGCTGTTCGCCGCCGTCGCGCTGGTCGGGCTCGGGCGCTCGCTCGCATTCGACGTCGCGGCGACCGGGCTGATCGGCATCGGCTTCGGCTTCCAGCTTTCGCCGGTCATGGTCTCGGTGCAGAACGCGCTCGAGCGGCGCGACACCGGCATCGGCATGTCGTGCATCATCTTCTTCCGCCTGATGGGCGGCGCGCTCGGCGTGGCGCTGTTCAGTTCGGTCCTGGTGGGCGCCTTCAACGGCGGCGTGACGATTGTGCCGGGCTTCGAGGTGCTCGGCGACAATCCCGGTCTGGCGCTGTTCCATCTCGACGAGCATCGCCAGCATCTGACGCCGGCGCTGCTCGGCGGGCTCGCCGGCGTCGTCGACGATGCCTTCAGGCGCGTCTTCCTGGTCGCGGCGCTGATCTCGGCGCTCGCGGCGCTCGGCGCCACGTTGCTCACGGAGACCCCGCTGCGCGGGCGCGACACGACGGACGGCCCGCCCGGGCGTTAGCGGCGGCTGTTCGCTATGCGAACACGTTATGCACGCGCATAACGCCCAAAACCGCCAAAAGGCGTTTCCCCTCAGCGGTTTGTCGAACTTCTATTCACTATTCACGTCTCCGGCGGAGCCGCCGGCACGGGCACAGAAATGTCGGAAAGGCGGAGACGGAGTCCCGCGCCTTCACAAATGGGATCGCCGCGATCCATTTCAACCCCCCGCGATCAGCGCGGCGGCGCGATGCCGCACGGGTCGGCGGATGCGAAGCTGCGGTCGGGGGCAGGGACCATCCAGTCGTCGGGCCAGCGCGCCGGGAAGGTGTAGCCCGGACCGGCGATGCGCCGGCGGGTTTCGCGCACGCGCCGCCCGGCCTCGTCGAACACGATGCGGTCGCGCAAGTCGGTGCCGTTGACCGCGCCGGCTTCGATCAGCACCAGCCGCAGGCGGCCTTCGCGGTCGTAGTACTGGCGCGTCGCGACATGCGAATCGTCGCTGCCCTGTTCGGTGCGGTAGAGCCGCGTCACGCCGGCGCGGTCGCGGAAGCGCTCGTGCCGGCTGCCGAGCGGTGGGCAGTCGGCGAACTCCCGCGCCTCCGCTTCGAGGGCGCGGCGCGCCAGCGCCTCGTTGACCTCGCGCTCGACGATCCGCGCCGTCCGGTCGGCCTGCGCGATCGCGCGGGTGTCCTGTGCGATGGCCGGCGAGGCGGCGAACAGCGCCGCCGCCAGCGGCGCGAGGAGCCAACGCGGAGGCGGCAGGCATGGCGACATGGTGGGCACCTTCATGGACCGCGCCAGTCTATGGCGCCGGCGGAACGCTGGCCATCCAGGCGGCCCCGTCCCGGCGCAACCTGGACCGCATGTAATAGGGAATGTATCCTCGACGGCAACAGTGACGGGGGAATGTCGATGCGCAATGCCGCCCGGACGCTGATCGCCGCCGTGATCGCGGGGGCCGCGGCGATCGCCGCCGGACGCGACGGACTTGCCCAGCCGGCCTGCGACTGCACCCACCTTTCCGTTCTCCAGGCCGAACTGCGCAACGCCCAGCGTCTGCGGGCGGCCTTTCTCGGACACATGACGACGTTGCGCGGCATGGGCGCGGAGACGGCGCGCGCCGAGCTCCAGCGCTTCGCCGGCAACGAGGCGCGCCGCGGGCTCGAGGCGGTGCCGGGCGCAGGGGCGCAGAGCGAGGTCGACTACGTGCCCTATGGCGAGGGCGTCGATCCCGACCGCTTCGGCCCGAACACGCCCGAGCGCAACGCGCAGCTCTGCGCCATGCGCGAATCGAGCGCGGCCGAACTCAACCGCGCGATCGCCGGTGCGGCGTGCGCGGGCATCGGCGAGGCGCTGCGCGCGCATGAGCGCCATCACGTGGCGATGTGCGGGCGCATCGGCTATCGCAGCTATCTCGGCATGCACGGCGCCGACCGCGCGCAGGAAGAGGCGGAGGCCTACGGCGCGCAGATCGCGGTGCTGCGGCGCGCGATCGCGACCGCGCTCGAGAACGCGACGGTGCGGATCGAAACCGAAATGACGGTCACCTTCGGGTTTCCGCCCAATCCGATGTACCGGTCGATCGCCGTCACCGATCGCGGCAACGTGCGCGCCGGCCGTGCCGCCATGGACGGCGAGACGATCCGCCTCGACGGCGACGGCGAACTCCTCACCGATGGGACGATCCAGGGCAACTGCCGGTTTTCGGATGCGATGCCGACCCGCCAGCCGGTCCGCGGCACCATCGAGACCGACGGGCTGACCGTGCAGCTCAGCCTCGCCACCGAACGTCGCCGGCGCGGGCTCGGCATGGTCTGCAGCGTGCCCGGTGCCGCGCGCGGCATCTCGGCCCAGGCACCGGCGCCGGGCAATCTGCCGGAAGACATCGCGCTGCCGCTGCGCGACGGCGCCGAAGCGGATCTCGCGTCGGCCTATGCCATCGCGGCGCGGATGACCGCGGGCAGCGGCGTGCAGATGAGCGGCGAAGGCAAGATCCGCCTGCGCATCGAGTGCCCGATGCGGTGAGTGTGCCGGAAACGCTGTCGTCGGACCGCGTGCAGCGGTCGCGCTGAAGCACCCTCGCGACACGCTCTCCCGCTGGCGGGAGAGGGAGGGGTGAGGGAGGCGCCGCACCGATCCCGCCTTGAGATTGCCCCAAGAACCAAAACGCCCGCGGGGTCTCCCCCGCGGGCGTCTTGGCTGCGGACTGAGGATTCAGCGCGCGGTCAGCTGCACCCGCTCGTGCTGCCGCAGTCCAGGCACTTGGTGCAGGTGCCGTTGCGGACCATCGACATCGAGCCGCAGCCCTCGCAGGCGTCGCCGGTGTAGCCCTTCATGCGGGCCTCCTGGACGATCGCGGCGCGGTTGCGCGTGACGGTCATCGTCGCGGTGGCGAGCGTCGCCGTCACCTCGGTGCGGACCATCGGCGCTTCGGCGGCGTCGCCGATCGCGAAGCCCATCGGCTCGCGCGCCTCGATCGCCGGCTCGGCGAGGGCGAGGCCGCCCTCGCTCGCCGCCCACATCTCGGTCGCCGCCGCGGTGGCGCTGTCGCCGACCGGCGCGGCCGTCAGCGCCTGCGTGATGGCACCGCCGGCGCCACCATTCGCGCCGCCGTCATAGACCTTGAGCCGGCGGCCGCGCACGAAGCCGTTGCTGGCGACGCGGCGGAAGGCCTCGAGCGCCGCGTTCGCGGCCTCCGAGCCGTCCGACGGCAGGGTCGAATCGCCCGCACCGTTGCCGGTGGTGTCGGGCGCCAGGTCCTCTGCCTGGACATGCGCGAGGTCGTCGCGGCCGAGATAGGAGATCGCGACCTCGCGGAAGATGTAGTCGAGGATCGAGGTCGCGTTCTTGATCGCGTCGTTGCCCTGGACGATGCCGTTGGGCTCGAAGCGCGTGAAGGTGAAGGCCTCCACGAACTCCTCCAGCGGCACGCCGTATTGCAGGCCGATCGAGATGGCGATGGCGAAGTTGTTCATCAGCGAGCGGAAGGCGGCGCCTTCCTTGTGCATGTCGATGAAGATCTCGCCCAGCCGGCCGTCCTCGTATTCGCCGGTGCGCAGATAGACCTTGTGCCCGCCGACCATCGCCTTCTGGGTGTAGCCCTTGCGGCGGTGGGGCAGCTTGCTGCGCGCGGTGATGCGCTTCTCGACGATGCGCTCGACGATCCGCTCCACGATCGTCTCGGCCTTCGCCGCCGCCGGCTGGGCGGCGATCTCCTCGGCGAGCTCGGTCGCCGCCGCGTCGTCGTCGTCGACCAGCGAGGCCAGCGGCTGCGACAGCTTCGAGCCGTCGCGGTAGAGCGCGTTCGCCTTCAGGCAGAGCTTCCAGGACAGCATGTAGGCGTCCCAGCAGTCCTTCACCGTGGCGTTGTTGGGCATGTTGATCGTCTTCGAGATCGCCCCGGAGATGAACGGCTGCGCCGCCGCCAGCATCCGGATGTGGCTCTCGACCGACAGGAAGCGCTTGCCGGTGCGCCCGCACGGGTTGGCGCAGTCGAAGACCGGCAGGTGTTCGGCCTTGAGATGCGGCGCCCCTTCGAGCGTCATCGTGCCGCAGGCCCAGTTGTTCGCCTGCTCGATCTCCGCCTTGGTGAAGCCGAGGCCGGTGAGCATGTCGAAGGCGACGTCGTCGAGCTGCGCCTGGGTGAAGCCCAGCACCTTGGTGCAGAACTCGTCGCCCAGCGTCCACTTGTTGAACGCGAACTTGACGTCGAAGGCCGAACCGAGGCCCTGCTCGATCGCCTGGATCTGGGCCTCGCCGAAGCCCTTGGCGCGCAGCGCGGCGTGGCCGATCGCGGGCGAGCCCGCGAGCGTGCCGCGGCCGACCGCGTGGGCGACGATCTCGTTGATCTGCGCCTGGTCGTAGCCGAGCGTCTTGAGCGCCACAGGCACGACGCGGTTGATGATCTTGAAGTAGCCGCCGCCGGCCAGCTTCTTGAACTTCACCAGCGCGAAGTCGGGCTCGATGCCCGTGGTGTCGCAGTCCATCACCAGGCCGATCGTGCCGGTGGGGGCGACGACGGTGGCCTGCGCGTTGCGATAGCCGTGCGCGGCGCCGAGCTCGAGCGCCTGGTCCCATGCCTTGCGCGCATGCGCGACCAGCTTCGCGTCCGGGCATTCATCGGCGAGCAGCGGCACCGGCGCGATCGACAGGCCCTCGTAGCCTGCGCTCTCGCCGTAGGCGGCGCGGCGGTGGTTGCGGATCACCCGCAGCATGTGCTCGCGGTTGGGCGCATAGCTCGGGAAGGGGCCGAGCTCTTCCGCCATCTCGGCCGAGGTCGCATAGGAGACGCCCGTCATGACCGCGGTGATGGCCGCGCAGATCGCGCGTCCCTGGGTCGAATCGTAGGACAGGCCCATCGCCATCAGCAGGCCGCCGATATTGGCGAAGCCGAGGCCGAGCGTGCGGAAGTCGTAGGAGAGCTGGGCGATCTGGCGCGACGGGAACTGCGCCATCATCACCGAGATCTCGAGCGTCACCGTCCACAGCCGGCAGGCGTGCTCGAAGCCCTCGACGTCGAACGTGCCGTCCTCGCGCCGGAAGACGAGCAGGTTGATCGAGGCGAGGTTGCACGCCGTGTCGTCGAGGAACATGTACTCGGAGCACGGGTTCGACGCGTTGATCCGGCCCGAGGCGGGGCAGGTGTGCCACTCGTTGATCGTGGTGTCGAACTGCACGCCGGGATCGGCGGACGCCCAGGCGGCGTGCGAGACCTGTTCCCACAGGTCGCGCGCCTTGATCGTCTCCGACACCTTGCCGTCGGTGCGCCGGATCAGCTTCCACTGGCCGTCGGTCTCGACCGCCTTGAGGAAGTCGTTCGAGACGCGCACCGAATTGTTGGAGTTCTGGCCGGAGACGGTGAGGTACGCCTCCGAATCCCAGTCGGTGTTGTAGATCGGGAATTCGATCGCGCTGTAGCCCTGGCGCGCGAACTCGATCACGCGCTGGACGTAGTTCTCCGGGATCATCGCGCGGCGCGCCGCCGCGATCTCGGCCTTCAGCGCGGCGTTCTTCTTGGGGTCGAACGCCGAATCGCCCTGCGCGTCGCGCGCGCGCAGGCACGCCTGCATGATCGCGTTGAGATGCTTGTTGGCGAGCTTCGAGCCCGCGACGAGCGCCGCGACCTTCTGTTCCTCGATGACCTTCCAGTTGATGTACTGCTGGATGTCCGGGTGGTCGATATCGACCGTCACCATCTTGGCGGCGCGCCGCGTCGTGCCGCCGGACTTGATGGCGCCCGCGGCGCGGTCGCCGATCTTGAGGAAGCTCATCAGCCCCGAGGACTTGCCGCCGCCCGAAAGCCGCTCGCCCTCGCCGCGCAGGCGCGAGAAGTTGGAGCCGGTGCCAGAGCCGTATTTGAACAGGCGCGCCTCGCGCACCCACAGGTCCATGATCCCGCCCTCGTTGACGAGATCGTCCTCGACCGACTGGATGAAGCAGGCATGCGGCTGCGGGTGCTCGTAGGCCGACTGCGACTTCACGAGCTGGCCGGTCCTGTAGTCGACGTAGAAATGGCCCTGGCTGGGGCCGTCGATGCCGTAGGCCCAATGCAGGCCGGTGTTGAACCACTGCGGCGAGTTGGGGGCGGCGATCTGCGCCGCCAGCATGTAGCGCATTTCATCGTAGTAGGTCCGGGCATCGGCCTCGGAATCGAAATAGCCGCCTTTCCAGCCCCAATAGGCCCAGGCGCCGGCGAGGCGGTCGAAGACCTGCTTGGCCGAAGTCTCGCCGACGTTGCGCTGGCTCTCGGGCAGGGCGGCGAGCGCCGCCTGATCCGGCTCGGCGCGCCACAGCCAGGTCGGGACGTCGGACTCGGCGACCGCCTTCAGTCGCGCCGGCACGCCGCGCTTGCGGAAATACTTCTGCGCCAGGACATCGGCCGCGACCTGCGACCACGCCTTCGGAATCTCGATATCCTTCGCCTGGAACACCACCGAGCCGTCCGGATTGCGGATCTCGCTGTTGGTGGTTCCAAATGCGATGTCCTGATACGCGTCCTCGCCCGCCCGCGTGAAACGCCGCACAATCCGCATTGTCGAACTCCCGGTATTTTCCGTGTGTCATCCCGCCCGGTGACGCCCCTACATCCTGTAGGCCGGCGACCCGTACGTTACAAAATGTTGAACACAAGCATGGGAGGGTGGCAACGGAGATTTTGTGGCTCGCGACCTGACGATCGCAATATATAGACACGGCTAGGTGTTGCCAAGCGAATCTCATCTAAATGTTGAGAGTCTCGCCGGAGTCGAAGAATCGACTCTAGAAACGCCAGTATCATTATTGTTTATCAGTATGTTGAAGCGCTGTTCTTCCCTCAAATCTCGCGTTTTTGCGCTGCGGCAGCAATCTCCAGCAAGAAACGAGGCGACGCGCCGGTCTGGCAGGGATATCAGCGCGTTAACCAAGGGCGGCAGGGATCGTGACAGGACCAAGTCCAGCATTTGCGAGGGGGCGGCCTGCGACACCGCGAAGGGCCCCCGGATGCCTCAGCGGGCATCCTCGGACGGGGGCGTCCGGTCGGCACCCAACTGGACGGGCGCTGCGGGCGATGCCATAGTCCGCGCCCACGGATTCCCGGACGCGAGCGAGATGGCCGCCTACACCAAGATCTACACCTGGCTGCGCGGCGAAGAGGTCGGCGCCGACAGCTTCGGCAATCACTATTTCCGCTCGAAGCGCTGGCGCCGCGACGACGGCCGGCGCGAGCGGCGCTGGGTCGTCTACGGCGGCGAGCCGGAGGCGTCGACCGTCCCGCCGGAATGGCATGCCTGGCTGCACTACATCGCGGCCGAGCCGCCGAAGCCGGGCACCGCCAAGGTGCAGGCGTGGGAAAAGGATCATCTTCCCAATCTGACCGGCACCGCCGCCGCCTACCGGCCGCCCGGCCACGAGTTCAAGGGCGGCCAGCGCGCGCGGGCGACCGGAGACTACGAACCCTGGACGCCGAACTGAACGGGGCGGCCGGGGGCGAGGGGGCTACATGGGGCGCAATCTGGTCGAAACCTTGATGGGCGCGATCGTGCTCGTGGTGGCGGGGGTGTTCCTGTCCTTCGCCTACTCGGTCACCAACGTGCGGACCGTCAACGGCTATGAGGTGACGGCGCGCTTCGAGCGCATCGACGGCCTCAACGTCGGCGCCGACGTGCGCCTCTCGGGCATCCGCGTCGGTTCGGTGATCGACGCGCGGCTCGATCCTGAAACCTATCTCGCGGTGATCCGCCTGGGGCTCGAGCGCAACGTCCGCCTGCCGACCGACTCGGTGGCTCAGGTCGCGAGCGAAGGGCTGCTCGGCGCCTCGTTCGTGGCGCTGGTGCCCGGCGGCGACGACGCCATCATCCAGCCCGGCGGCGTCATCCGCCACACCCAGGCGCCGGTCAACATCGTGCAGCTGCTGGGGCGCATCATCTTCGCCGCGGCCGAGAACCCCAACGCCAGCCGCGATGCGCCGAGCGAACTCGGCGGGCCGGGCCGCCCCGCCCCCGCGGGCGGCGCGCCCGCGGCGCCCCCGCGCTGAATCGCCTCGTCCGGCGCTTCAGGCGTCCGGCGTCGGCAGATCGGGCGCGAGCAGGCCGGCGCTCCGCAGCGCCGCCCACAGGCGCGCCGGGATCGGGTGCGCGAGCATCGCCTGCGAGTCCGCAAGCTCGGCCTGCGAGCCCGCGCCGAGCAGAACACAGGTCACGTGCGGATTGGCGGCCACGAAGCGCAGCGCCGCCGCGCGCAGCGGCACGTCGTGGGCACGGCAGACCGCCTCGATCGCACGGACGCGCGCGATGACCGCCGCCGTCGGCTGGGCGTAGGCGTAGGTGCCGGGCCGCTCGGCGCCGGTCGCGAGAATGCCCGAGCCGAACACGCCGGCCGCAATCACCGCGACGCCGCGCGCCGCGCATTCGGCGAAGAATGGCGCCGCGCTGTGGTCGAGCAGCGTGTAGCGTCCGGCGACCAGCACGGCGTCGAGCGGTGCGATGGCGAGCAGAGCGGCGGCGGTCGCCGGCGTGTTGACGCCGGCGCCGATCGCGCCGATCTTGCCGGCCTCGCGCAGCCTCAGCAGGGCGGGCACCGTGCCCGCGGCGGCCTCGTCGACGCGGCCTTCCGGGTCGTGGACGAAGGCGATGTCGATCCGCTCGAGGCCGAGGCGATCGAGGCTCGCCGCGATCGAGCGCTCGGCAAAGGCCGCCGAATAGTCGCGTACGCGCTCGGCCTCGGGAATGCGCCGCCCGGGCGGTCCGCTAACGACGTAGCCGACCTTGGTCGACACCCGGGGCCGCGACGGCATCGCGCGCAGCGCCGCGCCGAGCCGTTGTTCCGACAGGGTCGCGCCGTAGAGCGGCGCCGTGTCGAAATAGGCGATGCCCGCCCGTGCGGCTGCGACCATTGTCGCAACCGCGGCCGCATCGTCGGGCACGGCATCGATGCGGCCAAGCAGTGCGCAGCCGAGGCCGAGCCGGGGCAGGGCGAGCGCGTTCATCGGTCGGTTGCGCCGGCGGCGGTACGGCGGGGCGGCTTCATGCGACGGGTATACAGCACCACGCCCGCCGGAGCGACCGGCCCCGCGCGCTTCGTGCTTGCGCTGCGCGGCGCCGACCGCAAAAATCGACATACATGGCCACCGCAGCTGCCGCCGCGCCGCGTCCGACCGCCGCCTCCGTGCCGTCCGAGCGCGCGCGCGATCTGCGGCTCGACTTCTTCCGCGGCCTCGGACTGATCCTCATCTTCATCGATCACGTTCCCGACAATCCGATTTCCAACTACACGCTGATCTCGATCGCCTTCTGCGACGCGACCGAACTGTTCGTATTCATCTCCGGCTACACGGCGGCGCTGGTCTTCGTCGGCCTCGCGCGCCGCGCCGGCACGCCCTTCGCGACCGCCCAGGTGCTCCGGCGCTGCTGGACGCTCTACGTCGCCCACATCTTCCTGTTCGTGATCTTCACCGCCCAGGTGGCCTGGACGGTGGAGCGCCTCGCCAACCCGATGTTCGCGGAGGAGATGAACGTCACCGGCTTCCTGCGCGAGCCGCACATCGCGGTGCTGCAGGCGCTGTCGCTGCAGTTCCAGCCCACCTACATGAACATCCTGCCGCTCTACATCCTGCTGATGCTCGGGCTGGCGGTCAGTCTCGCGGGGCTGCGCTGGTGGAAGCTGCTGATCGTCGTCGGCGCGGTCGGCCCCTATGTCGCCGTGCAGCTCGCCGACCTCAACCTGCCGACCTATCCCGACGGCCACTGGTACTTCAATCCGTTCGCCTGGCAGCTGCTGTTCAACGCCGGCGCGCTGCTCGGCGTGCTGTTCGAGGTCGAGAAGCGCGACTGGTCGCCGCCGTCCTGGCTCGTCCCTGCGGCCGCCGCCTTCGTGGTCGGCGCGAGCGCGCTGCGCATCGCTGTCAACGAAGGCTGGCTGTCGGGCGCCGCGGTCCAGGCGATCTGGCAGATCGCCGACAAGACCGACATGGGCCCGCTGCGCTTGCTGAATTTCGCGGCGCTGGCGATCGTCGCGGTCGCGCTGGCGCCGCGCGACGCCGCGTGGGTCCACGCGCCGTGGCTGCGGCCGATCATCGTCTGCGGGCAGAACGGCCTCAACGTCTTCTGCGTCGGAATCTTCCTGACCGTGATCGGCCATGCGCTGGTGGTCGAGATCAATCCCGGGCTGGCGCCGCAGATCCTGGTGACGATCGTCGGCACGGTCGCGCAGATCGCCGTCGCCTACTACCTGGAATGGCTCAAGGGCCGCGGCCGCGCCGCCGCGGCCGGCGGAGGAGGCGCGTGATGATGAGAACCCCGCGCCCCAGGCGCGTCGCAGTACGGCATGCGGCGGCCCTGGCGCTCGTCGCCGCGCTGGCCTTCGCGGATGCGCCCGCCGCGGCCCAGCGGATGCGCGAACTGCCCGAGGACACGCCCGCGTCCTGCCGCGCGCCGGCGGCGACGATCGGCGATCCGGTGCCGCTGGTGCGGGCGGCGGCCGAGTTCAGGCGCTCGCGCCGGCTCAAGATCGTCGCCATCGGATCGTCGTCGACCGCCGGCGGGGCGGCGTCCGAGCCGGCGCGGGCGTGGCCGGCGCAGCTCGAGGCCGCGCTCCGCCGCCGCCTGCCGAATGCGGAGATCAGCGTCGCCAACATGGGGGCGGTGCGCCAGACCAGCGCGATGATGGTCGCGCGCTTCGCGCGCGTCGTCGCCGAGCGGCCGGACATCGTGGTGTGGGAGGTCGGGACCGCCGAGGCGGTGCGGCACCTCGATGTCGACGATTTCCTGCGCGTCGTCGTCAACGGCATCGAGCAGCTCGCCGCCGCGGGGATCGAGGTCATCCTGGTCGATCCGCAATACACGCGCGACACCGCGCGGCTGATCACGTTCGAGCCGTACCTGGCGGCGATCGCGCGCGCGGCGCAGATGCGCGACGCGGCGCATTTCCGCCGCTTCCAGGTGATGCGCTACTGGGTCGACAACGACCAGTTCCAGTTCGACGGCGCGCGGCCGGCGGAGTTCAGCCGCATCGCCGATGCGGCCTATGAATGCGTCGGGCGGCTGCTCGCCCATTTCGTCATCGCCGGCCTGCGCATCCGGCCCTAGGGAGCGGCGGCGCCAAGCCGCCGGACAGCATGGAGCGACCGCGGCTCAATCTCGCCAGCGACGGCAGCGACCTCGATCCGCGCGCGACCGCGCAGCTCCTCGACCGGCTGACCGCCGCGTCGCCCGTCGTCGCCGACTCCTACGGGCTCGGCGGCGCCGTCGCAGCCTTCGAGGCACGGCTGGCGGCAGCGCTCGGCAAGGAGCGCGCGATCGTGATGCCGACCGGCACGCTCGCCAACATGCTGGCGCTCGACCTGCACGCGACCCGCCGGGCGCGCCGCGTCGCGGTCCAGTCCGACGGCCACATCATGAACGACATCGGCGACGGCCCGGCGCGGCTCGCCGGCATCACCCTGGTGCCGTTGCAGGACCGCGGCGCGGGCTATTCCGCGGCCGCGCTCGAGCAGGCGATCGCGCATGCGGCGAGCGGGCGGGTCGCCCAGCCGCTCGCCGCGGCGGTGATCGAGACGCCGGTGCGCCGGCGCCTCGCCCAGATGGTCGACATGGCGGATTTCGATGCGGTCATCGCGGTGGCCCGGCAGGCGGGGTTGCGGCTTCATCTCGACGGCGCGCGCATCTTCATCGCCGCGGCGTGGAGCGCACGCAGCGTGGCGGCGCTCTGCGCGCCCTTCGACACGGTCTACGTCTCGCTCTACAAGCAGCTCGGCACGCCGTTCGGCGCAGCACTCGCGGGGCCGGCGGCGCTGATCGACGGGCTGCATCACGACCGTCGCGGCTGGGGCGGCGGCCTTGCGCAGATGTGGCCCGCCGCGGTGATCGCCGATCACTTCCTCGCGGGCATGGAGGAGCGTTGGCGGCGGGTCGCGGCGATGGCACCGGTGGTCTGGGACGCGCTCGCCGCCAGCGGCCGGCTGCGCGTCGAGCGCATCGCGCACGGCAGCAACATCGCGAAGATCGCGCCGCTCGGTGACGGCGACGCCTTCGCCGCGCGCGCCAAGGCGGCGGCGATCAAGCTGCCGGAGAAGGACGGCGCGATGTGGCCGATCCGCGCCAATGAAACCTGGCTGCAGAGCAGCGCCGACGAGATCGCCGCACGGCTGATCGCCGCGGCGGGTTGACCTTCACGCTGCATACACCCGCGCGCTTGTCAGTGTCGCGGGCGCGGCGCATGCTGCGCGCATAACAACGACAGGCATTGGGCGATCGACACCGTCGGGATGGCGGGACGATCCGGCGCCCGCCTCCCACCAAGGAGGACGCCATGACTCGTGCCAATTCGAGTGAATCGACGACGTCGCCGCTGGCGCGTCGCGCGATACTGCGCGGCGGGCTGCTTGCGGGTGCGGCGGCCCTGGTCGGGCCGGCGACGCTGCTGCGCCCCGCGGCGGCGCAGAGCGCCGGCGCTACATGGGTCGGAAGCTGGGGCGCGAGCCCGATCCGGCCGCTCCCGCGCAACAACCTGCCGCCGCGCTTCACCAACCAGACGATCCGCCAGATCACGCGCATCAGCGCCGGCGGCGACCAGGTGCGGGTGCAGTTCTCCAACGAGTTCGGCACGACGCCGCTGACGATCGGCGCGGCGCATGTCGCGCTCTCCGCCAGCGGGCCGGCGATTCAGTCCGGCAGCGACAAGCCGCTCACCTTCGGCGGCAAGACCTCGATCACCGTGCCCGCCGGCGCGCCCGCGCTGAGCGACCCCGTGGATCTGCGCGTGACGCCCCTCGCCAGCCTCGCGATCAGCCTGTTCCTGCCCAATGCCACCGACGTCACGACCGCGCATCCGACCGGCGTGCAGACCGCCTTCGTTTCCCCCGCCGGCAACCACGCCGCCGCCGCCGAGCTGCCGATCGAATCGCGCTTCCTCAATCGCTTCTTCCTCGCCGGCGTGATGGTGCGGGTGCCGAGCCGGATGCCGACGGTGGTGACCTTCGGCGATTCGATCACCGACGGGACGCTGTCGACGCCCGACAGCAACAACCGCTGGCCGGACCATCTGGCGCGGCGGCTGCTTGCGGAGGCGAACGCGCCGGCCGCGGTGTTCAATGCCGGCATCGGCGGCAACCGGCTGCTCACCGACGGCGCCGGGCAGAGCGCGCTGGCACGCTTCGATCGCGACGTGCTGGCGATTCCGGGCGTGAGCCACGTCACCGTGATGGTCGGCATCAACGACATCGGCTGGCCGGGCACGGCGCTGGCGCCAGAGAGCGAACGGGTGAGCGTCGACGATATGATCGCCGGCTATCGCCAGCTCGCCGAACGCGCGCACGCGCGTGGGATCAAGATCATCGGCTGCACATTGACGCCGTTCGAAGGCACGGCGCTGCAGAACGTCGGCGACTACTACACGCCGGAGAAGGAGACGCGCCGCGCGGCGGTCAACGAGTGGATCCGCACGGCGGGCGCGTTCGACGCGGTGATCGACTTCGACGCGGTCATCCGCGACCCGGCAAACCCGCGCAAGATGCAGGCGGCCTTCAATGGCGGCGACTGGCTGCATCCCGGCGACGCCGGCTATCGCGCGATGGGCGAGTCGATCGACCTCGCGCTGTTCCGGCGGACCTAGCGCGGTTCGCCGGCGATCGTCGTGGGGGCCGAGAGGCCGGCCCCTACGGCTGGTCGCGCAGACGCGGCGCTCAGAGACACTGCGGCAGGCAGCCTTCCTCCCAGAAGGGCCGCGCCGGCCATTGGCGGTCGGTGCGGCCCTGGCCCGGCGGGGGTGGGGCGATCTGGCCCCACCAGCCATGGGCGCACATCGAGCGCCACGCCATCTGGTCGGCGACGGGCCTGCCCGCCTTGGCGAAGGCGGCATCGAGTGCCGCGATCGCGGTGCGGAGCGCCGCATCGGTGGCGGCGCTCGGCGCCTTGACGTGGTCGTGGAAGGCGACCGTCACCGCCTCCATCTCCGCGACATGCGGCCAGGTCGAGCGGGTGAGCGCCCACGCCTCGAGCCATTCGTCGACGACCGCGCGCACCGCCACGTCGCGCGGCCTGTCCTTCGACTTTGCCGCGGTCGTGCGCATGTGGCGCATCAGCTCGGCGCGGGCGTGCAGCGCGCGTGCCCTGATCGCGGCCTCGCGCATCGCGGCGACGGCCCGGTCGGCCTCTTGCAGCAGCTCGTCGACGACGTCGGTCATGGTCGGAAGTCTCCGTGGTGGGGTTCAGATCGCCGGCGCATCCTGCGCCGTGCGCGGGTCGAGCCAGTCGCGCAGGCCGTCGCCGAGCAGGTTCATGCCGAGCACGATCGCGGCGAGGCCGAGGCCGGGGAAGATGGCGATGGTCGGCGCGCGGCCCATGTGGGTCTGCGCGTCGTTGAGCATGCGCCCGAGGCTCGCGTCGGGCGGCTGGATGCCGAGGCCGAGATAGGACAGGCCGGCCTCGATCAGCAGCGCCACCGCGACCTGGACGGTGCCGTGGACGATCAGCAGGCCGGCCATGTTGGGCAGCACGTGCACGAGCGCGATGCGCAAGGGGCCGCAGCCGAGCGCGCGCGCGGCGCGCACGAAGTCTCGGCTCCACAGGTCGAG
>JAEUKZ010000329.1 GCA_016793045.1 Alphaproteobacteria bacterium
GACCGCGCGGATCGACATGACCGGCCCTTCGAAGGTCGACATGCCGTAGAAGGCGACCGCCGTCACCGAGAAGCGCAGCGCCGGGTCGGTGCGCAGCTTGTCCCATGCCCCGGACAGCGTCATCAGGCCGTTGATCATGCCTCCCCAGGACGGCATCCACAGCATGATCGAGAAGGTCATGCCCAGGATCTGCGCCCAGTCGGGCAGCGCGGTGTAGTGGAGGTGGTGCGGACCCGCCCAGATGTAGAGGAAGATCAGCGACCAGAAGTGCACGATCGACAGGCGGTACGAATAGACCGGCCGGTTCGCCTGCTTGGGGATGAAGTAGTAGACCATGCCGAGGAAGCCGGCGGTGAGGAAGAAGCCGACCGCGTTGTGGCCGTACCACCACTGGATCATCGCATCCTGCACGCCGGCGTTCAGCGAATAGCTCTTCACCCCGAAGAACGACACCGGCACCGCGAGGTTATTGACGATGTGCAGCATCGCGATGGTGATGATGAAGGCGAGGAAGAACCAGTTGGCGACGTAGATGTGCGGTTCCTCGCGCTTCAGCAGCGTCCCGACGAAGGTCAGGAGATAGACCACCCAGACGATGGTGATCCACAGGTCGACGTACCATTCGGGTTCGGCATATTCGCGGCCCTGGCTGATGCCGAGGACGTAGCCGGTGGCGGCCAGGACGATGAACAGCTGATAGCCCCAGAACAGGAACCAGCCGGTCGCTTCGCCGCCCCAGAGGCGCGCGCGCGAGGTCCGCTGCACGATGTAGAGCGAGGTCCCGTAGAGCGCGTTGCCGCCGAAGGCGAAGATCACCGCCGACGTGTGAAGCGGGCGCAGGCGGCCGAAGCTCGTCCATTCCAGCCCGAGGTTGAAGATCGGCCAAGCGAGCTGGAGTGCGATGTAGACGCCGGCAAGGAAGCCGACGATGCCCCAGAACACGGTGGCGATGACGAAGGCGCGGACGACGTCTTCGACGTAGTCGACCCGCCCCGTCGTGCTGACAACGGGCGACGTCGCCCCCAGAACCGCTGCCGCCATGGCTTACCCCAATGTTATGCGTGCGCGGGCCGCGATCGGGCCCGAGCCGGTGGCAAAACTTTCCCGCACTGCGATAAGCTCATCATTGATGTGCGTTAAGTCGGCGTTTTGCCGCAGGCGGCAGGCTGCGCCTCCGGCACGAACGAAGAACTGTGCCACCGAGGGAGCGCCATGACCGGGTCCGCCTCTGCCGAGCCGATTGAGATGGCCAACGTTCAAGTGCGACTGATTCCGATCGACCGGCCGTGGTCGTGGCTTGCCGCGGGCTGGCGCGATCTCACGCGGCGGCCCGACATCGGCCTGAGCTACGGCGCCATCATCGTGGGGGTGAGCTGGGCGCTCACGGTCTCGCTGCACCTGCTCGACTATTTCTATCTTCTGCTGCCCCTGGCCGCGGGCTTCATGTTCGTCGCGCCGATCCTCGCCGTCGGGCTCTACGACACCAGCCGCCGGCTCGAGGCCGGCGAGTCGCCGACGCTGGCGACCGCGCTCGCCGCGTGGCGGCGCAACGGCGACCAGGTGATGCTGTTCAGCCTCGTGCTGATGCTCTTCCACCTCGCCTGGGTGCGCGTGGCGCAGCTGCTGTTCGCGCTGTTCTTCAGCACCGCATCGCCCAACTGGGACACCGTCGTCCAGGTCCTGCTGTTTTCGCCGCAGAGCGTGATGTTCCTTGCCACCGGCACGGCAATCGGCGCGGCGCTGGCCGCGCTCGCCTTCGCGATCGGCGCGATATCGATCCCGATGCTGCACGACCGGCCGGTCTCGATGGTGACGTCGGTCGCGGTCAGCTTCACCGCGGTGCTGCGCAACTGGAAGCCGATGGCCCTGTGGGCGGCGCTGATCGCGGGCTTTACCGCCTTCGGCATCGCCACACTGTTCATCGGACTCGCCGTCACCATGCCGCTGATCGGACACGCGACCTGGCACGCCTATCGCGACCTCGTCGCGGACCGCTGAGGCGGCCCCCTAGCCGAGCGCGCGCCAGGCGAGGGCCAGCAGCAGCACGGCGTTGAAGATCATCACCGGCGGACCGGCCAGGCGCATCGCCGGCGCCCAGCGCCGGCCGAAGAAGACGCCGATCCAGCCGACGGCGATCAGCGCCGGCGCGGTGCCGAGCGTGAAAGCCGCCATCGCCGCCGCCCCGCCGAGCGCGCCGCCCGCCCCCGCGGCCGCCGCAAGCGCGCCATAGAGCAGCCCGCAGGGCAGGAAGCCGAGCGCGACGCCGAGGGCGTAGCCGCGCCAGCCGCGCGGATCGCGCATCAGCGGCGTCACGACGCGGCCGATCGCGCGACCGATCGCGCCGCCGCCGGCGCCCGACCGGCGGAGCGCGGCGAAGGCCTGCGCGAGGAACAGCACCGCGGCGAGCGCGAGGAACGCCGCGATCAGCCAGCCGAATCCGGTGAGCATGGTGATCTGGCCGGCGAGCGCCCCGGCCGCGGCGCCGAGCGCGGCATAGGTGGTGAGGCGCCCGAGGTGATAGGGGATCAGCGCGCCGCCGGCGAGCCGCGCAAGCTCGCCGCCGGACATCGCGCTTTCGCGCTCGAGCCGTGCCGCGACCTGCGCGAGCACGAACGGCCCGCACATGACCGAGCAGTGCGTCAGCCCGCCGGCCAGGCCGCCGAGAAAGAGCGCCGCATGCAGGCCCGCCGCATCGAGCAGCCATGCCAGCGCGCCGGACCCGGCGATGGCATGGCCGTGCTCCATCGCGGCCTCAGCCCTTGCCGGCGACCGGCTTGTAGGCCACCGCGGAGATCTCGATCACCAGATGCGGATGCGGCAGCTGATGGACCGCAACCGTCGTGCGCGTCGGCGGGTCCTCGGGGAAATACTCGGCATAGGCGCGGTTGTAGCCGCCGAAGTCGTTCATGTTGACGAGATAGCTCGTCACCGACACGACATCGGCCAGCGTCGCGCCCTGGCTCTTCAGGATGTCGCGGATGTTCTCGAGCGTCGCGCGGGTCTGGGCGACGACGTCGAGGCTGGCTGTGCCCATCGCGTCGGCGCTGGCGCCGGCGATGCTGTTGTCGGGCTGGCGGGCGCTGGTCCCCGACACGAAGAGAAAGTCGCCCGCGCGCTTGATATGCGCATAGCGGCCCCGCGGCTTGGCCTTGCCTTCGACGACTCCGGACATGCGACGCTCCTTCATGGAATGATGCCGGCATGGTCTAGCGCATGGCGCCGCGGCGATCCAGCGGAGCACAATGACGAGCACCGAGGGCGAGGGTCCAGCCGCGTGACGACACGACAAGAGGCGCCGCCGGGCGCGGCCGGAGCGGGCGAAGCCGACGTCCTGCGCACGATGTTCGTACTGGCGACCGCCGCCTTCGCCAGCTCCGCGTCGATGCGGGTGACCGACGCCCTGCTGCCGCAGCTCGCCGACCAGTTTGCGACCACGACCGGCACGGCGGCGATCGTCATCACCGCCTTCTCGCTCGCCTACGGCCTGCTCCAGATCATCTACGGGCCGATCGGCGACCGCTTCGGCAAGATCGCGACGATCGCGGGCGGCACCGCACTCGCCGGCATCGCGACGATGCTGGCCGGATTCGCCGGCAGCTTCGAAATGCTGGTGGCCATGCGCTTCGCGTCGGGCGCCACCGCCGCAGCGATCATCCCCCTGGCGCTCGCCTGGATCGGCGACGTCGTGCCCTACGAGCGAAGGCAGCAGACCCTGGCGCGCTTCATGTTCGGCGGCATCACCGGGCTCATCTTCGGCCAGGCGGCCGGCGGCATCGTCGGCGACCTCGTCGGCTGGCGCGCGGTGTTCTGGATGCTCGGCGGCCTGCTGCTGCTCACCGCGGCGGCGCTGGCATTCGAGGTCCTGAGCGGTCGCATTCCGCGCCGGCGCAGTTCGTCCACGCCGTTCGGCCTGCACCACATGGCGACCGGGCTCGCCGTGCTGCTCGCCCGCCCCTGGGTGCGCACGATCGCCGCGATCGTGTTCTGGGAAGGCTTCCTGCTGAACTCCGCCCTCGCCTTCATGGGCGCCGATCTGCACCACCGCTTCGGACTGAGCCTGACCGCCTCCGGGCTGGGCCTGGGCCTGATCGGGCTCGGCGGCGCTGCCTACATCGTCGCGGCGCGCCCGCTGGTGCGGCGTCTCGGCGAGCCGGGGCTCGCCCGCGTCGGCGGCCTGCTGGCGGCGATCGCGCTCGCGGCCTTTGCGCTGGCGCCGAACTGGCTCGTGGCACTCCCCGCCGTGTTCGCGGCCGGACTCGGCTTCTACATGCACCACAACACGCTGCAGACCAATGCGACGCAGATGGCGCCGGACGCCCGCGGCAGCGCGGTGGCGCTGTTCGCGTCGTCCTATTTCCTCGGCCAGGCGATCGGGGTCGCCCTCGTGGGCGCGGTGGTCGACCGAATCGGGACCGTTCCGGTGATGCTGGCGGCGGCCGCCGGAGTCGCCGTTCTGGCGCTCGACTACGCGCGCCGCCTCGTCCGCCGCGCGGCCACGGACTGATTGTCGCGATTTTGCCACAGCCCCGGCGGACGCCGCGCCGGGACCGCGACCACTTGCCGGCTGGGCCGCGACGACTTGATTTCTATGGATCACATCCGAAATCGGCGTAACAATGCCCGTACAGTTCGAGTCGCAGATAACGGGAACACGTGACCGAACCAGCGGAGGCGCCCCTACGGCCGGAACCCCAAAACTTGCGTTTTGGCGCTAAGAATCGATGCAACCGGGTTGCATGGCCCTGGCAGTCTGTGATTCTCTCTCCCCATCGCTCGCCCACTCCCACCACCCCTAACGGAGAAAACAAGATGGCTGCATCAAAGTCTGGCGCACAGACGACCCTGACCCTCAAGCATCTCGCGGCGGCGCTGGCCGAACAGCATGAGATGTCGAAGAAGGATTCCGAGGCCATTCTCGGCAATCTCGTCGGCCATATCGTGAAGGCGCTCAAGAAGGGCGACCGCATCCGCATCGCCGGCCTCGGCATCCTGCAGGTCCGCAAGCGCGCCGCGCGCATGGGCCGCAACCCGGCGACGGGCGAGCCGATCAAGATCAAGGCCAGCAAGAAGGTCGCCTTCCGCGCGGCCAAGGAACTCAAGGAAGCGGTCTGACGCTTCCCACCGGGTGCCGCCTGCCCGCCCAGCCGGGCGGGCGGCATCCACGCCCCAGGATCGCTCGGCCCGGGCCGCCGACCGACCGAAGACCGCCGCGGATCGACTTGTCCCCGCCGGCACGCCCGACCGTCCTCCGACCCTTCGCCACGACATCGCGCCCCGCTGCGCGGCCCGCGACGCCAATGCACGTCGCGCCGGGCTGAGGCGCGGCAAATGGCGGTGGCCAAAGCGGGGCCGCCGCATTACCTCTGTGGCATGCTTCCGCTCTCCGTTCTCGACCTCTGCTTCGTGACCTCGGCGACGCCGGGCTCCGCGGCGCTGCGCAACAGCCTCGACCTCGCGCGGCTCGCCGACCGGCTGGGCTACGCGCGCTACTGGATCGCCGAGCATCACAACCTTCCCTCGGTTGCGAGCTCGGCGCCCGACCTGATGATCGGCCAGATCGCCGCGATCACCACGCGCATGCGCGTGGGCTCGGGCGGCGTGATGCTGCCCAATCACGCGCCGCTGACGGTCGCCGAGCGGTTCAAGACGCTCGAGGCGCTGTTTCCGGGCCGCATCGACCTCGGCATCGGCCGCGCCCCCGGCACCGATCCGGTGACGTCGCTCGCGCTGCGCCGCCGCCAGGGCGTGGCGGAGGACGACGACTTCCTCGAGCGCTTCCAGGAACTGCTGCTGATCGAGCAGCACGGCTACCCCGAAGGCCATCCGTTCAGCACCATCAGCGCGATGCCCGCCGACGCGCCGCTGCCGCCGATCTGGCTGCTCGGCTCGAGCGACTACAGCGCGCGGCTCGCCGCACAGATCGGCGCCGGTTTCGCCTTCGCGCACCACTTCGCGAGCCACGACGCGGTCGCCGCGCTGCAGGACTATCGTCGCCGCTTCCAACCCGCCGGCCGGCTCGACCGGCCGCATGCGATCCTCGCCACCGCGGTGGTCTGCGCCGACACCGACGCGGAGGCTGAACGCCTCGCCGCGACCGTCGACCTCAACTTCGCCCGCCGCGCGCGCGGCGAGTTCCGGCCGCTCGCCAGCCCCGAGGATGCGCTCGCCGAGCCGTGGAGCGAGATCGACCGCCGCCGCGCCCAGGCGAACCGCGCGCGCGTCTTCGTCGGCAGCCCGGCGACGGTGCGCGAGCGCCTGCAGACGCTGGTCGACGCCACCGCGGCGGACGAGGTGATGATCACCTCGGCGATCTTCGACCACGAAGCGCGCAAGCGGTCCTACGAACTGACGGCTGCGGCGTTCGGCCTGTCGTCCGCGACGTCCGGCGCGAGCGTTCCCGCCTGAGCGCGCCGATAGCCCCATTGCCAGCGCGACGCCGCGCGCCCTAGGGTCGCGGATGCGCCGCGACCTCACGCGGCCCGGGGGGACCATCGCCGTGACCGCCAATTTCGTCAGCGAACGCAATCTGCTCATTCCAATGTCCGACGGAGTCGCCCTCGCGGGCGACGTGGTGCGGCCAGCGGGCGGCGGGAGAGTCCCCGCCCTCCTCAACTTCGGCCCCTACCACAAGGACGGCCGCGGCGGGCGGCTCGACGTCGACGCGACCAACCGCCACTTCGCCGCGCGCGGCTATGCAGCGCTGAGCGTCGACATGCGCGGCCTCGGCAATTCGGGCGGCCGCAATCCCGAGCCCTTCGCGCCGCAGGAGGCGCGCGACGGCCACGACGTCGTCGAGTGGATCGCGCGCCAGCCCTGGTGCGACGGCAATGTCGGCATGTGGGGCGTCTCCTATCCCGGCATCACCGCGCTCGCCACCGCGGCGACTCGGCCCCCGCATCTCAAGGCGATCGTCCCGATCCATGCCTCCGCCGACCTCCACCGCGGCGCGATCGCGCTTGGCGGCTGCGGCGCCGGGTTCTGGATGCGCGCCGACTGGGGCCCGCGCATGGCCGCCTACAATCTTCTGCCGCCGCTGCTGCACGACGCCGACGGCCGCTGGGCGCAGGTCTGGGCCGACCATCTCGAGAACAACCCGCCGTGGCTGTCGGCGTGGATCGACCACCCGCAATTCGACGAATACTGGAGATCGCGCGTCGTCGCCGTCGACCGGATCGAGTGCCCGACCTTCAACATCTGCGGCTGGCGCGATCTCTATGCCGACTGCACGCCGCGCGACTTCGCCGCGATCAAGGCCACGAAGAAGCTGCTGATGGGGCCGTGGAAGCACGAGTTTCCCGACAAGGCGCGCGAGGCGCCGGCTGCCGGGCTGCGCGAGATGGAGCGCTGGTTCGATCGCTGGCTCAAGGGCGAAGCGACCGGCATCGAGAACGACGCGCCGGTGACGATCTTCATGCAGGGCGACGGCGGCGGCTGGCGCAGCGAGCCGGCATGGCCGCCGCAGCGGCTCGCCTGGCAGGACTGGTTCCTCGGCAGCGACGGCGGATTGTCGCGCGCGCAGCCGCGTGCGTCGAGCGGATCGTCGACGCATGTCTACGACCCGACGATCGGCCTGCACTCGCTGCTGTGGGACCCCTGGACGACCGCGCTCGATCCCGCCGACCCGCGCGACCACAGCGCCGACGACGCGCGCTCGCTCTGCTTCACCAGCGATCCGCTCGCCGAGCCGATGGAGCTGATCGGCCCGAGCAGCGCGCTGATCGAGCTCACGCCGAGCGACCTGCCGCTCAACCTCGTTCTCAAGCTGTCCGACGTCGCGCCCAACGGCGCCTCGACCCTCATCGCGACCGGCTGGACCGACCTGACCGGCCGCGCGAAGCCGGGCCAGCGCATCCAGGTCGAGGTCGACCTGCGCGCCACCGCCTATCGCGTCGCCGCCGGCCGCCGCCTGCGCCTCGCCGTCGCCTGCGCCGATTTCCCGCGGCTGTGGCCGACGCCGAAGCCGGCAACCCTGGCGGTGTTCCATGGCGCGAGCCGCGTCCGCCTGCCGGTCTGCCCGCTGCCGGCGGGCGGGCCGTCCGCCCCGCAATGGGGACCGCTGCAGGCGCTCGCCGTGCCCAGCGACCTCGGCGGCGGGCAGCGCTGGACCCTGCAGAGCGACCTGATGACCCGCACCGCGCGGCTGGAGTCCTCGCGCAGCGAGCGCGTGCGCGTCGATCCGCTGACGGTGTTCGATGCCGACCACAGCTATTCGGCGGCGGTCAGCGCCAGCCGCCCCGACCTGGCACGCATGCAGTCGACCACCGTGATCGCGGTCGACCGCCCCGTCAGCCGCACGGTGCTGACGTCGCGCACCGTCACCACAACCCGCGCCACCTCGCTCGCCGTCGACATCGCGATCGACGGGCAACCCTATTGGTCCCGGTCGTGGCGCTTCGACTGATCCGGTCCGCGGCGGCGCGCGTAACCAGGCTCCGATGAAGATCCGCGGCACAGTCGCCCTGGTGACCGGCGCCAATCGCGGCCTCGGCAAGGCGTTCGCGGCTGCGCTGCGCGATGCCGGGGCCGCCAAGGTCTATGGCGCGGCGCGCGACCCGGCCGCTCTCGCCGGCACGGGCCTGCGTCCGGTGCGGCTCGACATCACCAGGCCGGAGGAGGTTGCAGCCGCCGCGGCGGCATGCGGCGACGTCAACCTGCTGATCAACAATGCCGGCGTATTCCGCTACGCGCCGCTCATCGACTCGCCATCGCTCGATGCGGCGCGCGCGGAGATGGAGACGAACTACTTCGGCACGCTGGCGATGTGCCGCGCCTTCGCGCCCGTGCTGGGCCGCAATGGCGGCGGCGCGCTGGTCAACGTGCTGTCGGTCGCGAGCTGGATCGCGGTGGCGACCCAGGGTTCCTACTGCGCGTCGAAGGCGGCGCAGCTGATGCTCACCGACGGCGTGCGCATCGAGCTGCGCGCCCAGGGCACGCTCGTCGTCGGCGTCCACGCGGGCTATATCGACACCGACATGGTGGCGGGTCTCGACGTGCCGAAGGCCCGTCCCGCCGACGTTGTGGCGCGGACGCTGGCGGCAATCGAGGCCGGGGCGGAAGAGGTTCTGGCCGATCAGCGCGCCGTCGACATCAAGGCGGCGCTGCGGAACGATCCCGGCTCGGTCGCCACGCTGCTGGCCACGCTCTGGGCGCAGCGCAAGCAGGCCCAGCCGACATCGCGCTAGTCGCGCCGACGGGGCGCATTGGCGCCGCCGTACGCACATTGGTTGCCGGCCGGATCGTGCAGGCGCGACGGAAGTTGCTGCCCCATGGCGACCCGACGCCGCGCGCATCATGCGCGTCCACGCCGTCGTCGCCGGTCAGGAGGACCGGGCGGCGAAGCGCGGCGGATCGTAGACGCGCGGCGCCGGCGCCGGCCCGCGCCATGCCTCGACCTCGACGAGGCAGCTCTGCGCGCTGCACCCCTGCGCCAAGCGCGAACTTCCGGCATCGCGCGTGAGCACGTTGGGATTGCCGCTGCGCTCCGGGCCGGCGGGATCGTCGGCCGGTGCGGGATCGAACCACGCGCCGGTCGAGAGGCGCACGACGCCGCGCCTGACCGCGTCGCTGACGACCGCGCCCGCAAGGCAGGCACCGCGATCGTTGAACACCCGCACCGTGTCGCCCGGCCCTATGCCGCGCGCCGCGGCGTCGGCCGGGTTGAGCGTGATCGGCTGGCGCCCCGCGACCTTGCCGGCGCGGCTGTGCGCGCTGTGGTCGAGCTGGCTGTGCAGGCGCGTGCTCGGCTGGTCCGACAGCAGGTGCAGCGGGAAGCGGCGCGCCGCTGCGCCGCCGAGCCATTCGACCTTGTCGAGCCACGCCGCGTGGCCCGGGCAATCGGCGGCGCCGAAGCCGGCGATGCGCTCGCTGAAGATCTCGATGCGGCCCGACGGCGTCTTCAGCGGATGGGCCGCAGGATCGCCGCGGAACGCTTCGAGCATCACCGGGCGCGCATTGCGCGCGCCGACCGTGGCGATGCCCGCCCGCCAGAAATCGTCGAAAGCCGGCAGCTCGATGCCGGCCTGCTTGGCGCGGACGCGGCTGTCGTCGTAGATCGCGCGCAGCCAGTCGGCCTCGCTGCGGTTCTCCGTATAGGCGGCCGCCGCGCCGAGGCGCTGCGCAAGCGCCGCGAAGATCGCGAAATCGTCGCGCGCCTCGCCGGCCGGCGGCACCGCGCGCTTCATCGCGATGAGATGGCGCTCGCCGTTGGCGAAGCCGATGTCGTCGCGCTCGAGCGACGTCGTCGCCGGCAGCACGATGTCCGCGCGCCGCGCCGTCGCGGTCCAGAACTGCTCGTGGACGATGATCGTCTGCGGCCGCTGCCAGGCCTCGGCGAGACGGTGGAGATCCTGGTGGTGGTGGAACGGGTTGCCGCCCGCCCAGTAGATCAGCCTGATGTCCGGATAGGCATGGCGCCCGCCGTTGTACTCGAACGGCGCGCCGGGATTCAGAAGCATGTCGGCGATGCGTGCGACGGGGATGAACGCGCGCACCGCGTTGCGGCCCTGGTTCAGGGTCGGCCCGCCGAAGCGCGCATTCGGGCTGCCCATCAGATTGGTGGCGCCGTAGCCGACGCCGAAGCCGCCGCCCGGCAGGCCGATCTGCCCGAGCATGCTCGCGAGCGTGACGAGCGCCCAATAGGGCTGCTCGCCGTGTTCGGCGCGCTGCAGCGACCATGACGCATTGAGCATCGTGCGCGTCGAGGCCATCTCGCGCGCCAGCGCGACGATCCGTTCCGCCGGAACCTCGGTGATCGCCGCCGCCCACGCCGCGTCCTTCGGCTGGCCGTCGGCCGCGCCCGTGAGGTAGGGGACGAAGCGCTCGAAGCCGGCGCAGCAGCGCGCGAGGAAATCGCGGTCATGGCGGCCGTCGGCATGGATCGTGTGCGCGAGCGCCAGCAGCAGCGCGGCGTCGGTGTTCGGCCGGATCGGGATCCATTCGACCGGCCCGCCGGTATCGATGTCGTCGCGCACCGGGCTCACGTTGACGAATCGCACGCCCGCTTCGGCGGCGCGGCGCAGCGCGCCGGGAATGCGGTGCTCCATCGCCCCGCCGGAGGAGACCTGGGCGTTCTTCGCCGGAATGCCGCCGAAGCAAACGAACAGCTTCGTGTGGTCGGCAATCACGTCCCACGACGTGTGCGAGACCATCAGCTCTTCCATCGGCGCCACGATGTGCGGCATCAGCACGCGCGCGGCGCCGAGGCTGTAGGTGTCGACGCTGCGGACATAGCCGCCGATCGCGTTCAGGAAGCGATGGACCTGGCTCTGCGCGTGATGGAAGCGGCCGGCGCTCGACCAGCCATAGGAGCCGCCGAAGATCGCTTCATTGCCGTGCGCCGCGCGCACGCGCGCGAGCGCGGCTGCGACCCGGTCGAGCGCCTCGTCCCAGCCGATCTCGACGAAATCGTCGTCGCCGCGGCGCCCGCCCGTCCCCTCGAGCCAGCCGCGGCGGGCCGCCGGCCGGCGGACCCGCAGCCGCGCCACCTCCTCGCCGAGCGCATCGAGACCGATCGGCGACGGTGCGGGATCCCCGGCGAACGGGCGCAGGGCCGGCGCGCCGCCGGCCCCTGCCTCGACCTCGTAGACGCCCCAATGCGTCGCGGTGAGGTGGCGCATGCGCCGCGCCCGGTTCAGCGCGCCGCGAAGTCCCAGGCGCGGATCCAGTCGTCGCCGCGCGCGCTCCACTGGACGCGCGTCGACGTGCCGAACGTCGCGGGCTGGGTGAACAGGAACAGCGACGGCGCCTCGTCGCAGATCCGCCGCGCCGCCTGCTGCAGCAGCCGGCGGCGTTCGTCGGGCGCCGAGGTCCGCCGCGATTCGCGCAGCAGGTTGGTGAAGGTCTCGTCGTCCCAATAGGCGTAGATGTTGCCGGTTTCGTAGAAGGACAGCAGGCCCTCGCCGTCGAGCGTCGGCCACGCGAGGCTGAGATAGCCCATCGGCGCCATGTCGCGCGTGCGCAGATACTTGTTCATGAACGCGCCGAATTCCATCTCGTTCATGCGCACGCGGATGCCGACTTCCTCGAGCTGCGCCACCACGGCCTGCGTGACCTCCTGCGACAGCAGGTAGACGCCGGTCGGAATGTCGAAGTCGATGGTGATCGGCCCGGTGATGCCGGCCTCGCGCAGGAGCTGGCGCGCGCGGGCGGGATCATAGGGCGTCGGCTGGATCGAGGGGTCGAAGCCGAAATACGCCGGCGTGAGGATGCCGCAATTGGCGACGCGGCCCTGCCCGCCGAAGATCGTGTCGACGATCGCCTGGCGGTCGACCGCGTAGTTGAGGGCGAGGCGCAGGTTGCGGTTGCCGCGGAAGGGCGCGATCAGGTTGTTGTAGCGGATGAAGAAGGTCCGCGTGCTGTCGACCGAACCGGCCTGCGCGCGCCCGCTCGCATTGATGCGGCGGAACTCGCTCGGCGGCACGTTGGTGATGAGGTCGACCTCGCCCGCCATCAGCGCCGCGATGCGGCTCGCGGTCTCCGGCACGATGCGGAAGGTCACCGTGCTGAAGGTCGGCGCGTCGCCCCAGTAGCCGGCGCGCGCGCCGACGACGATGCGGTCGCCGGGACGGAACTCGCGCAGCTCATAGGCGCCCGACGGCATGGTCGCGGTCGCCGGATTGTTGTTCGCCGTCCATTGCGGCGGCAGCAGGTAGAACATCGAGAGCTGGTCGGCGAGCGCCGGGAAGGGCTGGCTGGTCAGGATCTCGAGTTCGGTCGGCGAGACGACGCGCACCTCGCGCACGAGTTCGAACCACGGCCGGATGCGCGCATTGACCTGCGGATTGCGCACCCGCTCGATGTTCCACTTGACCGCCTCGGCATCGAGCTTCTCGCCGTTGGCGAAGGTCACGCCGGCGCGCAGGGTGAAGCGCCACGTCGTCGCGTCGACCATCTGCCACGCCGTCGCCAGCATCGGACGCAGCCGAAGATCGGGCCCGCGTTCGAGCAGCGGCGTGTAGAGATGGCTGATCACGCTCATGTCGGTGCCGATCGTCGCGGTGTTGTGCGGATCGAGCGTGTTGACGTTGCTCGGCAACGCGATCGTGAGCGTCCGGCCCGGGGCCTGTGCCCAGGCGCCGCCTGCCAGCGCAAAGGCCCAGGCCCCCAAAGCGAGAACAGCCGCCGCCAAACCTGCCCGTCGTGACAACATGGTCGTCTCCTTCTGTCCTGCATACATTTCGATCATGCTCCGCGCGCGGCGGGATGTCGCGCGAGGAAATCTCTGATCCGGCCGATCACCAGCTCGTTGGCCTCGTGATGGACGGAGTGATTGGCGCCGTCGACGATCATCAGCTCGGCGCCGGGGATGCGCGCCGCCATCAGCTTCGACTGGCTGGGCGGGCAGATCCAGTCATGCGCGCCGCAAAACACGAAGGTCGGCACGGCGATGGCGCGCATGCTCTCGCGCACGTCGTACTGCTGCTTGTTGCGGTAGAGCGCGTTGTGCGATTCGGCGTGGAGGTGCATCGTGCGCGTCTGCTCGAGCGCGGCGTCGGGGTCGAAGTCCTCGCGATAGAGCGGCGCCAGCGCCAGCCAGATCAGCCGCAGCTCGGTGTCGTCGATGACGGTGTCGGAGAAGATCTTCTCGACCATGCCCAGCGAGGCGCTCGTCGCCCTGTGGATGCGCGCCTTGAAGTTCTCGAGCGCCTCGGGCTCGAAATCGTGGCTCGGGGCGGTGCCGCGCAGGATCAGATGCGTGAGCATCTGCGGGTGGCGCACGGCCGCGCTGAGCGCGATCATCCCGCCGAACGAGCCGCCGAGCAGAATGATCTTCCTGTCGCCGACCAGCGCGCGGCGCATCGCGTCGACGTCGTCGGCGAGTCGCGCGAAGGTGAAGGGGGGCGTGAGCGAGGTAAGGCCGCAGCCGCGCTGGTCGTAGGCGATGACCCGGTAGCGGTCGGAGAGCGGCCGGTATGCCGCCAGCTCGCTGCGGTGGTCGCCGATGCCGCGGCCGCCATGGAGCACGATGATCGTGCCGTCGCGGTCGGTCCCGACCTCGTCGTAGCAGAAGCGCGCGCCGGCGACCTCAATGCTTCGCATCTTTGCCTCGTGTCGGATGGGTACGGATGGTCCTCGCGACCTCGCGCAGCAGGGCCTCGTCGACCGGATGGCGGATGACGCAGCCCGGCGCCAGCACGATGCCCCGCCCGCCCTCGACCGCGAACGCGGCGTCGATGTCCGCCGCGATCGCCGTGCGGTCGCCCTGGGTGATCGGCGTGCGGCGCAAGCCCCCGAGGATCGGCCGGTCGCCGCCCGCGGCGCGATAGGCGGCGATCGACGGCGGCGCCTCGCCGACATGCCAGTTGAGCATCGCGACCGGATAGGCCTTGAGCATGTCGAACAGCACCTTGTCGCCGTGCATGTGGATCGTATTGCACCAGCCCGCCTTGGCGCCGGCGAGGGCGGCAATATCGTAGGGTTGGCCGAAGCGGCGATAGATGTCCTCCCCGATCGCCGGCGTCGCCTCCTGCACCGCGAAGAACACGCCGGCGCAGCCGAGCGCGATCGCCTCGCGCGAGAAGGCGGCGATCGTCGCCGCGATCTCGCCGAGCGCGTCCAGCACCGGCTCGGGATGGGTCCAGACATGCGCGGAGAACGCCGCCTCGCCGAGCTTCTTGGCGACGGTCAGCGGCGAGAACGTCGTCGCCAGCACCGGCACGTCGGGGCCGAGCGCGCGCACGAGCCGGCGCAGATGGTCGAGCTCGCGTCCGAAGGCGCCGCGCGTCGGGTCGAGCCGGCGGATGCGCTGCCAGTCCTGCGGGTTGACCACCGCAGCGCGCGTCACCTTGGCGACTCCGCCGGCGGCGATCGCGCTGAAGTCCGGCACCACGCCCCAGTCCTCGACGCTGTAGAGCCCGTTCGGCATCGCCTTGACGAGGTCGAGATCGAGTGCGCGCGCGAACTTGACGGTCGCCGCCGCGATCGCCGCGGGATCGAGGTCGATGTCGGGGAAATGCGTCCAGAAGGAGCATGCCGCGCGGTCGACCGGACGGCCTTCGAGCACGGCGCGGATTCGTTCGGCGGGTTTGGTCATCGCTTGAATGCCTCAGGCCAGAACGAAATGGCCGGCTGCGACCTCGACCATCGGCTGGTCGGGCGCGGCCCGGAGCGTGTCGGGGTCGAAGACGAGCCGCTGGCGATTGCGCTCGCGGTCGGGATCGGGGATCGGCACCGACGACAACAGCGCCTTGGTGTAGGGATGGCGCGGGTCTTCGAAGATCGCCTCGGTCGGGCCGAGTTCGACGATGCGGCCGCGCCACATCACGGCGAGGCGATGGCAGAGATAGCGCACCATGCTGAGGTCGTGCGCGATGAACAGATAGGCGAGGCCGAGCTGTTCCTGGAGATCCTGGAACAGGTTGATGATCTGCGCCTGGATCGAGACGTCGAGCGCGGTGATCGGCTCGTCGGCGACGATCAGGCTCGGCTCCAGCGCGATCGCCCGCGCGATGCCGACGCGCTGGCGCTGGCCGCCCGAGAACTGGTGCGGGTAGCGGTCGACGAAGCGCGGATCGAGGCCGACCTTCCTGAACAGCGCCGCGACGCGCGCCATCCGGTCCTCGCGGTCCGGCGCAACGCCGTGGACGACCAGCGGCTCGCCGACGAAGTTGCCGACGGTCATGCGCGGGTTGAGGGCCGCATAGGGATCCTGGAAAACGATCTGCATGCGCCGGCGCACCGGCTTGAGCGCGGATTGCGGCAGCGCCGAGATGTCCTCGCCTTCAAAGCGCACGCGGCCGCTCGTCGGTTCCTCCAGGCGCAGCACGAGCCGGCCGGTCGTGCTCTTGCCGGAGCCCGATTCGCCGACCAGGCCGAAGGTCTCGCCGCGGCCGATCGCGAACGAGACGCCGTCGACCGCCTTGACCGTGTACTTGCCGCGCCCGAGGAAGCCCGCCGTCACGTAGTGGCGCTTCAGGTTCTCGACCGCAAGGATCGGTCCGGCCGAGGCGGCGGCGGCGCTCATCGCGCGTCCCCCCGTTGCGCCAGCAGCCGCGGCAGGTCGTACCACGCGGCGACGAGATGGCCGGGCACCGCGCCCGCGGCGGGGACCAGAGGCGGGATCTGTTCGAAGCAGCGCGGTGTCGCGAAGGGATTGCGTGGTGCGAACGGATCGCCCTTGGGCGGAGCATAGAGATCGGGCGGCTGGCCCTCGATCTGGTGCAGGCGGCGCTGGACGCGCTGGCCGTGGTCGGGCAAGGCGCGCAGCAGGCCCCAGGTATAGGCGTTGCGCGGGTCCTTGAAGATCGCGCGCACCGGCCCGCGCTCGACGATCCGCCCGCCATACATCACCTGCACGGTGTCCGCGAGGCCGGCGACGACGCCCATGTCGTGGGTGATCCAGATCACCGACATGCCCATGCGCGCCTTGAGGTCGCGCACGAGGCCGAGAATCTGCGCCTGCACGGTGACGTCGAGCGCGGTCGTCGGCTCGTCCGCGATCAGCAGCTTGGGATTGCACGCGACCGCGATCGCGATCATCACGCGCTGGCGCATGCCGCCGGAGAACTGGTGCGGGTACTGGCGCAGCCTGCGTTCTGGATCGGCGATGCCGACGAGATCGAGCAGCTCCGCCGCGCGCTGCCACGCCTGGCGGGGCGACAGGCCGCGATGGCGGATCACCGGCTCGGCGATCTGGCGGCCGACCGTCAGCACCGGGTTGAGCGAGGTCATCGGGTCCTGGAACACGAACCCGATCTGGCCGCCGCGCACGTCGCGCAGCTCGGCTTCGGACAAGGTCAGCAGGTCGCGCCCGCCGAATGTCACCGAGCCGCCGGCGATCCGCCCCGGCGGCCGCGCGATGAGGCCGAGCATGGCGAGAACATGGACGCTCTTGCCCGAGCCGCTTTCGCCGACAACGCCCAGCGTCTCGCCGTCGGCGAGGCTGTAGGACACGTCGTTGACGGCGTGGACCGTGCCCGCCGGCGTGTCGAAGCGGACCGTGAGGCCGCTGACGTCGAGAATGCCGCTCATTTCAGCTTCGGGTCGAAATAGTCGCGCAGCCAGTCGCCGAGCAGGTTCACGCTGAGCACCGTCAGCATGATGGCGAGGCCGGGGAAGGCGGCGATCCACCACGCCGAGGCCATATAGGTGCGTCCTTCGGCGAGCATGCGACCCCAGCTCGGCCAGGGTGGCTGGACGCCGAGGCCGAGGAAGCTGAGGGCCGCTTCGAGGATGATGACGCGCGCGAGTTCGAGCGTGGCGACGACGAGTGCCGGCGTCATCACGTTGGGCAGGATGTGACGCGTCATGATGCGCCACGGGCTCGCCGCGATGGCGCGCGCGGACTGGACGAACTCGCGCTCGCGCACGGCCAGCGTCTGGCCGCGCACGATGCGGGCGTAGCGGGTCCAGCTGGTGAGCGCGAGCACGATGATGAGGTTTCGAACGCTCGGGCCGAGCGCGGCGGCGATGATCAGGGCGAGCAGCATCAGCGGAAAGGCGAGCTGGATGTCGACCAGCCGCATCAGCACGCGGTCCCACATCCCGCCGCGATAGCCGGCCACGATGCCGAGCAGGACGCCGACGACGCCGCCGAGCACCACGGCCGCGGCGCCGACCGCGAGCGTGAGCTGCCCGCCATGAAGGATGCGGCTCAACATGTCGCGGCCGATATTGTCGGTTCCGAGCGGATGCGCACCGATCTCGGTGAGCGACAGCGTGGGCGGCTGCAGGCGCGCGCGCAGGTTGCTCTGCGTCGGCCCCGGCACCGGCAGCAGCGGCGCCGCCGCGGTCAGCAGCACGAAGGCGAGCAGCAGCACGGCGCCGATCAGGCCGCCCTTGCTGGCGGCCAGCGCACGGAGGAAGTTGCCGGTCCCGCCGCCCATCAGCGCAACCTGATCCGCGGGTCGAGCACGCCGTAGAGCAGGTCGACCAGGAAGTTTATGGACACGAAGGTGACCGCGATCATCATGATGCCGGCCTGGACGACCGGGAAATCCTTGACCTCGATCGCCTGGATGATGACGCGCCCGACGCCGGGCCAGGCGAAGACCGTCTCGGTGATCACCGAGCCGCCGAGCAGCTCGCCCGCGAGGATGCCCACCATCGTCGCCACGGGGATGAGCGCATTGCGCGCGATGTGCCAGACCATGACGGTGCGGGGCAGCAGGCCCTTCGCGCGCGCGGTGCGCACATAGTCCTCGCGCAGCACGTCGATGACGCTGGAGCGCAGCAGCCGCGCGATCGAGGCGCTGGTGAAGGTGGCGAGCGTCAATGCCGGCAGGGCCAGGTGCCAGAACGTGCCGGCGCCGCCGGTCGGGAACCAGCCGAGATCGACCGCGAAGAACAGGATCAGCATCAGGCCGAGCCAGAACACCGGCGTCGCCTGCCCGAGCAGCGCCAGCAGCATGACGAAGACTTCGAGCGCGGTGCCGCGATTCATCGCCGCGATCATCCCGGCGCCGCCGCCGATCAGCAGGCCGAGCGCGATCGCGCTCGACGCCAGCTCGAGCGTCGCCGGCATGCGCTCCGCCACCACTTCGATGGCGGGCCGGTTGTGCTGGAACGAACGGCCGAAATCGCCGCGCACGGCGTTCCAAAGGAAGTCGGCGTACTGCACGACGAGCGGCCGGTCGATGCCGAGCTCGGCGCGGAAGCTCGCGAGCTGCTCCGGCGTCGCGCCGACCGGGAGCATCAGGATCGCTGGATCGCCGAGCAGCCGCGTGACGATGAACACGATGGTGACCACGCCCAGCACGGCCAGGGCGGATTCGCCGAGCCGGCCGAGCAGGAAGCGGATCATGACGTCCCGCCGCCGGACGCGGCAAAGCCGTCGCGCGCCACCGCGTGCAGCGCGCGCGCGCTCATCCCGCCCACGCCCAAGGCAGGCAGCAGATCGTTCTCGGCGGCGAAGTCGCGGCCGTAGAGCGCGGTGAACAGCGCCACGCCGGCTTCGTGCAGCGGCACCGGCACGGCGGCGGCGCGCGCGATCGCGATCAGCGGCACCAGGCCGAACGGCACGTCCTCGGTCACGTAGCGATGGTCGAGCGTCGCCGGCCCCGGCGGCCCGCCGCGCCGCGCATGGAGCACGCGCGCCATCTCCGCCATGCTGCCCTGGGGCAGGTCGAAGGACAGCTGCATGTGCTCGTGGACGCTGCGCACCTTGAGCCCATAGGCCGCAGCGACCGCGAGGCGCTCGCGGTCCAGCGCCTCGATCAGGCGGCCGACCGATTCGGTGATGCAGTCGTAGTTCGCCCAGCGCTCGCCCTTCTCCATGCGCGTGAGATTGCACAGCGCATTCGCCATGTGCGACGGCGGGTTGAGGTTCGACAGCGCGATCGCCAGCAGGTCGTCGCGCACGCGGAAGCGGTCGCCGAGCAGCGCCCGGCAGGTCGCCAGCGCAGCCGGCGAGTCGCGGGCGGGGATCGCCGCGAGGTCGACTTCCTTGCGCAGGGTCGCGACGGCGACGCCGTTGGGCGGAACGCGGCGCCCGGTCGTCACCGTCGTCGCCCAGGCGATGATCGGGCAGGCGAGGCGCTTTTCGGCGAGGCGCCGCGACAGATAGAGCGCGCTGAGCGAGCAGTGCGAGCTGATGATGACCGTCTGTCCGGAGACGAGATGATCGCAGGCGGCGTCGATCACCGTGCGATGGCCGTTGCCGGGCACGGCGATGAGGGCGACGTCGGCGCCGACGATCGCCTCGCGCGGGCTCGCGGCGCGCTCCGGCGCGAAGCGGCCCGTGATGGCCCCTTCGGCGACCAGATCCTGGCCTTCGGCAAGGAACGCGGTGCCGGCGCCCGACGGCGACCACAGCCGCACCGCATGGCCGCGCTCGATTAGCGCCGCCGTGGTGCCCAGCCCGATCGCCCCCGCCCCCAGAACCGCGATCTTCATCCGCCGTTGCCCCCGCATTGTGGCGCCGCCGCGCCGCTCAGACCTGCAAGAAGCCGCGATCGGTCGTGGTGAGGAACTCGAAACCGCCATCGGTGATCAGCACCGTGTCCGAGTGCTGCAGGCCGCCCCAGGGCGGGATGCGCAGGTTCGGCTCGAACGACAGGATCATGCCGGGTTCGAGCACGATGTCCGACTGCGCGTCGATCGACAGGTGCTCGTGCGCGCCGATGCCGATGCCATGGCCGATGCGACCGGGGACGTTCCTGGCGTAGCCGAGGTCGATGTAGTGCTGCTTCGCCGCGAGGAAGATGTCCTTGCAGGCGGCCCCGGGACGCATCAAGCCCTGCACGCGCTCGCGGATGGTCAGCACCGCGTCGTAGGCGCGGCGCTTCTCCGCGTCGATCGGCCCGAAGGCGACCGACCGCTCGTTCTCCGCGTGCAGCCCGTTGGCGACCGCCCAGATCAGCGTCAGCACGATTTCGCCGCGCTGCGGCTTGCGCGCCGTCGGATTGTCGGTGTTGATCGCAACGCGGTCGCCGGCAAGCGACCAGCACGACAGGCCGTTGTGATAGCCGCCTTCGAGGCTGCCGAAGTCGGCCACCTCGATGTCGGGAAACTCGTCCGCCCACATGCGGTTCATCGCCGCCATCGCGGCGAGCGAGATGTCGCGCTCGCTCGCCCCGCTGCGCAGGGTCTCGATGGCGGCCGCCATGCCGCGATCGGCGAGCTTGGCGGCAATGCGCGCATTGGCGATCTCGCTCGGCTCCTTCACGTAGCGGGCATGCTCGACCAGCTCGGAAATGTTCTCGAACCGCGCCTTGGGAAACTGCTTCTCGAACTGGCGCATGCGCGCGATCGACAGGAAATCCTCCTCGACCCCGATCACGCCGCCCAGCACGCCGCGCTCGCGCAGGATCTCCTCGAGCGCCGCGAGCCAGTTCGGGCCCATCGTCTGCTTCGTCGACCAGGACCCGTAGAGGCGGATGTCGCGCACCCAGGCCGAGGTCCGCGCGTGGTCGTCGCGCAGCGCATGGACGAGCACGGCCGGCTCGCCCTGCGCGGGCAGGATGGCGACGACGGGATGGCTGTAGATGATCGGGTTGAAGCCGGAGAGATAGAAGCTGTTTTCCGGCTTCATGCAGATCATGGCGTCGATGCCGCGCTGCCGGAGGGCCGACTGCAGGCGTGCCGTGCGCGCCTCGCCGGGGCGAGCGGTCGTGTGCGGGCTGGTCATGGTGTGCGCTCCGGAGCCGGAACGAACCCGGCGAGCTGTGGAACATAGATTGGCGCCAAAATTATGCTCATAATTGGCATTGTCAATAAAGTATTTCTTATCTATCCTTTAGACGGTGCGATCGGAGCCGGAATGACCGCTGCCGCCCCCTGCCTTTGCAATCATTGCGCGTCCGTGCTGGACTACCGCCGATGAGCGAGCTCGCGGCCACCGAGCTGTCGGCGCCGGACATCGCGGCGCGCATCGAGCACGACATCAACATCGGTATCCTGTCGCCCGGCGCGTGGCTGAAGCAGGTCGACCTCGAGCGGCGCTATGGCTGCACGCGCCTCGACGTGCGCCAGGCGCTCGACGCGCTGGTCGGCAAGCGGCTGGTCCGGCACGTGCCCAACCGCGGCTATCACGTCAGCGAGTTCGACGCCCAGCGGATCAACGAGATCTACGAGATCCGCGCCATCCTCGAAGTGGCGACGGCCGAGTCGATCGTCGCCAACGTGACCGACGAATCGCTCGAGCGCCTCCGCGAGCGCGCCGCCGTGTTCGAGCACGCGACCAACTACGGCATGCTCGCCGAACAGAATGCGGCCAACCAGGCCTTCCATCGCGAGTTGCTGCTGCTCTGCCCCAATCGCGAACTGGCCGACCTGATCCTGGAAATGCGCCAGCGCATTCCGATCGCCGTGCAAGGGCGCTGGAGCTCGGGCGCGCGGATGCGGAAGTCGATCTCCGACCACTATCGCATCATCGACGCGATCGCGGCGCGCGACGTCGCGCAGCTCAAGCTGCTGATCGCCGACCACATCCTCAACAACCGGCCCGACGCGGCGCGGCCGCGCGAGCACGCCAAGGCGGGCTGATCAGCCTCTCACCGCTGCCACGCCGCACGCCCGGCGGGCTTGGCGGCGTCCGGCGTTTCGCAGGGCAGGAACCTGCCCCGGCCGGGTTGCGCCAGCACCTTGCCGCCGTCCCACACGACATCGCCGCGCGACAGCGTCGTCACCGGCCATCCGGTGACCTGCAGGCCTTCATAGGGCGTGTAGTCGACGTTGTGGTGGAGGTCGGCATTGCGGATGGCCGCCTTGCGCTCGGGGTCCCAGATCGCGAGATCGGCATCCGCGCCGATCGCGATCGAGCCCTTGCGCGGCGCGAGGCCGTAGATGCGCGCCGGATTCGACGCGGTCAGCGCGACGAACTGCTGGAGCGTGATGCGGCCGCCGACGACGCCTTCGGAGAACAGAATCGGCAGCCGCGTCTCGACGCCGGGCACGCCGTTGGGGATCTTGCGATAGGGCGCGTCGGCGCCGGCGACGCGCTTGCCGTCCGGCCCGTCGAAGCGGAACGGCGCGTGATCCGACGAGAACACCTGGAAGACGCCGCCGGCGAGGCCGTCCCAGATCGCCTGCTGGTTCGCCTTGTCGCGGGGCGGCGGCGAGCAGATGCACTTGGCGCCCTCGAAATCCGGCTTGCCGAGATCGTCTTCGCTCAGCACGAGATATTGCGGACAGGTCTCGGCGAAGATCTTGAGGCCGCGCGCCTGCGCCCAGCGGATCTGCTCGACCGCCTCGCGGCCCGAGACGTGGACGATCAGGACCGGCACATCGACGAGTTCGGCGAGCGTGATCGCGCGGTGCGTCGCCTCGCGCTCGACCGCCATCGGCCGCGACACCGCATGGAAGCGCGGGCCGGTCTTGCCCGCGCGCTCGAGCCGTTCGGTCAGCCAGGCGATGCAGTCCGTGTTCTCGGCATGGATCATCACCATCGCCTGCTCGCCGCGCGCGACCGCGAGCACGTCGAGGATCTGGCGGTCGTCGAGCTTGAGGTCGTCGTAGGTCATGTAGATCTTGAAGGACGTGTAGCCGTCCTTGATCAGCGCCGGCAGCTCCTGGCCGAGCACCTGTTCGGTGGCGTCGGCGACGATCAGGTGGAAGGCGTAGTCGATCAGCGCCTTGCCGTCGGCGCGCCGGTGATAGTCCTGCACGGCCGCGCGCAGCGACTTGCCCTTCTGCTGGGCGGCGAAGGGGATGATCGTCGTCGTGCCGCCGCACAGGGCCGAACGCGTGCCGGTGAGGAAATCGTCGGCCATCACCGACCCGTCGCCGGTCGGCTGGTCGAAATGGCAGTGGCCATCGACACCGCCCGGCAGGACGAGCCGGCCGCCGGCATCGATGCGGCGCGCGCCGCCGGCGAGCTTCTCCCCCAGCGCCACGATGCGGCCGCCCGATATGCCGATGTCGCACTTCACCACATCGGCAGCGGTCGCGATCGTGCCGCCCGCGATCACCGTATCGAACTCGCTCATCCCAGCCTCCCGATTCGCCTGTTCCCCGTGCGGATGCGTGCAAGCCCCGCGCCACGGCCTTCCGATGACTGCCCCGCGCGCTGCGCCGGCAACAAGCCGTTCCGGGCGAAGTCGCCTTCCTGGCATACTCGGACGGCGACAACAATGACGAGTCCCGGGGACAGCGGAAATGGCCGAATCGACCGAGGTCGACTTCATCATCGTCGGGGCGGGCTCCGCCGGCTGCGTTCTCGCCAACCGGCTGACCGCCGACGGCCGGAACACGGTGCTGCTGCTCGAGGCCGGCGGCCGCGACAGCAACCCGTGGATCCACATTCCGGCGGGCTTCTACCGCAACATCTACCACCCCGGGATCACCTGGCAGTACGAGACCGAGCCCGAGCCGCAGCTCGACAACCGGCGGATCGCCTGGCCGCGCGGCAAGGTGCTGGGCGGATCGAGCGCGATCAACGGCCTGATCTACATCCGCGGCAACCGGATCGACTTCGACCAGTGGCGCCAGCGCGGCAACGCCGGCTGGTCCTACGACGACGTGCTGCCCTATTTCCGCAAGGCCGAGGACCAGGAACGCGGCGCCGACGCCTATCACGGGGCCGGCGGGCCGCTCAGCGTCGAGGACCTGCGCGCGCGCCATCCCCTGCATGACGGCTTCATCGCCGGCGCGCAGGAGACCGGGCATCGCTTCAACGCCGATTTCAACGGCGCCGACCAGGACGGGGTCGGCCCCTATCAGGTCAACGTCCGCGGGCGCCGGCGTGCCGGCACCGCCGCAGCCTATCTGCGCCCGGCGATGCGCCGGCCCAATCTGCGCGTCGAGACGCACGCGCTGGCGCTGCGCGTGCTGACCGAAGGCCGCCGCGCCGTCGGGCTCGAGTATCGTCGGAACGGAATCGTCCAGCGCGCGCGGGCGCGGCGCGAAGTGCTGCTCTGCGGCGGCGCCATCAACTCGCCGCAGCTGCTGCAGCTCTCCGGCATCGGGCCGGCCGCGCTGCTCCACGGGCTCGGCATTCCGGTCGTCCATGATCTGCCGGGCGTCGGGGAGAACCTGCAGGACCATCTCAGCGCCCGCATGGTCTATCGCGCGCGCCACGCCAACACGCTCAACGACATCTCGCGCAGCCTGTGGCGCAAGGCATTCACCGGCCTGCAATACGTCCTGGCCCGCCGCGGCGCGCTGATGATGGGGGCGGCGCCGATCGGGCTGTTCGTGCGGACGCGGCCGGAGCTCGCGGCGCCCGACCTGCAGTACCAGTTCCTCGCCGGCAGCATGTCGAAATCGGGCGGCGCGATGCACGAGTTTCCGGGCTGTTCGTTCGTGACGACGGTGTGCCGGCCGGAGAGCCGCGGCTGGCTGCGCATCCAGTCGCCCGACCCCGACGTGCCGCCGAAGCTGCAGGGCAACTACCTGTCGACGCCGAACGACCGCGACACGCTGATCGCCGGCCTGCGCATCGGCCGGCGGATCTTCCAGAGCCGGGCGATGCAGGCGCTCGTCTCCGAGGAGTTCCTGCCGGGACCGAAGGCAGAGAGCGACGCCGACCTGCTCGCGCATATCCGGGCGACCGGCGGCACGCTGTTCCACCAGAGCGGCACATGCGCGATGGGGCCGCAGGCGAGCGACGTCGTCGATCAAACCTTGCGCGTCCACGGCATCGAGGCCCTGCGCGTCGTCGACGCCTCGATCATGCCGACGGTCGTCTCCGGCAACACCAACGCCGCCGTGATCATGATCGCCGAGAAGGCGGCCGACCTGATCCTCGCGCCCGGATGACGTGCAGTCGCGCTCAGTCGAGCGCGAAGCGGTGCAGCTGGGTGCGGTGCTTGACGATGAAGTCCCAGTCGTAGGTGACGCCGAGGCCGGGGCCGTCGGGCACCGGCACGCAGCCGTCCTTGCCGACCGCGTCGAGCTCGTCGCTGTAGTCGCTGGCATAGACCGGCAGCAGCGCGTTCGGCATGCCCGGGCCGACGAGGCCGAGTTCGTACCAGTTGGTGTTGCGGATCGCCGCCATGCAATGGCGGTGCGCCGGCCCGACGACGTGGATCTCGACATCGAGCCCGAGCGCCTCGGCGAGATGCGCGATCTTCATCGTGCCGGTGATGCCCATGTCGTATTCGGGGTCGGCGCGCAGGAAATCGGTGCCGCCGGCGAGCACGAAATCCGCCTTCGGCTCGACGCCGCGCACGTGCTCGGTGATCAGCAGCGGCGTCTTGATGCTCTCGCGCAGCTTCTTGTGCGCGAAGGCCGACACGCCGCTGTCGCGGAACGGGTCTTCGTACCAGAAGCAGCCCGCCTCGTCGCAGGCGCGGCCGACATAGAGCGCATCGGCGAAGGTGCGCAGCTCGCAGGCCGGGTCGAGCATCAGCGCCATGCGCTCGCCCATCGCCTTGGCGACGCCGAGCAGGTTCTTCGCCTCGCGCTTCGCGTCGCCGTTGCGCCAGCCGTGGATCTTGAAGGCCCGGTAGCCGAGCGAGTGGCAGTGCTCGGCGAACTCGACATAGGCTTCCGGCGTGCACAGGCCGGCATTGCCTTCCTGGCCGCGATAGGTGCTGGCGTAGGTCGGCAGCCGCGTGCGCCAGCCGCCGAGCAGCTGCGTGATCGACATGCCGGCGCGCTTGCCCGCGAGATCCCACAGCGCGATGTCGAGATGGCCGTGCGCCATGTGGTCGTACTGGCGGATCTCGGTCTTGAGCTCGTCGTAGATCAGCTCGCGCGCCAGCGCGTCGCGACCGAGCAGGAACGGCGCGATCATGATGAGCTGGCCGAGCGTGGCGCGGGTGGCGCCCCAGCCGCCGACATATTCGCCGCGCGATCCGTCGGCGGTCTCGATCACCACCGCGAACTTGGCGAGCGTCATCGCCCCGCCGGGCTCGGCGACGATGTTGGTGATGGCGAGCGGATTGCTGCGCTCCGCGCCCAGGCCGCGCACCGGCGCGGCGAACTCGTGGATCTCGACGCGGGCGATTCGGGTCGGACTGGCCATGCGCATTCTCCCTGGATGCCGCCGGGCGGCGTTGTCTAGTCGAGGAACGCGCGCAGCGCGCGCGCGATGAAGGCGACATCGTCGGCGAGCGCGCCGCTCGCCGCCTGATGGCCCATGATCGACGGGATTTCGACGTAGCGCGCGCCCGGAATCTGCGCCGCCGCTTCGCGCGCCTCGCGCGTCGGGTTGTAGAGGTCGTCGGGCGCCGCGAGGACGAGGGTCCGCGCCGCGATCGCGGCAAGCGCACGCGCGCGCTGGCCGCCATGGCCCGGCGTCATCGCGACGTCGTGCGCGTCGTAGGCGTAGGTCTGGTAGATCCAGTCGACCGCGCGCATGCCGCCTTCCACCTGGGCACGGGCGCGCGCCTCGATCCAGGCGACCGCATTGCGCGGCGCCGGACAGGCGGCCCGCATCGCCTCGGGCGTGCGCGCCGCGAGCGCCTGCATGATCGCGGTCCACGCGTGCCAGCCCTTCGCGGCCGGGCCCGACTCCCACTCGGGGTCGGCCATCAGCGCGCGGCGCGACGCCTCGTTGACCGCGACCGACCATGCGGTCGTCTGCGCCATCGGCACGAGCGCCGCCACGCGCGCCATGCGCCGCGGATGCGACACCGCCCATTGCAGCGCCTGCATGCCGCCCATCGAAGCGCCGATGACCGCATGGAGCCGGTCGATTCCGAGGTGATCGACGAGCGCCATCTGGCTCGCCACCATGTCGCGGATGGTGAAGCGCGGGAAGGCCGTGCCGGGCTGCGCCGCGCTGTTCGACGGCGAAGTGGTGAGGCCGTTGCCGATCGCATCGGCGACGACGATGCAGAAGCGGTCGGTGTCGAGCGCCTTGCCCGGTCCGATGAGGAAATCCAGGCGATGGTGCGAGGAGCCGATGGCGGTGAGGCCGAGAATGACGTTCGAGCGTGCGGGATTCATCGTGCCATGCACGACATAGGACAGCACGAAGTCGTCGATCGCGGCCCCGCTTTCGAGGGCGAAGCGGCCGAGCGGGAGGGTCTGGTGCGGGCGGTCGATCCAGCCGGGCTGCAGCGGCGGATGATTGAAGCCGCCCATCAGTCGAACTGGATCACCGCGCGAAGGACCTCGCCCTTCGCCATGCCGGCGAAGCCTTCGTTGATCTGGTCGAGCTTGATGCGGTGCGTGATCAGCTCGTCGAGCTTCAGCTTGCCGTCGAGGTAGAGTTCGGCGAGCCAGGGGAAATCGCGGCGCGGGCGCGCGCCGCCATAGCTCGAGCGGACCATCCGCTTCTCGCCCATCATCGAGCCCCAGCGCAGCGAGACCATCGCGTTCACGTTGGTCTTGCCGAGCACGACGATCTCCGCCCCCGGCCGCGCGATCTCGAACATCGCGCGCAACGCATTCTCGTTGCCGGCGCATTCGATCACGTAGTCGGCGCCGCGTCCGCCGGTCAACGCCTTGACCTGCCCGGCCAGATCGTTCGAGGCGGCGAGCAGCGTGTGCGTCGCGCCGAAGCGCTGCGCCATCGCGAGCCGACCGGCATCGACGTCGATCGCGATGATCGTGGCCGCCCGTTCGATCGCCGCGCCCTGCACGGCGTTGAGCCCGACCGCGCCGCAGCCGATGATCGCGACGGACGAGCCGGCCTCGACCCTCGCCATCCGGCTGACGCCGCCGACGCCGGTCATCACGCCGCAGCCGATCAGGCAGGCGCGGTCGAAGGGGATCTCCTTCGGCACGCGGATCGCGCTGGTCTGGTTCACGACCGCATATTCGGCGTGCGACGACACCGCCGAAAAGTGGTTCAGCCGCTTGCCGTCGAGGGTGAGGCGCGATCCGCCGTCGATGAGGTTGCCGCGGCCGGTGTTGACGCTGTGCGGTTCGCACAGGATCGGCTGGCCGCGGTCGCAGTAGAAGCAGTGGCCGCAGGTCGGATTCCACGAGCAGACGACGTGGTCGCCGGGCTGCACCAGCGTCACGTCGGCGCCGACGGCTTCGACGAGGCCTGCCCCCTCGTGGCCGAGGATGGCCGGCAGCGGCCAGTCGAGCTGGCCCTGGATGATCTCGAGGTCGGTGTGACAGAGGCCGCTCGCACGGATGCGCACGAGCACGTCGGCGGGCCCGAGCGCCCCCACCTCGACCTCGCGGATCGTCAGGGGCGCGCGCGCCTGCTCGAGAACCGCAGCCTTGAACCGCATCGCCTCACATCGCCCGTGCGGCCGGTGCGTCGAGGT
>JAEUKZ010000424.1 GCA_016793045.1 Alphaproteobacteria bacterium
GATCCGCGAGCCGTTGAAGCAGGCCTATGCCGGCGGCGACGTCGACAAGATGGTGGCGATCCGCGACGCGCAATGCCCGATGGGCCGCATGGGCGACGCCTGGGACGTGGCGCACGCGGCGCTGTTCCTCGCCTCGGACGACGCGAAATACATCACCGGCGTCGAGCTGCCGGTCGATGGCGGCATCACGGTGAAATTCGCCTGAGCGTCGTCGCCCGCGGGGGGCGTTTCGCTGGTTGATATAATGTCATGATAACTTTACAGCGTCGGCCGCGTTCGGGTGCTGCGCTGCCGCAATTCCTTGATATTCCTCAATCGAAGATTATGGCTCGGTTCTTGCTGTACTAGCGCCGGCGCGTCGCGTTTCCGCGGCGCCGTGGGGATTACAGCTCCAGGGGAGACTTTCGTGGCGAATATTTCGGCAATCGTCCGGCGCGCTGCGGCGCGGCTCGGCACCGGAACGTCGCGCGCCGTCGCGGCGCTCCAGGCCGGTGCGGCCGCGGCGCTGATGATGATCGGCTCGGCCGACGCGGCGCCCGTGACGTTCGTCTTCAACGTCGCTCCGACCGTCACCGGCAGCGGCTTCGGCAACAGCTATGCCTATACGTCCGGCGGCCTGACCGTCACCGTCACGGCCTGGTCGTTCAACGGCACGACCTACGTGCCGGCGCAGGTCGTCCTGGCCCCGGCGGGTCAGCAGGGCCTCGGCGTCTGCAACACCGTCGAAGGCGTCAACTGCGGCGATGCCGGCACCGGCAACGTCGACAATGTCTCGGAGTCCGCGCCCGAATTTCTGCTGTTCCAGCTCTCCGCGCTGGTGAGCTTCTCCAGTTCCGTGATCGATCCGTTCAACGTCGGCGGCAGCCCCGATCGCGACGTGTCCTATTTCGTCGGCAGCCCGGCCGTGCCGGGCGACGGGCTCAACGGCGAAACGCTGGCGTCCATCGCCACTCTGTTCGGGGGCGCGGCCACGACCGTCGACAACCCGACCGGCTCGGACAACCTCACGTTCCTCTTCAGCGGCAATCCCACCGGCACGGCGCTGCTGATGGGTGCCGCGATCGGCCAGAGCAACGACAATTTCCGCGTCGACACGCTCACCGTCGAAGCGGTCGCGGTGGCGGAGCCGATGACGGTTGCCGTGCTGGGCGCCGGACTGCTTGGCCTCGCCGGTGCAACCCGTCGCCGCCGCAGACTCATCGCCCGCTGACGCGGCCGACTGTCCGTCACGACGGCGCGCGGGGTCACACCGGCGCGCCGTTTTCCTCCATTAACGTGTCGGCATACCTTACCCAGGTTCCCGAGCCTGCGACGCTCGCGCTGTTCGGCACCGGCCTGCTCGGCCTCGGCCTGGCGGTGCGCCGGCGTTTTTCCGCTTAGCCGGCGCTTTCGGCGGGCTTCGTCGGCCCCGGGCAGGGGCGAACCATGCCCCTACGAGCGAAAGCACGACCTGTTCTGATCGCGTAGGGGCCGGCCTTGTGCCGGCCCGGCAGGCCGTCCGCCTGCGGTGTTGGTCACGGCGCACCCAGCACCGCCGCGATTGCGCGTTCGTCCTCAGCCGTCAGCGTCGGCTTGTGCAGCGCGGCGAGCGTGTCGTCGATCTGCGCCACGGCGCGCGCGCCGACGAGCAGCGTGGTGACGCGGGGGTCGCGCAGCAGCCAGACCAGCGCCAGCTGGGCGAGCGAGCGTCCGCCGCCGTGCGCGATCGCGGCAAGGCGGCGCAGCGAGTCGCGCAGCGCCGCGGTCAGCCGGTCGGGCGGCAGCGAGCCGCCGCGCGCCATCCGCGCGTCGCCGGGAACGCCGTCGAGATACTTGTCGGTGAGCAGGCCCTGGGCGAGCGGCGAGAACGCGGCGATTCCCATGCCCTCCGCCGCCGCGGTATCGAGCCAGCCGTCTTCCGGCGCGCGCTCAAGCATCGAATAGCGGAACTGGTGGATCAGGCAGGGCGTGCCCATCTGGCGCAGCAGCGCCGCCGCCTCGCGCGCGCGCTCGGGCGGATACTTGGACAGGCCGACATGGAGCGCCTTGCCTTGCCGCACGACATGCGCGAGCGCCGCCATCGTCTCCTCGAGCGGCGTGTCGGGGTCGGGACGGTGGTGATAGAAGATATCGACGTAGTCGATCCCCATGCGGCGCAGGCTCTGATCGAGGCTGGCGACCAGATACTTGCGCGAACCCCAGTCGCCATAGGGTCCCGGCCACATCGCGTGACCGGCCTTGGTCGCGATCACAAGCTCGTCGCGATACGGACGGAGGTCATCCGCCAGCATGCGGCCGAAGCCTTCCTCGGCCGAGCCCGGCGGCGGGCCGTAGTTGTTGGCGAGGTCGAAATGCGTGACGCCGCGATCGAAGGCGCGGCGCACGACGGCGCGCCCGGTTTCGTAGGCGTCGACGCCGCCGAAATTCTGCCACAGCCCGAGCGCGATCGGCGGCAGCATCAGCCCGCTGCGCCCGCAGCGGCGGAACGGCGCGCCATCATAGCGCTGGGGGGCGGGAAATGCGGTCACGACGGGCCTCCTTTGCGGCGGCGCGCCGCGGAACGCGCGATGGTATCGTGGCGGGATGCATCTCGTCTTCCTTGAAGGCCCGCTCGCAGCGGACAAGCTCGCTGTCGCGCGCGAGTGCGCCGGGCTGAACAGCTTCGCGGCGGCAGGCGGTTCGGCTTGGCGGCGCCCGTCGCGAGTCAGTAAAGTCGCCAGCGACCCTCCGCGGCCCGCCGCGCGAGCGTCGGCGCCGCGCCATCCCAACGAGCGACGGGCATGAAGGATCGACTGCCGGAGACACGCTACGCGAAGAGCGGCGATGTCCATATCGCTTACCAGGTGAGCGGCAGCGGCCCGACGGACCTGATCCTGGTTCCGGGGTTCATCTCGCATGTCGAGCATGTCTGGGATGACCCGCACTGGACGGGCTGCCTCGACCGCCTCGGAACCAAGTTCCGGCTGATCCGCTTCGACAAGCGCGGTACCGGGCTGTCGGACCGCGTCGTGGACGTGCCGACCCTCGAGCAGCGGATGGACGACGTCCGCGCGGTCATGGACGCCGCGGGATCGGAGCGCGCGGCGCTGCTCGGCGCGTCGGAAGGCGGTCCGATGTCCTTGCTGTTCGCGGCGACGTATCCGGAGCGGACGCGCGCGCTCGTGCTGTGCGGCTCCTATGCGCTGTTCTCGACCGCCGTGATGTCGCCGGAAGAGCTCCAGGCCTTCGAGGGGCGCGTATCGCAGTCGTGGGGGACCGGGGCGAGCGTCGCCGCCTTTGCGCCGAGTCTGGCAGAGGACGCAGCCTTCCGCGCCTGGTGGGCGCGCTTTGAAAGACTAGGGGCGAGCCCGGCGGCGGTCGTCGCGCTGATGCGCATGAACAGCCAGATCGACATCCGCCATGTCCTGCCGGCGATCCGCGTGCCGACGCTGGTCATGCACCGCGCCGGCGACAAGCGGGTGAAGGTCGCCGCCGGGCGCTATCTCGCCGCGCACATTCCCGGCGCGCGCTATGTCGAGCTGGAGGGCGCCGACCATCTCTTCTGCGCCGGCGACATCGAACCCGTGCTCGCCGGGATCGAGGAGTTCCTGACCGGGTCGCGTTCGCAGCCGGAGCCGGACCGCGTGCTTTCGACCGTGCTGTTCACCGACATCGTCGATTCGACGGCGCACGCCGCGGCGGCGGGCGACAGTGCATGGCGGCGCATCCTCGAAAGCCACCACGCCGTCGTGCGGCGCGAACTCGAGCGTTTCCGCGGCCGTGAAGTCAAGACGACGGGCGACGGATTCCTCGCGACCTTCGACGGACCCGCCCGCGGCGCGCGCTGCGCGGCGGCGATTCGCGAAGCGGTGCGCGGCCTCGGCGTCGACGTCCGCTCGGGGCTGCACACCGGCGAGATCGAACTGATGGCGGGCGACATCGGCGGCATCGCGGTCCACGTCGCCTCCCGCATTGCCGATCTTGCCGGACCGGGCGAGATCCTCTCGTCTGGCGTGCTTAAGGATCTCGTCGCCGGCTCGGGGTTGCGGTTCGAGGATCGCGGGACCCACGCCCTCAAGGGCATCGCCGAGGCGATGCGGGTCTACGCCGTGGGCGTGTCCGCATTGAGGTAAGGTGCGGCGGGCAGCACCGTTCGATCCGCCCCGAACTGAACTCCCGAAGAGCGACGCGGTCGTCCCGCATGCCTGGAGGCCTCGATGATCGCCCCACAGCAGATCCGCTTCGACGACGGCGCCGCGTACGAGCGGATGATGGGGACTTGGAGCCGGATTGCCGGCGAGGTCTTCCTCGACTGGCTGGCGCCGCATCCCGGCCTGCGCTGGATCGACGTCGGATGCGGCAACGGTGCCTTTACCGAGCTCGTGGCCACACGCTGCGCGCCGGCCGAGATTCTGGGGATCGATCCGTCGGAGGGGCAGCTCTCCTTTGCCCGGACGCGACCGGGTGCGCGCATTGCGGAATTCCGCCGCGGAGATGCGCTGGCGCTTCCCGTGTCCGCGGCGCGCTTCGACGCCGCCGTGATGGCGCTGGTGATCTTCTTCGTGCCCGATCCGGCGGCCGGTGTCGCGGAGATGGCGCGGGTGGTGAGGCCCGGCGGCACGATCGCCGCGTATGCATGGGACGTCCTGGGCGGCGGGTTTCCGCTGGAGCCGGTTCAGGCCGAGATGCGCGCGATGGGCGTGACGCCGCTGCGCCCGCCCAGGGCCGACGCCGCACGCATGGACGCGCTCAGGACAATGTGGGCGGATGCGCGGCTTGAAGGCATCGAGACCCGGGAGATCGTCGTGACGCGCGGCTTCGCCGATTTCGAGGATTTCTGGACCACCACGCTCCTGGCGGCGAGCATGGCCCAGACGGTCGCGGCGATGGCGCCCGCCGATGCGGTGCTCTTGAAGGGCCGCGTTCGGGCGCGGTTGCCGGCGGACGGAGCGGGTCGCATCGTCATCACCGCACGCGCCAACGCCGTGAAGGGGCGGGCGCCGGCATAGCGGCGGCCGCTCCCGGACGTTGCCGCGGCCCGTGCCGATCCGGCCCGCGTTGCTGCCTGCAAGATGCGCGGAGCCGGCGAACGGCCCCCGCGCGCGGCCTTGCCGCGCGCGGGGGCTATCGTTGGCGAGGATCCGCGTCGCGCGGTCAGGCCGTCGCGCTCAGCGTCCGCTGCGGCCGCGCCCGGGCTGATCGGCGTTCGGCCCCTGGTCGGTGTCGGTAAGCCCGCCGCGGCTGCCGCGCCCGCGACCGGGTGGGTCCTGGTTCGGCCCGCGATCGCTGTCGGTATTGGCCGTGCCGCCACCGCCGCGTCCACGGCCCGGCGGATCCTGGTTCGGCCCGCGATCGCTGTCGGTCACGCCGCCGCCGCCGCCGCGATTGCCGCGTCCGCGTCCCGGCGGGTCGGCGTTCGGTCCCTGGTCCTGGTCGGTGACGCCGCCACGGCTGCCGCGTCCGCGTCCCGGCGGGTCGGCGTTCGGACCCTGGTCCTGGTCGGTGACGCCGCCACGGCTGCCGCGTCCGCGTCCCGGCGGGTCGGCGTTCGGGCCCTGGTCCTGGTCGGTGACGCCGCCACGATTGCCGCGTCCGCGCCCCGGCGGATCGGCGTTCGGGCCTTGATCCTGGTCGGTCACCTGCGCTGCAGCCGGCGTGGCGCCGGCTGCCAATCCGGCCGCCACGGCGATGCCGCCGCCGGCGACGCGCGCTGCCGTGCGTCTGCCGACGCTCGACTCTGTCAGGATATCGTTGTCGCGCAGCGTCTTCGCGCGATCGGCCTTGTCGGCAATGGGATCGTTCTGGTCGTCGTCGCTCATCGGTCCGGCTCCTTCTCTGCTTCTCTGCAGGTTCCGGCGGGCCATGTGACACGCCGGCTGACGACGCCACCAGCAAGGCTTGAGCGACATCAAAAAATTTTCTACCGACGATAGTCCTAGCACAGTTCCGGGGCCGGCTTCGCTGCAATCGATGGCCGTGGGGCGAACCTTCCTGGATGCCGTCGGCGCGGATGGCCCGGCGCCGTCTCGGGCGCCGTCTCCCGCGATGCGACGGCGACGGCGCGCCTGCTATCGTCGCGCCAGGCACCTCGTCTTCCTCCATGGCCCGGTCGCTTCGGGCAAGCTCACCGTCGCCCGCGCGCTCCAGGAGCGCACCGGCGTCGCGCTGTTCCACAACCATCTCGTCGTCGATGCCGTCGGTGCGGTGTTTCCGTTCGGCAGGAACCCTTCGTGCGGCTGCGCAAGCAGTTCTGGATGGTGGTGCTGCGCGAGGCCGCGATGGCCGGGCGCTCGACGATCTTCACCTTCGCACCCGAGCCGACCGTCGCGGCCGAAGTTCCGGCACGGGCGCGGCAGGTCGCGCTCGTGGGACGCCGACGTCAGCCCCCGGCGGCCACGGGGAGGGCGGGATGTATTGTCCTTGACATTGGGAACAAAATATGTACGAATTGGCGCCGGCGCATTGCGTTTCGTGCGTGTCCGCGGAGGGATCTGGGGTTTTTCCGGCCCGGCCGTCGCAGGTGTGAATATCCTG
>JAEUKZ010000425.1 GCA_016793045.1 Alphaproteobacteria bacterium
GCGGCCGGCCCGACTCGCGCAGCGCGCGGAAAGTGTCGTCGAAGGTCGGGTCGTCGCCGTCGGCCGGAGTTGGCCGCGACTGCCGCAGCACCGGCGCGGGCCGCTCCATCGCCTCCGGCAGCCGTGCGTTCAGCCGCGTGACGGTCGGGCCGCCCGGCTCCATCACGCCGTCGACCTCGAGGTTCTCGCGCGTCTGGAAGCGCTCGATCGCGCCGAACAGGCGTTCCGGCGCCAGCGGCGGCCGGCCGTCGCGGCCCATGTCGTAGTCGCCGGTGGCGTCGAAGGCGGTGGCGAGGTTGTGGATGTCGCCGGCGTGCGGCGCGCGGCCGCGCTCGACGGTGCGGTTGAGCTCGAGCGGGCGGAAGGACTCGGGATCGTCCTGATCCCAGCCGAAGGGCTTGTACGTCATGCAATGACCCGGGGTGAGAGCCGACACCGGGCCGCGTGCCGTTGGCATGTCTCGACGCAAGGGTGGCGGCAGACGCGCACGCGCGCGCGACTGCGCGACGCGTCATTGGCGTCGGACCGGGAGGTCGAGCGGGGCCAGGCGCGTGGCCGGCGGTGGCGTGGAAATGCCCGATGCGGGCGGCGGAACAGCAAAACGCCCGCCGGGACAGGGTCCGGGCGGGCGCAATTTGCCGTGCCGCGAATAGATCAAATATGCGAGGCAATGTCAATATGTTTTTCTACTATATATTGCAAGAACTTAACAGGAACAGGAGCGCTCCGCCGGTTCCACGGCGTCGATCACGCACCGCCACGTGAATGGATCGTCCCCTACATGGCTTGTCCGCCGCGCGGTCGGCAGGCATGATGCGCGCCGCCGTGCCCGGCCGCCCGTTCGGGCGCGGCCGCGCCCCCAATTCCCGCGAAGGAACGCCCGCGATGCGCCAGTCCCTCCACGCCGCCCTGCTGATGACGGCGCTCTCCGCCGTTCCCGCTTTCGCCCAGGCGCCGGCACCGGCGAGCCCGGCCGCCCCGGCAGCGGCCGCGCCGGCGGCCGACGACCCGGTGGTCGCGCGCGTCAACGGGCTGGTGGTCAACCGCTCGGAAATCGACGCGATGCGCCAGAACCTGCCGGCGCAGTACCAGCAGGTGCCGTTCGAGGTGCTGTTCCCGATCATGCTGGAGCGCATCATCGACATGAAGCTGATCGCCGCGGCCGGCCGCGTCGACCGGCTCCAGGAGGACGCCGAGGTGCGCCGCCGCGTCGCGCAGTACGAGGACCGCGTGATCCAGGAGATCTACCTGACCCGCGCCATCGCGACGGCGGTGAGCGACGATGCGGTGCGTGCGCGCGTCGAGCGCCTGCAGCGCGAGACGCCGGCGGTGCAGCAGCTGCGCGCGCGTCACATCCTGGTGCAGAACGAGGCGCAGGCGCGCGAGGTGATCGGCGAATTGCAGCGCGGCGGCGACTTCGCCGCGATCGCGCGTGCGCGCTCGATGGACCCCGGCGGGCGCCAGGATGGCGGCGACCTCGGCTGGTTCGGCGAGGGCGACATGGTGCCGGAGTTCTACGCCGCCGCCGCGCGCATCGCCGACGGCCAGGTCGGCGCGGACCCGGTGCGCACCCAGTTCGGCTGGCACGTCATCAAGGTCGAGGGCCGCCGCAGCCAGGCGCCGCAGGGCGACAACCTGCGCGACCGGGTCGTCTCCGACCTGACGCAGGAAGCGATCGACGGCCTCGTCCAGCGCCTGCGCCAGGGCGCGGCGATCGAGCGCTTCGGGCCCGACGGCTCGGCGCGGCCGGCCGGCCCGGTGCTGCTGCCGCAGCAGCCCGCGGCGCCCGCCACGCCCTCGGGGCCGGCGCGCACGCCGCGCTGAACGCCGCCGCAACCGCCGCTCCGCCGCTCCTCGATATCAACCACCGTCCGATCGGCAGCCGATGTCCCATCCCCGCTCCCCGCTCGCCCCCGACCGCATCATCGAACTGCCGCCGCTCGCCGGCGTGCGCCTCGCCACCGGCCTCACCGGCATGCGCTACAAGGGCCGCGACGACCTCGCGCTGATCGAGCTCGCGCCGGGCACGACGATCGCCGGCGTGCTGACGCGCTCGCTGTCGTGCTCGCCGCCGGTCGAATGGTGCAAGGCCAAGCTCAAGGCCGGCAAGGCGCGCGCGATCGTGGTCAACGCCGGCAACGCCAACGCCTTCACCGGCCGGCACGGCCGCGACGTCGTTTCGACCACGGCGACGGCGACGGCGAAGCTGCTCGACTGCAAGCCGGGCGAGGTCTTCATCGCCTCCACCGGCGTCATCGGCGTGCCGCTTCCGGTCGAGACGATCACCAGGATCCTGCCGGACCTCAAGCGCCAGCTCGCCGCGTCGGGCTGGCCGCGCGCCTCGCAGGCGATCATGACCACCGACACCTTCCCCAAGGTGGCGACGCGGCGCACCGCGATCGCCGGCGCGCCGGTGACGATCTCCGGCATGTGCAAGGGCTCGGGCATGATCATGCCCGACATGGCGACGATGCTCGCCTTCGTCTTCACCGATGCCAAGCTGCCCGCCGGCGTGCTCGATTCGATCCTGCGCCCGGCTGCCGACCGCTCCTTCAACGCGATCACCGTCGACGGCGACACCTCGACATCGGACACGCTGCTGCTCTGCGCCACCGGCCAGGCGCGGCACGTCGCGGTCAGGTCCGCCGCCGATGCGAACCTCAAGCTGTTCCGCGCCGCGCTCGAGGACCTGCTGGTCGATCTCGCGACGCAGGTGGTGCGCGACGGCGAGGGCGCGCAGAAATTCGTCACCATCGACGTCACCGGCGCGCAGTCGGCGAAGGCGGCGCGGCGCATCGGGCTTTCGATCGGCAACTCGCCGCTGGTCAAGACCGCGCTCGCGGCGGGCGACGCCAACTGGGGCCGCGTCGTCATGGCGGTCGGCAAGGCGGGCGAGAAGGCCGACCGCGACAAGCTCGTCATCAAGATGGGCGGCATCGTCATCGCGCGCGACGGCGCCCAGGTGGACGGCTACGACGAGGCGCCGGTGGCGCGCCATCTCTCCGGACGCGAGGTTTCGATCGAAGTCGATGTCGGGGTCGGCAAGGGCAGCGCGCGGGTGTGGACCTGCGACCTGACGCACGGCTACATCGACATCAATGCCAGCTACCGGAGCTGATCCGTCGGGCGCCGGGTTCGATCCCGCCGGCTGCGATGACCCGCGCCTCGCGGCGCGCCTGGCCGGTCCGACGCGCGTCGTGCTCGTCGCCGCGGCGGCGCTGATCGACGTCGACGACCGCGTGCTGCTCGCCCAGCGCCCGCCGGGCAAGCCGATGGCGGGCCTGTGGGAATTCCCGGGCGGCAAGGTCGGGCCGGACGAAACGCCGGAGGCGGCGCTGGTGCGCGAGCTGCACGAGGAGCTCGGCATCGACACCGCGACCGCGTGCCTCGCTCCGTTCACCTTCGCCTCGCACCGATACGCGGATTTCCACCTGCTGATGCCGCTCTTCCTGTGCCGCAAGTGGCGCGGCACGCCGACGGGCCGCGAGGGCCAGCAGCTCGCCTGGGTGCGCAAGCAGCGCCTGCGCGACTATCCGATGCCGCCGGCGGACGTGCCGCTGGTGGCGATGCTGCAGGACCTGCTGTGATCGCGTCGGCCGCGGCCCGGTTCGCGGCCATGGGCGCGGACGAACGCCTGCGCCTCGCGCGCGCCGCCGCCATCGCGGTGCTCGGCGTCTACGTCGCCTACCACATGACGAAGTTCCGGCCGTTCTGGCCCGCCAGCTTCGCGCAGGAAGGGCTCGGCGACTTCGCGATCCTCATGGACGACGGCGCGCTGGTCGCGACCACCGGCCGCACCCGCGCGGCGCTGTCGGCGACGCCGGAGCGCTTCTTCTTCCCCTATGCGCCGCCGGCCTCGATCCTGTTCTTCTGGTACGGCCGTCTCGGGCCGGGCCCCGCCTTCTGGGGCTTCTGGCTCGCCAAGGCGGCCTCGGTGTTCGCGATCGTCTGGGCGGGGCTCGGCTTCGCCGGTGCGCGCGCGCGACCGGGCGCGTGGCTGGCGGCGCTGCTGGCGCTGCTCGCGGCCGACTATTTCGTCCACTACGACCTGCGCCAGCAGAACATCAATCTCGTCTACGTCGCCGTCGTGGCGCTCGCGGTCCTGCCGGCGACGCCCGCGATCCTCTGCGGCGTGCTGCTGGCGCTCGCCTGCACCTTCAAGCTCTACAGCTTCGTGTTCATCCCATGGCTGCACTGGCGCGGCCGCCATCGCGCCGCCGCGGTCTGCCTCGCAGTACTCGCCCTGCTGTGGATCGCGCTGCCGCTGGCGTGGTTCGGCTTCGCCGGCACCGTGCAGGTCTATCGCGACTGGCTCGAGGAGATCCGCAAGTCCGGCACCATGGCGATCTTCGAGGCGCCGGCGCCGCTCATCACGCTGCGCCATTTCCTCGCCGGCAGCTTCGCGCTGCCGCCCTTCGCGCCGGAGACCGCGCGCATCCTCTTGGCGCTCCAGCTTCTCTGGCTCGCCGTCGTCGCTGCCTA
>JAEUKZ010000004.1 GCA_016793045.1 Alphaproteobacteria bacterium
GCGGGCGCAACTATGGTAGCGGTCGCCATGGACGACGCGCCGCAGTTGCAGACCGACACCGCGCCGCTCGCGACCCGCGAACGCATCAAGGCGATCGCGGGGGAGCTCTACGTGCTGCGCGGCCATGACGGCTTCAGCTTCGCCGACATCGCCGCGGCGGTCGGCACGACCCGCGCCAACATCCACCACCATTTCGGCAACAAGCGCCAGCTGATGGCGGAGCTGATCGAGGGCTTCGTCGCCGACGCGCGGGCGCGTATCACCCATCACTGGACCGCCGGCACGGCGAGCTTCGCCGAGCGCATGGCGGCGCAGATCGACGACCTCCACCGCTTCTATGACCGCTTCAACCGGCAGCCGGGCGACCGCAACGTGTGGAGCCCGCTCGCGCGGCTGCGGCTCGACGCGTCGGCCCTTGGCGCGCTGGCCCACGGCGCGCTCGAGCAGACCGACCGGCTATACGACGTCTGCCTGCGCCAGGCGCTCAAGGCCGCCATCGCTTCGGGCGAGTTCACCGCCGACACGCCGGTTGACGATGTCGTCTGCGTGCTGCGGGTGGCGTTGCGGTCGTGCCCGCCGATGACGCAGGACAGCGGCAGCTTCGCCGACGTCGAGCGGTTTCTGCTGGCACTCGGCCGCACCGTCGCGGCGGCGTGGGGCGGCGCGCGCTAGCTCCGTCGGCGCGCGCCGCGCCCGGCAACTATCGGGGCACCGCGCCGCTCGGGGCCATCGACGTCCGCGGCGCGTCGCTCTCGCGCCACCCCTGCATGCGCTGGCGCGCTTCCCATTCGCGCGTCATCTCTTCCCAGTCGCGGCGGGCCTGCGCGCGGTCCTGACGGTCCGACCACGGGTCCGCGTAGGGCCGGCCCGCCGTCCCGCTGCGCTGCCGCGCTTCCCATTCGCGCGTCATCTGTTCCCACGTCTCGCGCGTCGATCCCGCACTGTCCGCGGGCACGTCGCTCAACGCCGGCGGCCCTTGCGGCGTCGTGAAATCCGGAACCTTCTGTGCAAACGTCGGCGATGCCGCCAGGACGGCCACGAAACACGCACCGGCGATCTGGGTCTTCAGCATTCGATCCTCCATCGGTAGTCGGGCCGACGCGGTGGCCAGCTCGCCGGCCACGCGCCCGCCCACGGTCCGTTTCTCCAAAAACGGCCGGCGACGGCGCTTGGTTGCGATGCTGGAATTGACAGACGGGGTGCTGCAATTTAGACTTACTTACAAGTAAGTAAGCAATTGTCACCTGCCCCCGGGAAGGAAGTGCGATGCTCCGCGACCCCGATTTCCGCCGATTCGAGGTCCTGCCGATCACCGGCGCGCTCGGCGCCGAAATCCGCGGGGTCGATCTTGGCGCGCATCCCGACGATGCCACGTTCGAGGACGTGCGGCGGGCGCTCCACCGCTATCACGTGCTCGCGGTGCGCGAACAGAAGCTGACGACCGAGGCCTATCATCAGGTCGCGCGGCGCTTCGGGCCGTTCAGCGGCAATCCCGTGCACGGGCCGATGCCGGGCTACGACGATATCGTCGAGTTCATCCGCGAGCCCGACGACACCGGCAAGGTGATCGGCGAGGAATGGCACATGGATCTCGCCTGGATGGCCAAGCCGCCGGGCATCACCATGCTCTATGGACACGAGGTCCCGCCGGTCGGCGGCGACACCTGCTTCGCGAGCCTCGAGCAGGTCTACAAGTCGCTGTCGCCGGGCATGCGCCGGATGCTCGCGAGCCACACCGCCGTCCACAGCGGCAAGGGCGTCTACGAGATCAACGCGGCGCAGAAGCGCCTGGCGCTGCGGCCCGACGCGCGCAAGGGCGACGACGTCGAGGTCGAACACCCCGTCATCTGCGCCCATCCGGTGACCGGCAAGCCCTACGTCTTCATCAGCTCGGTGCTCAACCGCTTCAAGGGGATGACCGAGGCCGAGACCAAGCCGATCGTCGACTACCTGATGGGCGTCGCGATCCGCCCGGAATTCACCTGCCGGGTGCGCTGGCAGCAGGGCACGCTGACGATGTGGAACAACCCGGTCGTCCTGCACACCGCGATCAACGACTACTCCGGCTATCGCCGCGTCACCTATCGCACCACGGTCGAAGGCTGGGTGCCGGTCGCCGCTCCGCGCGAACTCGTCGCCAGCCAGGCCGCCTGAACGTTCCGTTCCGCCGCCGGGGCCGCCGCGCGGTCCCGGCCAACCACGACAAGAAACGACGATCCACACACCGCCAGGGAGGATTCCGATGACCCGTCTTTGGACACGGCGCCAGGCGCTTGCCGCCGCCCTCGCCGCCCCCGCCGTCTTCGCATCCGGCCGCATCGCGCAGGCTGCGAGCCGGAAGCTCGACGTGCTGTGCCACCGCGTCCACCAGCTCTGCCTCACGCAGGGGCCGGCGGGCGACATCTCCGCGCCGTGGCGCCAGCGCAACGACGCCGACATCGCCTGGGCGACGTTCGACACCAACCCGATGCAGGACCGGCTGTTCCGCGAAGCGAGCCTGTCGGCGACCGATTTCGGCGTGACCTATCTCGTCAACAGCCGCGCGATCCCGGCCGCCGCCAACGTGCTGCAGCCGCTCGACGACCTCCAGCGCCAGGCGCCGATCGAGGCCTTCGACGACATCGCCCCCGGCCTGCGCGCGGCGATGACGATCAACGGCCGGATGATCGCCATTCCGGTGCGCCACGCGACGCAAGGCCTGTTCTACAACGAGCAGCTCCTGCAGGAGCGCGGCATCAACGCGCCGCCGCGCACGATGGAGGAGCTGATCGACCAGGCCAAGCGCATGACCTACCGCACGCCGGAAGGCCGGCAGGTCACCGGCATGGTGCTCGCGAGCGATCTCAGCGTCTTCCCCGTCGCCTTCGCGCGCGCCTATGGCGGCGACTTCATCAGCGCCGATTTCCGCGTCGTGCCGAACCCGGATGCGATGATCAAGGCGCTCGACACGCTGCGCGACATGTTCGAGACCGGCGCGCTGCCGCGCAGCTACGCGACGACCACCAACGAGGACCAGGTGACCTGGATCCAGCAGGGCCTCGCCGCCTTCTCGATGCTGCCCTTCGCGCGCTTCCAGCAGGTCAACCGCCCCGACCAGTCGCGCTTCCCCGGCAAGATCAAGGCGGTCGAGTTCCCGGTCTCCTCGACGCTGACCGACCGCAGCCTGACGGCGTCGGTCACCGAGTTCTGGGCGATGTCGATCCCCGCCAACTCGCGCGCCAAGGAGCTCGGCTGGAACTTCATCCGCGAGATGTCGAGCAAGGCGATCACGCTCGGCGCGGCGCGCAACGGCAACGGCCCGGTGCGCGTCTCGACCTACAACGAGGCGAGCTTCACCGCCGACCAGCCGCAGGCGCCGGTCGAGGCGCAGGCGCTGGCGCGCGCCCGCGTGCCGCTGCCGGCCTTCCCCGAGGCCGCGCGCGCGCAGTCGATCTTCCTCGAAGAGGTGCAGTCCGCGGTGCTCGGCCGCAAGCCGGTGCGCGACGCCGTCGCCGCGATCACGTCGCGCGTCACGCCGCTGATGCCCCCGCGTTGACGATCGGCGCGTTGACGATCGGGCGGGCGCGGTCTTAGATCGGCGGCATGACCGCCGACGACAAGCGAACGCGCGTGCTGGTGGGAGTCGACGTCGGCTCCACCAGCGCGCGCGCCGGCGCCTTCGACGCCACCGGCCGCATGCTGGCAAGCGCCAGCGTCGGCTTCGACGTCAACAAGCCGGCGACCGACCATCTCGAGCACGATTCCGAACAGATATGGCAGGCGGTCGCGGCCGCCGTACGCCGCGCGCTCGCCGACGGCGGCATCGATGCGGGCCGCGTCGCCGGCCTCGCCTTCGACGCCACCTGCTCGCTGGTGATGCTCGACGCGGCCGGCCGGCCGGCGAGCGTCTCGACGACCGGTGCCGACCGCTGGAACGTCGTGATGTGGGCCGATCACCGCGCCATCGCGGAGGCGGCGCAGATCACCCGGACCGGCCATCGCGCGCTCGCCTATGTCGGCGGCACGATGTCGCCGGAGATGGAGCTGCCCAAGCTGCTGTGGCTGAAGCGCCATCTGCCGGCGGCGTGGGGCCGCTACGGCATGGCCTTCGACCTCGCCGACTACCTGACGTGGCGCGCCACCGGCGTGCCGGCGGTCTCCGCCTGCACCGTCACCTGCAAATGGGCCTATCTCAACCACGACGACGGCTGGCAGCGCGACCTGCTGGCGGCGATCGGCCTCGGCGACATGCTCGACCACCTGCGCATTCCGGCACGGGCGCTGCAGCTCGGCACGCGCGCCGGCATGCTCGCGGCTGAGGCCGCGGCGGCGCTCGGCCTGCCGGCGGGGATCGCGGTCGGCACCGGGCTCATCGATGCCCATGCCGGCGGCCTTGGCGTGCTCGCCGGCGTCGCGGGCGATCGGCTCGACGAATCCCTCGCGGTCATCGGCGGCACCTCGACCTGCCACATGGCGCTGTCGCCGAACCCGCGCGCGGTGCCCGGCGTCTGGGGCCCCTATTTCGGCGCGATGATGCCCGGGCTCTGGCTCACCGAAGGCGGCCAGTCGGCGACCGGATCGCTGCTCGACCACGTGCTCGACCTTCACGCCGAAGGCCGCGCGCTGACCGGCGACCGCCACGGCCGCGTGATCGCCCACATCCAGGAGCGCAAGCGCGTCGAAGGCCCCGGCTATGCGCACGAACTGCTGGTGCTGCCGGATTTCCACGGCAACCGTTCGCCGCTCGCCGACCCCACCTTGCGCGGCGCGATCCACGGCCTGACGCTCGACAGCTCCTTCGAGAGCCTGGCGCAGCTCTATCACGCGACCGCAGTGGGGATCGTCTACGGCACGCGCCACATCATCGATGCGCTCAACGCGCAGGGCTATCGCATCGGCCGCCTGCATCTCACCGGCGGCCACGCGAAGAACGCGCTGCTGGTCCAGCTCTACGCCGACGCGACCGGCTGCGAGGTCGTGCTGCCGCGCGAAGCCGACGGCGTGCTGCTCGGCAGCGCGCTTGCCGCGGCGGCCGCATCGGGCGTCCACGCCGACCTCGCCGCCGCCGGCCGCGCCATGGTCCATGACGGCCTGCGCATCGCGCCCAACGGCGCCGCCGTCGCGGTCCACGACCGCGGCTACCGGGCCTTCCACCTCGCGATCGCGCAGCGGCGCGCGCTGGTCGAGCTGCTGAACGGTCCTGCGTAGGGACCGTCCCGACTCAAGTCAGCGCCGTCTCCAGCGTCCGCTTCATGATCGCGAGGCCGCGGTCCTGGACCGGTTCGATCGCGGCGACCATCGCTTCGGGCAGGACGTCGGTGATCCACACCAGCCGGCTGCGCATCTCGCCCTCGGCGAAGACCTGGAACGACGCGTTGTGATGGGTCGACGCTCCGCCGACCGCGGCATAGGCGAGGCGCCGCCGCGCGTCGTCGATCGAGACGATCAGCTCGTGCAGCACGGTGCCGTTGGCGAAGGTGACGACACGCGAGCCGCCCGACAGCCGCGTGTCGACGACCAGCCCCGGCACGAAGCGGCGATGGACCGCGCCGACGTCGCGCACCGCGTCCCACACATGCGCCGCCGGCGCATCGATCACGATCTCCTTGTGAAGCGATGCCATGGCGCGTGCTCAATCCATGCACACGGCCTCGACGTTGTTGCCGTCGGGGTCGATCAGGAACGCCGCGTAGTAGGTCGGGCTGTAGTCGGCGCGCAGGCCGGGCTTGCCGTTGTCGCGCCCGCCGGCCTTGAGACCCGCGGCGTGGAAGCGATCGACCGCCTTGCGGTCCGGCGCGCGGAAGGCGACATGCGTGCCCGGGCCGGTCTTCGCCGCGCGATGAAGCCACAGCGCCGGCGCGCCTTTGGGGCCGAATCCGGCCCCGTCCGCGCTGCGCGAGGCCTGGACGTGGCCGAGCGTGCCGAGCGCCGCTTCGTAGAAGTCCGCGCTCGCCTCGACGTTCTTCACCTTCAAGCCGATATGGTCGTACATGGTGCGTCCTCCGTTGGATCGGAGGGCGACGCTATGCGACCAGGCGCCGCGCGTTCTTGGAGGAAGTTGCGGTTTCGGCGGCAAGCCGTTCCTGCACCAGCGCGCGCTCTCCCCTCGCCGCCTTGCGGAAGCCGCGCGGCGACATCCCGGCGGCGCGATGGAAGGTCCGCACGAAGTTCGAGAGATCGCCGAAGCCGACGTCGTAGGCGATGTCGGTGATCGGCCGCGCCTCGTCGGCGAGCAAACGGGCGGCACGGCGCAGGCGCGCGCGCAGCAGGTACTGGTGCGGCGTCACGCCGATCACGCGCGCGAACAGGCGCAGGAAATGGAAGGCGCTGAGCCCCGCCATCTTCGCCATCGCGTCGAGATCGAGCGGAGCGGACGCGTGGGCATCGATCCACAGCGCCGCCTCGACGGCGCGGCGGCGGTCGCGCGCGGCCGGCACCGCGGCGGCCGGCTCCTCGCCCGTCGCGATCGCGACGAAGCGCGCCGCAAGCGCCAGGCCCACCTCGTCGACGCCGATGTCGCTGTCGCCGTCCGCGGCGGCCTGCGCGAGCTCGCCCAGCACCATCAGCTCGGGCAGCGGCCGGATCGCACCGACCCGCCACGGCGCGCCATCGCCGCCGAGCGCGTCGACGAAATCCGGCGCGAAGCGGAACGACAGGCATTCGTCGCCGCAGGCGTGGTGTTCGTGCGTGCACATGTACTCGTCGCCGGGATGGCCGACGAGATAGGCGCCCGCGACGAGGTCGTGCAGCCGCCCGCGGCTGCGATAGCCGAAGCTGCCCTTGCGCACGAACGACATCGAATGCCCGTCGTGGCATTCGACGAAGGGTGCGTCGCCGGGGCCGGCGCTGCAGCGATAGTCGGTGACGCAGAGCGCGTCCCGCTGCACGATGGTGGTGGCCGAGATCACGCCGTCATTCTAGCACCGGGGCGGCCGACGCGCGCGCCCTCGATGGCGAGCAGGCGCAGCTTGGTCGCGGTACCGCCGGGCGCCGAGAAGCCCCCCGCCTTGCCGCCGGCCGCGACCACGCGATGGCAGGGCACGACGATCGGAAAGGGATTCCGCCCGAGCGCCCGGCCGACTTGCCGTGCCGCCATCGGATCGTCCAGCCGCGCCGCGATCGCGCCATAGGTCAACGTCATGCCCGGTTCGATGCGCCGCGCGGCCTGGTAGACGCGGCAGTCGAATTCCGGCACGCCCGCCATGTCGAGGGCAATCGCCGACAGGTCGCGCCGCTCGCCGCGCAGCAGGGCGACAATGGCGTCGCGCGCCGCGGCGATCGCAAGCGACGGCGCCGTCTGCACGGCATCGGGAAAGCGCCGGCCGATCCGCGCCGCGGTGGCCGCCGCGTCGGCGGCGGGAAGCTCCACGCCGACGATGCCGCGCGGGCCCCAGGCCATTGCGCACCACCCCAGCGCGGTTTCGAAAAGGATATACGGATTCATGAACCAGGCAGCGTAGCCCTCGCCGCCGGTCCGGACTTGGAGAAAATTGCGGCGGCCATGCGGCATTTTGCGGTTGTAGAAAAGTTTACTCTTGCCCGCGAAACGGAAACCCGCGAAAAACGCTGTGGGGCGATTCGAGGTGGGACGACGGGGCAATGGGGCTTACGCGCGGCGCGATCGAAGCGATGGCGCCGGACCAGAGCGCACTGAAGGCTGCGTCGGGCTTGCTGAAGCCCGGCACGTGGCCGCTGCGGGCACGATCGGGCGCGCTCATCTGGGGCGAATGCCAGGGTTCGGGCGCGAACCCCTATCGCGTGATGGCGGACACCGAGGACCCCGGCAGCAAATGCACCTGCCCGTCGCGGAAATTCCCCTGCAAGCACGCCCTCGCGCTGATGTGGATGTACGTCGAGGACGCGGCGGCATTCGCGCCCGGCGACGTTCCCCAATGGGTCAGCGAATGGATGGGCCGGCGCCGCAAGGCGGCGCCCGAGCGCGCCGGCTCCGGCGCCGCGCCACGCGGCGACAAGAGCCTCGACGACGCGCGCGCGACGGCGCCGACCGGACCCGAACTCACCCCGGCGCAGGTCGAAGCGCGCCGCAAGGCGGCCGCGCGCCGTGCGGACGACACCGCGCGCAGCGTGCGCGCCGGCCTCGCCGATCTCGAGACCTGGATCGCCGACCAGTTGCGCACCGGCCTCCCCGGCTTCGTGCGCGACGTACCGGAGCGCTGCCGGCGCATCGCCGCGCGGCTGGTCGACGCGAAGGCCGGCGCGCTCGCCGGCCGGATCGACGAACTGCCGGCGCGCATCCTCGCCCGCCCGATCGAGGAGCGGATCGATGCGGCGATCGCCGCACTCGGCAAGCTCGTCGTCCTGATCCGCGCGTGGCGCGCCGCGCCCGACGACGCCGAGCTGCGGCGCGAAGTCGTCGCCGCGCCGACGCGCGGCGAGGTGCTCGACGATCCGGCATCGCTCCGCGTCGCCTCGACGTGGGAGGTGCTGGGCGAGCGGATTTCGACGCGCCGCGACGGGCTGGTGAGCCAGGCGACCTGGCTCATCGACCTCGCGGCGCAGGCTCCGCGCTTCGCCGTGCTGCTCGACTTCTTTCCGGCGTCGGCCGGCCGGCGCAGCACCGTGTTCACGCCGGGCGAGGCATTCAACGCCGAACTCGTCTTCTACCCGGCGCAGCGCCCGCTGCGCGCGGTCATCGCCGCGCGCGAGCCGTTGGCGGCGCCGGCCGCGCGCTGGGCCGATTGGCCGGACGCGGACCCCATGGCCAGCTTCGCGGCGCACCTGCTTGCGGCCCCGTGGAGCCAGGAAGCGCCGGTCCTGCTGCCCGCCGGCCGGATCGCGCGCGACCCGGCCGGACAATTCTGGTGGCAAGCCGTCGATGCCGCCGGCGCGCTGCGGCTCGCCGGCGAGCCGTCGCTGCTCGTGCGCGGCGCCGCGCTGCACGCCACGGCCGGGCTGTGGGACGGCGCCCGCTTCAGCCCGATCGCCGCGCACACCGACTGGGGGCGGCTTGTCTTCGACGCCTGATCTCGCGGCCGCGCTCGCGCGCATGCGTGCCGCCTGGGCCGCGGGCCGGCCGGCCCGCGACGCCAGCCCCGCCGACTGGCGCGCGCTGGCGGATGCGGCCGGCGACGGCGACTTGTCGCTGGTGGCGCTGGCCGGCCACGCCGCGCAGGTGGCGTTCCGGCCGGTGCCGGCGGCGGCGCTGCGCAACCAGGATCTGCTGCCGCGCCTGGGACTGCCGCCGCTCGACGCGGCGCTGCGTCCGCGGTTTCGGCGACTGCACGCCGCGCGCAAGGCGGATATGGGGCCGCCGCTCGAGCTGCTCGCGGCGCGCGGCCGCAGCGCCCATCCCGCGGACTGGCTGCCCGGTCGCAATGACGACGGCATTCCCGACCTCTACCTGCCGTGGCTCGTCTGGGTGCGTGCAGGCGGCGGTGCCGAAGCCCGCGCGCCACTGACCGCCGAGACCTGGGATGCCTGGCCGCCGGCCGAGCGGATCGCCGCGCTCCGGATCATGCGCCGACAGGAACCCGAGGCCGCGCGCGCGCTCGTCGCAGCGAAGGCGGCGGATGAAACGGCCGATCGCCGGCTGCGCCTCGTCGAGATGCTGGCAACCGGGCTGAGCGACGCCGACGCGGACCTTCTGTCCGGGTTCGTCGGCGACCGGTCCGAGCCCGTGCGCGCGGCCGCCCGCAACCTCCTGCTCAGGCTCGGCCGCGAAGACGACGACGGCAGCCGCGCCGCCGAACTCGCTGGCATGTTCGACGTCGAGCACTCCGCCGCCGCCATAACCCTGCGGGTCAAGTCCGAACGGCGCGCCGGGCTGGCCGCGCGACGTGGCGATCTGATGGAGAGCGTCAGCGCCGCCGGCCTTGCCCGCGCGCTCGGCATCGACGAGTGCGCGCTCGCCCGGGCCAAGTTGCACGGCAGCAGCGCCGATGACAGGGCGTTCGTCAAGATGCTGGCACGGACCGGCTCACTGGCGGCACGGCGGGCGGCACTCCACCGTAGGATCCCCGATGACCACATGCCGATCGACCTCGCCGACACCTTCTCCATCGGCCTGCCGGCGGCCGATCGCCAGGCGCTCGTCGCGCATGTCGCGCAGCGCGATGATAGCAGTTTCCGCACCACCGCGGCCTGCGCGCGGCCGGCCCTGGGCATCACTCCGCTGGCGGCATTCTTGGAAACGTCGCAGCTGGCCGAGCTGGATGCCGAGGTCGCCGGCGTCGTCGCCGCCGGCGACACGTGGACGGCCGCAGAGGGGCGCGTCATCGCAGGGCTGTTCAACCTCGGCCTGCTCGTGGCGGCCGACGCAGCGGCATCGTTGATCGCCCGCTTCACCGCCGCCGGGCTGCCGCCCGCCGATCCGCGCCTCGACCTCCTCCACATCAACGCCGCCTTGCCATCGGAGACCACGCCATGACGGCCGTCCTGCGCCCGCCCGCCGAACAGACCCACGCCAAGGAGCTTGCCGCGTTGAAGGCCGCCGATGGCGGGCCGAAGCCGGCGAACTGGCAGCTTTCGCCCCGCGCGGTCGTGACCTATCTCATGGGCGGCAAGACGGCCAAGGGCGTGCCGATCAGCGCGAAATACGTCGGCAATCGCCGCCTGGTCGAGACCGCGGTGGCGACCCTGGCGACCGACCGCGCGCTGCTGCTGCTGGGCGTGCCGGGCACCGCGAAGTCATGGGTGTCCGAACATCTCGCGGCGGCGGTGAGCGGCGATTCGACGCTCGTCGTCCAGTGCACCGCCGGCACCGACGAGAACCAGATCCGCTACGGCTGGAACTACGCGCAGCTGCTGGCGCACGGCCCCAGCCGCAAGGCGCTGGTGGCGACGCCGCTCTACCGCGCGATGGACGCCGGCAAGCTGTGCCGGCTCGAGGAGCTGACGCGGATGGGATCGGACGTCCAGGACACGCTGATCACCGTGCTGTCCGAGAAGATGATGCCGATCCCCGAGCTCAACGAATCGCTCTACGCGGTGCGCGGGTTCAACGTGATCGCCACCGCCAACAGCCGCGACAAGGGCGTGAACGAGCTGTCCGCCGCGCTCAAGCGCCGCTTCAACGTCGTCGTGCTGCCGCTGCCCGACGACATGGACGAGGAGATCGCGATCGTCGTGAAGCGCGTCGGCGAGATGGCCGAAGCGCTCGACCTGCCGGCACCCAAGAACGTCGCGGCCGAGGTCGCGCGCGTCGTCGCGATCTTCCGCGAGCTGCGCGGCGGCGAGACGCTCGACGGCAAGGTGTCGCTGAAGACGCCGAGCGGCTCGCTGTCGACCGCGGAGGCGATCGCGGTGATGGTCGGCGGCCTCAGCGAGGCCGCCTATTTCGCCGACGGTGCGCTGAGCGCCGAAGGCGTCGCCCCGGCGATGCTCGGCGCCATCGTCAAGGACCCGGTGCAGGACAAGGCGGTGCTGGCGGAGTATCTCGAAACGGTGCTCAAGAAGCGCGCCGACTACGCGGCCTACTACCACGCGCTGGCCGAGCTCGTCTGAGATCGGCGATGGCGTCCGCCGTCCACGTCTTCGGCATCCGCCATCACGGGCCGGGCTCGGCGCGCGCGCTCGTCGCGGCGCTCGACGCGCTGCGGCCCGCCGCGGTGCTGATCGAAGGCCCCGCCGACGCATCGGACCTGCTGCCGATGCTCGCCGATCCGAAGATGGTGCCGCCGGTGGCGCTGCTCGCCTATGCCGCCGACGATCCGTCGGTGGCGATCTTCTGGCCCTTCGCGGCGTTCTCGCCGGAATACCAGGCCGCGCTGTGGGCCCACCGCCATGGCGCCGCGATGCGCTTCATCGACCTGCCCGCGAGCTGGCGGCTCGGCGCGATCGGCCCCGACGCGCCGCCGCCGGCGGACGAGGCGGCCGTGCCCGCGGTCGTGCGCGACCCGATCGGCGCGCTCGCCGCCGCTGCCGGCTACGAGGACGGCGAGAGCTGGTGGCGCGACGTGATCGAGGAGAACCCCGCGCCCGGCCCGGTCTTCGCCGCGGTCGCCGACGCGATGACGGCGCTGCGCGACACCGGGCCCACGCCGGTCGGCCGCGAGGCCGCACGCGAGGCCCATATGCGGCGCGAGATCGCGGCGGTCGCGAAGGACGCCGACGGGCCGATCGCCGTCGTCTGCGGCGCCTGGCACGCGCCGGCCCTCGCCGCCGCGACCCTGTCCGCAGCCGCCGGCGACCAGGCACTTCTCGCCGGCGCGCCGAAGCGCAAGATCGTCGCCACCTGGGCGCCGTGGACCGCACCGCGCCTCGCCATGGCAAGCGGCTATGGCGCCGGGGTCGTGGCGCCGGGCTGGTGCGCGCATCTCTGGCAGACCGATGCGGCCGACATCGTGCCGCGCTTCCTCGCCCGCACCGCCGCGGCCCTGCGCCGCGACGGCCATCTCGTGTCGACCGCCGGCATCATCGATGCGCAGCGCCTTGCGCGCGGCCTCGCCGCGATCCGCCTCCGACCCGCGCCGGGCTTCGAGGAGCTGCGCGATGCGGCCATCGCCTGCTTCTGCGATGGCGAGCGGGCGCGGTGGGAAACCGTCGCGCGTACGCTCCTCGTGGGGTCGGAGGTCGGGCACATCCCCGACGGCGTGCCGCTGGCGCCGCTGCTGCTGGACCTGCAGCGGGAGCAGAAGCGGCTGCGCCTGCCGCCGGAAGCCGCCGACCGCGAGCTTGCGCTCGACCTGCGCAGCGACAGCGGCCTCGACCGCTCCGTGCTGCTGCATCGCCTCGTCATTCTCGACGTGCCCTGGGGCCGCGAAGCCGATGCCGGCGGGAGCCGCGGCACCTTCCGCGAGCGCTGGGTGCTGCGCTGGGAGCCGGAGTTCGCGGTGCGCCTGGTCGAGAATCTCGTCTTTGGCGCGACGATCGCGCAGGCCGCCGATGGCCGCCTGCGCGCCGAGTTCGGCAAGGCCGCGTCGCTCGCGGCGATCGCCGAACGCGTGCTCGATGCGCTCACCGCGCAACTGGCTTCGGCCGTGGACGCGGGCATCGGCCTGCTCGAAAAGCGTGCCGCGCGGACCGACGACTGCCCCGAACTGCTCGCGGCCCTGCCGCCGCTCGCCGGCGTCGTGCGCTACGGCGAGGCGCGCCGCACCGATGCGGCCCAGCTCGGCGCGCTGCTGCGGCGCATCGTCGTGCAGGCGGCACTCGGCCTGCCCTATGCCTGCCGCGGTCTCGACGACGACGCCGCTTCGGCGATGCGCGTTGCGATCATCGCGGCCGACGAGGCGGTCGCGCTCGCGGCCCTCGACGACGACGCGCGGGCGGCCTGGCGGCAGGGGTTGCAGGCGCTCGTCGACAACGCGCAGACCGCTGCACTGGTGGCCGGCGCCGCCGCGCGGCTGCTCCATCAGGCCGACGCGCTCGCGCCCGGCGAAGCCGCGGATCTGCTCGGCCGCATGCTGTCGCCCGGCCGGCCGGTCGCCGACGCGGCCGCGTTCTTCGACGGGTTCTTCGGCGGCAGCGGCGAACGCCTGATCGACGACGACGGCCTGCGCCTCGCCGTCGACCGCTGGCTGGCGGCGCTCGACGCGGACGCCTTCGTCCTGCATCTGCCGCTGTTCCGCCGCACCTTTGCGGACCTCGATCGCACGCAGCGGCGCCGGCTGCTCGATGCGGTATCCGGCGCGGGACCGCGCGGCCTGCCCGGCTTCGCCCCGGCGCCCGGCGCCGATTCGCTGTGGCCGCAGCATTTCGCCCGGCTGGCCGCCATCCTCACCGCGAAGCCCCAGGAAAGACCGGACGATGAATGACGAACGCGGCCGCCGCTGGCGCCTCGCCCTCGGCATCGACGACGACGCGCTGAGCCCGGCGGAGCAGAAGATCTCCGCCGCGCTCACGGCGCTCTACGGCGGCGGCGACGCGGAGGACGGCGGCACGCAGAAGAAGCGCGGCGGGCTCGGCCGGTCGGCGCCGCGGGTCGCGCGGTGGCTGGGCGACATCCGCAGCTTCTTCCCCGCCCCGGTCGTGCGCATCGTGCAGCAGGACGCGCTCGAGCGGCTCGACCTCAAGGCCATGCTGCTCGAGCCGGAGTTCCTCGCCGCGATGGAGGCGGACGTCGATCTCGTCGCCGACCTCATCGCGCTGCGCGCCGTGATGCCGGAGCGCGCCAAGGCGGCGGCGCGGCGGGTCGTCGCGACGGTGGTGGCACAGCTCATGGAGCGGCTGGAGCGCCGGACGGCGGAGGCGCTGCGCGGCGCCACCGACCGCTCGCGCCGCGTCAGGCGACCGCGTCCGGCCGACATCGACTGGCCGCGCACGATCCGCGCCAATCTGCAGCACTACCAGCCCGCGCATGGCAGCATCGTGCCGGAGCGGCTGGTCGGCTTCGCACGCGCGCGCCGCCGCGCCGATCTCGACGAGGTCGTGCTGTGCGTCGACCAGTCCGGCTCGATGGCGCCCTCGGTCGTCTACGCGTCGATCTTCGCCGCGGTCATGGCGTCGCTGCCGGTGGTGGCGACGCGGCTCGTCTGCTTCGACACCGCGGTCGTCGACCTGACGGGCGAGCTCGCCGATCCGGTCGAGGTTCTGTTCGGCATCCAGCTCGGCGGCGGCACCGACATCAACGCGGCGGTCGCCCATTGCGCGGCGCGCATCGAGCGCCCCGCGAGGTCGCATCTGGTGCTGATCTCGGATCTCGAGGAGGGCGGCGATGCCGACGAGCTCGTCGCCCGGCTCGCGCGGCTGGTCGCCCAGGGCGTCAACGTCATCGCGCTTCTGGCGCTCAGCGACGGCGGCCGGCCCGCCTACAACGCCGAACTCGCGGCGCGCGTCGCAGCGCTTGGCGCACCGGTCTTCGCCTGCACGCCGGACCAGTTCCCCGACCTGATGGGCTGCGCGCTCCGCCGCGGCGACATCCACGCCTGGGCGGCACGGCAGGACATCAAGACCGTGCGCGCGCCGTAGAGCCGCCTGCGCTGGTCTGAACGCGGAGCGAGCGGCCGCCGCCTGCGCATGGTCCTTGGAGACGCCGGCCGCCGCGGCGGCCGCGGAGCCGCCGGGTCGAACGTCAGTGCGGCGCGACGGGGATCAGGCTGGAGCGGGTGAAGGGAATCGAACCCTCGTCGTAAGCTTGGGAAGCTTCTGCTCTACCATTGAGCTACACCCGCGCCCGAGCCGGGGTTCATCTATAGGCAAAGGGCGGGCGGAGTTCAACTGCGTCGCCGCCGCGGGCGTCGCGCCCGCGACCTCACGCTGCGCTGCGCGGCGCGGCGTCGCCCGGCGGGCGCGGGGCCGGAAGCGGCGGTGCAATCGTCACCGTCGCCGCCGCTT
>JAEUKZ010000005.1 GCA_016793045.1 Alphaproteobacteria bacterium
CTGGCGCTCAATGCCACCATCGAGGCGGCGCGCGCCGGCGAGGCCGGCAAGGGCTTCGCCGTGGTCGCCAGCGAGGTCAAGTCGCTCGCCAACCAGACCGCGCGCGCGACCGAGGAGATCACCCAGCAGATCGCCGCGATCCAGGCCGCCACCGGCGAGACCGTTTCGGTCATCGACGCGATCGGCGGCACGATCGGCACGATCAACGAGATCTCGACCGCCATCGCGTCGGCGGTCGAGGAGCAGGGCGCGGCGACGCAGGAGATCGCGCGCAACATCCAGCAGGCCGCCGCCGGCACCCAGGAAGTGTCGTCGAACATCGCCGGGGTGTCGCAGGCCGCGACCGAGTGCGGCGGCGCGTCGGCCCAGGTGCGCAGCGCGTCGAGCGAACTCTCGCGCCAGGCCGAAACGCTGCGCCTGCACGTCGACGAGTTCCTGGCGACGGTGCGCGCGGCATGACCGCGCACGGTACGTGCATATGTTTCTAAGGACGACGAGCCTGCATGACTTGACGAATATCAAGAACCGCGTGGAGCAAAGATGGAAAAGCTCGTTTAAGCCGAAGTTTCTTTGCACAAATTAGGACGGACTTTACTCCTGAAGGCCGACGATGCTCGCAATCGCCGGCCAATCGGCCGCAGCGTCCTTATTCGGGAGGAACCCGGCCATGAGATCGCTTCGCCGCCTGCTCGCGTCCCGCCTGCGCGTCGCCACGCGCCTCGGCCTCGCGGTCGCCCTGCCGCTGATCGGGGTCGTCGCGCTCGCCGGCGTCGTCGTCACCTGGGAACGGCAGTACGCCACGCAGATGAGCCAGCTCAGCACGCTGGTCGGCACGTCGATCGAGATCGGCAACCTCGTCCACGAGCTGCAGCGCGAGCGCGGCATGTCGGCCGTGTTCATCAACAGCGGCGGGGTGCAGATGGCCGCCGAGCTGCCGGGGCAGCGCCAGCGCACCGACGAGCGGCTCGCCGCCTATCGCGCGGCGCTCGCCGCGCTCGACCTCGCCAGCTTCGACGGCAATATCCGCGAGTCGTTCGCCGCCGCCACGAATGCGGTCCAGGCGCTCGCCGCGCGGCGCGCCGAGATCTCGGCCCGCAGCATCGCGGCGCCGGTCTCCAACGCCTTCTTCACGGCGACGATCGGGCACATGCTGTCGGTGACGCGCGAGGCGGTCAAATCCTCGGACGACGCCCGCGTCACCGCGGCGCTGCTCTCCTACTACAGCTATCTCACCGCCAAGGAACGCTCGGGCCAGGAGCGCGCGACCGGCGCCGTCGGCTTCGCCGCCGGCCGCTTCGAGCCGGCGCAGCATTCGACCTTCCTCGGCATCCTCGCCGACCAGCGGACCTTCTTCGAGGTCTTCGGGTCCTTCGCCACGCCGGCCCAGCGCCGCTTCGCGACCGAGACCGTCGTCGGCCCGGCGGTCGACGACGTCGAACGCATGCGCCGCATCGCGATCGCCGCGGGCCCGGGGACCGCACTCGAAGGCGCGGACGGCGCCGCCTGGTATCGCGCGACGACCGCGCGCATCGACCTGATGAAGCGCGTCGAGGACCAGATCGGCACCGACCTGCGCGACTTCACGGCCGGCCTCGCCGCCGACGCGCAGCGCATCTTCACGATCATCGCGGCCGCCGCGGCGGCGCTCGTCGCGCTGTCGCTGCTGGTCGCCTGGAGTTTCGCGCGCACGATCACGCGGCCGGTCGGCGCGATGACCGGCGCCATGGAACGGCTCGCCGGCGGCGACCTCGAAACCGCGATCCCGGCGCGCGACAACCAGGACGAGATCGGCGCGATGGCGAAGGCGCTGCAGGTGTTCAAGGACAATGCGCTCGAGGTCCGCCGCATGGAGGCCGAACAGGCGGCGCAGAAGGAGCGCGCCGAGGCGGAGAAGAAGGCGGCCCTCGCCGCGATGGCGAACGCGTTCGAGAGCGGCGTGGGCGGCGTCGTGAAGGCCGTCGCCGCGGCATCGACCGAGCTGCAATCCGCCGCCACCTCGATGTCCGCCACCGCCGAGCAGGCCTCGCAGCGTTCGACCGCGGTCGCGGCGGCGTCGGAGCAGGCCGCCGGCAACGTCCAGACCGTCGCCTCGGCGGCCGAGGAGCTTGCCGCGTCGGTCGCCGAGATCAGCCGCCAGGTCGCGACCTCCACCAAGATCGCCGGCGACGCGGTCGACCAGGCCAACCGCACGAATGCGACGGTCGAAGGCCTCGCGGTCGCCGCGCAGAAGATCGGCGACGTGGTGAAGCTGATTTCCGACATCGCCGGCCAGACGAACCTGCTGGCGCTCAACGCCACCATCGAGGCCGCGCGGGCAGGCGAAGCCGGCAAGGGCTTCGCGGTCGTCGCCTCGGAGGTCAAGAGCCTCGCGACGCAGACGGCGCGCGCCACCGACGAGATCGGCCAGCAGATCGCCGCGATCCAGGGTGCGACGCAGGAATCGGTGGCGGCGATCAAGGCGATCGCCGGCACGATCGGCTCGATCAACGAGATCGCGACGACCATCGCCTCCGCCGTCGAGGAACAGGGCGCCGCGACGCAGGAGATCGCGCGCAACGTCCAGCAGGCGGCGGCCGGCACGCAGGACGTCTCGGCCAATATCGGCGGCGTGATCGCCGCGGCCGGCGAAACCGGCGCCGCCGCGGCGCAGGTCCAGTCCGCGGCGGGCGAGCTGTCGCAGCAGTCCGAAGCGCTGCGCCACCAGGTCGACGAGTTCCTGGCGACGGTGCGCGCGGCGTAGTCGGCGAGGCGGCGGCGCCTCAGCGCGGTCCGCCGCGCCGCAGGCGCCGTTCCATGACCGTGCGCCCGGTCGCGGCGAAGCCGCAGCGGCGGTAGAAGCGGCCGAGGCCGTGCCGGCGCTCGCCCTCCGGCGTCACGGTCACCAGCAGCGCGTCGGCGCCGGCGCGCCGGCACCACGCCGCCGCTTCGCGGATCAACGCGCGCGCGACGCCGCGGCCGCGATGGGCCGGCACCACGTAGAGGTCGCCGATTTCGGCGACCAGACCGTATTCGACGCTGCGTTCGCTCGACACCGTCACCACGCCCGCCGCGTCGCGGCCGATCCGCGCCAGCGCCGCGAAATGGCCCGGCGCCGCGACGAGGGCGCGCAGGTTCCGCGCGACCGTCGCCGGCCGCGTCGCGAAGCCTTCCTCGCGGAAGAACGCGCACAGCAGCGCGATCGCGGCGTCGACCTCGCGGGCGGAAACCGGCCGGATGCGGACCGCCCCGCCCCGCCGGGCCATCGCCCCGCTCAGTCCTTCGGCAACATGCGGCCGAGCAGCTTGCCGCCGACGATGTGGACGTGGAGATGCGGCACTTCCTGGTGGCCGTTGACGCCGCAGTTCGACAGCAGGCGGTAGCCGTCGCCCGCGATGCCGAGCTGCCGCGCCACCATGCCGATGGCGCGCGAGAACGCGGCCAGCTCGGCGTCGCTCGCCGTCGCGTGGAAATCGTCCCACGACTCGTATTCGCCCTTGGGAATCACCAGCACGTGCACCGGCGCCTGCGGACGGATGTCGTGGAAGGCGAGCGTGTGCTCGTCCTCGTGCACCTTCTTGCACGGAATCTCGCCGCGCAGGATCTTCGCGAAGACGTTGTTGCGGTCGTAGCTCATGTTCCGTCGTCGCTCCTTTCGTCGCGCGTCGCCTCGCGATCGATGCCGGAGATGCCTTCGCGGCGCGCGAGCTCGGCCCACACGTCGGCGGGGGTCAGATGCGCGTCGGCCCACAGCACCATCAGGTGGTACATCAGGTCGGCGCTCTCCTCGACCAGCCTGTCGCGGCGGCGGCGGATCGCCTCGATCACCACTTCCACCGCCTCCTCGCCGACCTTCTGCGCGATCTTGCGCGTGCCCTTGTTGAAGAGCCGCGCGGTGTGCGACTTGTCGGGGTCGCCGGTCCGCCGGCTTTCGATCGTCGTGAACAGCCGGTCGAGAACCTCGCCGCCGCCTTTTTCCGTCATGTCGTGGTTACTCCGATCCTGCTCGTCACGATCGCCCCGTCCGGCGTCAGGCCGTCGCGCGCACCGGCAGCCCGGCATCGGCGAGCCGCTGCTTGGCCTGGGCGATCGTATAGGTTCCGAAATGGAAGATCGACGCGGCGAGCACCGCGGAGGCATGGCCTTCGCGCACGCCGTCGACCAGGTGATCGAGCGTGCCCACACCGCCCGACGCGATGACCGGGATCGGCACCGCATCGGCGACCGCGCGCGTGAGCTCGATGTCGAAGCCGATCTTGGTGCCGTCGCGGTCCATCGAGGTGAGCAGGATCTCGCCCGCGCCGAGCGCCGCCATGCGCTGCGCCCATTCGACCGCATCGAGCCCGGTCGGCCGCCGACCGCCATGGGTATGGACCTCGAAGCCGCCGCCCGCGCGCCGTCGCGCGTCGATCGCGACGGTGATGCACTGGCTGCCGAAGCGGTTGGCGCCTTCGCGCACGAAGTCCGGCCGCTCGACCGCGGCGGTGTTGATCGACACCTTGTCGGCGCCGGCGAGCAGCAGGCGGCGGATGTCGTCGGTCCGGCGCACGCCGCCGCCGACGGTGAGCGGCATGAAGCACTGGTCGGCGGTGCGGCCGACGACGTCGTAGATCGTCTCGCGGTTCTCGTGCGAGGCGGTGATGTCGAGGAAGCAGAGTTCGTCGGCACCCGCCTGATCGTAGGCGCGCGCGGATTCGACCGGATCGCCGGCGTCGACGAGGTCCACGAACTGGACCCCTTTCACGACCCGACCGTCCTTGACGTCGAGGCAGGGAATGACGCGGATCTTGAGCATGGTCTGGCCGGACACCATATAATCTCCGATTATCGCCGGCCAGGAATGATTGGCCCGCGAATCCGCCCGCACCCGCGGAACGAACCGCGCGCGCCGGGCGTTGTATCCCTTGCCCGGCCATCCTGTGCGATGGTGCCGGCTTTCGTCACTTGCGACCGGAGAGGATGCCATGCGCCGCATGACCGCCGCCCTGCTGATCGCCGCGAGCATGACCGCGGGCGCCGCCGCGCAGGACACTGCGAGCCGGAGCGGCCCGATCGATTTCGCCCAGTACCCGGCGAGCGACCGCTTCCAGGGCCGGCCCGCGGCGCCGAACTTCGCCACCACGCCCGAGGAGGCGCGCTTCCGCTCGCACATCGAGGCCGCGCAGCGCCAGCACGGCGTCAACTTCGCCGGCGCCTATACGATCGCGACCTGGCCGTGCCTGAGCCTGTGCGTGTCGGTGGTCGCGGTCGATGCGCGCACCGGCCTCGTCGTGCGCGCGCCGGAGGCCTATAACGGCCTGAGCTTCCGCCGCGACAGCCGGCTGCTGATCATCAACCCGCCCGAGCGCATCCCCCCCGACCGCCGCGCCGATCCACCCGCCGAGATGCGGCCCGAGTACTACGAATTCACCGGGCGCGAGTTCCGCCGCCTCGATTTCCCGGACGTCAACGCCACGGGCGTCTATCGTCCGGGCGACCCGCTGCCCAGCCTGCCGCGCCCGCCGACCGATGTGCCGGGCACGGGCTGGGGTTCCGGCCAGTTCGGCGCCCAGACCGGCGACGATCAGCCGCGGCGGTAGGCCCGCCTCAGCCCTGCAGCAGCGCGATCGCCGCGGCGAGGTCGATTCGGCCGTCGTAGAGCGCGCGCCCGCAGATCACCCCGGCGATGCCGTCGGCCTCGTGCGGCTTGAGCGCGCGCAGATCGGCGAGCGAGCCGACCCCGCCCGAGGCGATCACCGGCGTGGTTAGGGCGCGCGCCAGCGCCGCGGTCGCCTCGACATTGGCGCCGCGCAGCGTGCCGTCGCGCGCGATGTCGGTGAACACGATCGCGGCGACGCCCGCATCCTCGAAGGCGAGCGCCAGATCGTGCGCCGTCATCGTGGCGGCCGCCGCCCAGCCTTCGACCGCGACCATGCCGTCGCGCGCATCGATGCCGACGACCACGCCGCCCGGCCAGCGCTTCGCCGCGCGCTTGACCAGCGCGGGGTCGCGCGCCGCGACGGTGCCGAGGATGACGCGGCGGAGGCCGCGCGCGAGCCAGCGTTCGATCGCGGCCTCGTCGCGGATGCCGCCGCCGAGCTGCACCGGCACGCCGTGCCGCGCCGCCTCGGCGATGATCGCGTCGACCGCATCCTGGTTGACCGCGCGGCCGGCGAAGGCGCCGTCGAGATCGACGACATGCAGCCAGGCGGCGCCGGCTTCGAGGAAGCGGCGCGCCTGGTCGGCCGGGTCGGGGTTGTAGCGCGTCGCCTGCGCCATGTCGCCCTGGTAGAGCCGCACGCAGGCCCCGCCCTTGAGGTCGATCGCCGGGAAGAGGATCATCGGCTCACGGCGACCAGCGCAGGAAATTGGCGAGCAGGCGCAGGCCGGTCTCCTGGCTTTTCTCCGGATGGAACTGGGTGCCGGCGACATTGCGGCGCGCCAGCGCCGCGACGACGGTCCCCGCGTATTCGGTCGTCGCGATGACGCAGCTCTCCTGCCCCGGCGCGGGAACGAAGTGGTAGCTGTGCACGAAATAGGCGTGCGCGCCGGGCGCGATGCCGGCGAGCAGCGCGTGGCCGCGCTCGATCGCCAGCGTGTTCCAGCCCATGTGCGGCACCTTGATGGCGGGGTCCACGGGCTCGATGCGGCGCACCTCGCCGGCGATCCAGTCCAGCCCCTCGTGGGTGCCGAACTCGATGCCGCGGCTGGCGAGCAGCTGCATGCCGACGCAGATGCCGAGGAACGGCCGGCCGCGGCGCTGCACCGCCTCGGTCATCGCCTCGACGACGCCGGGGCGTGCGAGCAGCCCGGCACGGCAATCGGCGAAGGCGCCGACGCCGGGCAGGACGATGCGGTCGGCCGCCGCGATCGCCCGCGGGTCGTCGGTGACGCGGATCGTCGCACCGGCGTCGCTCTCGCGCGCCGCGCGCTCGATTGCCTTGGCCGCCGAGCGCAGATTGCCGGAGCCATAGTCGATGATCGCGACGTCCATCAGCCCGCACCCCCGCCGGCGCCGGCGTGATGCCGCGCCGACGCCGTGCGGGCGGTGGCGGGCGAAACGGCCGGATTCGTCGACATGGGAAGCTCCCGTCGCGCTGGAGTTGAAGGAACGCGCGGGTTCTAGTGCGGAATTGCGCCGATCGCAACCAAAGGAAAGGCCGGCCGAGGTTTCCCGCGGCCGGCCCGGTTGTCGCGACGATCCGCAGCGCGGGGGCGCTACGCCGCCTTGATCTTGGCGAGGAAGCCGTCGACCTTGCGGCGCAGTTCGGCCGCGTGCTCGCCGAGCTCCGTCGATGCCGCCAGCGCGCGTTCGGCGGCGCTGCCGGTGGTCCGGGCGGAGTTCGACACGCCGGCGATGTTGCTCGACACCTGGCCGGTGCCCTGCGCGGCTTCCTGGACGTTGCGCGAGATCTCGCGCGTCGCCGCGCCCTGTTCCTCGACCGCCGAGGCGATCGAGGTGGCGACGCCGTTGATCTCGCCGATCGCGCCGCCGATCTCCTTGATCGCCTCGACGACGTTGGTGGTCGCGGCCTGGACCTGCGAGATCTGGCCGGAGATCTCCTCGGTCGCCTTGGCGGTCTGGTTGGCGAGGCTCTTGACCTCCGACGCCACGACCGCGAAGCCCTTGCCGGCCTCGCCCGCGCGCGCGGCCTCGATGGTCGCGTTGAGCGCGAGCAGGTTGGTCTGGCCGGCGATGTCGCTGATCAGCTTGATGACGTCGCCGATCTTCTCCGCGGCGCGCGCCAGGCTCTCGACGTCGGTGCTGGTCTTCTGCGCTTCGTCGCGCGCCTTCCCCGCGATCAGCGTCGACTGGCTGACCTGACGGGAGATCTCGGTGATCGAGGCGGAAAGCTCCTCCGCGGCGCTCGCCACGGTCTGGACGCTGCCGGTCGTCTCTTCCGCCGCGCTTGCCACCGCCGTCGCCTGATCGGCGGCGCGGGTGGCTACGCTCGTCATCGCCTGCGCCGTGGTCCGGAACTCGCCGGCGGTGGTGGCAACGCTGTCGACCGCGCCTTTGACATTGGCCTCGAAGGTGTTGGCGAGATCGGCCATCGCCTGCTTCTTCTCGATCTCTGCAGCCGCCTTCGCCTTCTCCTGGGCCGCCTCGAGATCGCGCTTCTCGATCGCCGCGACGCGGAACTTGCCGAGGCATTCGGCGAGCAAGCCGACCTCGTCGCGCCGCGTGACGGTTGGCACGTCGACCTCGACATCGCCCTGCGCCAGGCGCTCCAGCGCCCCGGTGTTGCGGCGCAGCGGCCGTCCGACCATGCCGACTGCGACGAACAGGCCGAGGCCGAGGCTGATCGCGATGCCGATGAT
>JAEUKZ010000279.1 GCA_016793045.1 Alphaproteobacteria bacterium
GTCCGCGCCGGGCCGGCAGGCAGGCCGGCATAGCCGAGGGCATGGATCGCCACGACGAGTAGGACGAGCAGTCCGCGCAGGGCGTCGAGATGATCCAGGCGGGACGTGGTGCTCGCTACAGGCATCGATCGCAGATCATCGAAATTGCGGCAATCCGGCACGTCCAGCGAGGCGATTCCACAACGCGCGCGCCTGGCGGACGGCTTGGGTTTCGGGGCCGGCGGGCAGGCCTGCGGCCCGCCAGAGAGCAGCCTGGGCAACAATATGGACGACGGCGCCGCCGGCGACCAGCAGAACGAGCCACAGAACCGGTTCCGCGGCCAGCCAGCTCAGGGCCGGCGCGCGCTGCAGGGCGATCACGGCCGCGGACATTGCGGCGGCGGCGCCGATGCTTCGGCTCATCGTCCCGGCGAGTGCCCGAACCGGCACGCCGAGCATGCGGGCCGCCATGACGTGCCAGACGATCGCGCCGAGGAGGGCCGTGCCCAGCAGTCCGGCGGCGGCGCCGTCGATTCCGCCGGCGTGGAATCCCCAGATCGCGGCCGGCACGCGCACGGCGAGCAGTGCCGCGAAGATCATGACCATCTGCCGGACACGCCCGCGGACGAGAAAGAGGTTGATCGTATAGGCGCTGAGGGCATCGAGCAGGGCGTACAGCGCGCAGAGCTGCACCAGCACGGTCGCATGCGTCCAGGTCGCGCCGAGCGCAACCGGCACGAGTTGCGGCGCCACGAGCGCAATGCCGACGGACATCGGCAGGACGATGAGGGTCAGGAGCCCCAGCCCGGTGAGGTACTGATGTGCGAACTCGGACGGCCGGTCGCGCGCGGCGGCAAGCGCCGCGTAGAGCGGTTCGCGCACGGGTGCGGCGATCTCGCTGCACGGCATGGCCGCGACGGTATAGGCGACGTTGAAGGTGCCGACCGCGCCCGACCCGGCGAGGCGGCCGAGCATCACCGTCATGAGATAGGATTCGATCGTGTCGAGAATGCCGTAGCCGAACATCCATTTGGCGAAATGCACCATGTCGCCGGCGCCGGACAGGCGCGGTCGCGGCCGGTAGTCGCTCAACCAATACGACGCAATCAGCGAGACGACGCGGCCGGCGACGATGCCGGCGGCGAGCGCCCAATAGCTTGCGAAAATGATGGCGAGGGGGATCGTCGTGAGTGTGCCGGCGATCTTGCTCGACAGCCGCCACACCAGCACGACATCGTAACGCAGGTCGCGCATATGGCCGACCATGCCGACATTCTCGAGACCCTGGAGCACCGGCGTCAGCGCGAACACGGCCATCAACGGGACCAGGCGCGGTTCGTCGATCGACCATGCAGCGAGCGGACCGGCAGCGGCAATCACCGCCCCGATTGCGACGCCGCGGAGCACTCCCAGCGTCCATGCGCAGTCATATACCGCGTTGTCCGGCCGCTCTGCCCGGATCAGGTAGGGCTGGATCAGCGGTTCCGTAACGCTTTCGAGAATTGACACAGTGACGAAGGCGAGCGCTACGATCCCGAAATCGTCGGGGTCGAGCACGCGGACCAGGATCAGGATGCTGGCGATCCCGATCAGCCGGACGGCCGTCTTGAGCAGCACCATCAAGGCGGCGCCGGCGGCGACCCGCTGTCCGACGGAATGAGTCATCTGAACGGCGAGCCTGGACGTTAACCAACCGGCGTTGTTCTGCGGGTAGTATAACGGTGCCCGGTTGAGCCGCCCACCGACAGGTTTGGCCGCCGGTCACTGCTGGGGATGGCGGGACCTTTCATGACGTTCGATGGTATGGCGGCGCATGTAGCGGGCGGGCTGTCAGTTCGTCCGGCGGAGGTCTCCGACAAGGCCCGCTGGGACGGATTCGTCTCCGAGCACCCCGATGGCACGCTGTTTCACCTCTTCGGCTGGGGCGAGGTCATCGAGCGCGCCTTCGGGCAGAAGCGGCATCATCTGATCGCGGAGCGCAACGGGACGGTGGTCGGGGTATTGCCCTTGATCCACAAGCGCAGCCGGATCTTTGGCGATGGGCTGATCTCCACGCCTTACTGTTCATATGGCGGGGTGGTCGCGTCGGACGACGGCGTCGCGCGGCAGCTTGAAGATCGCGCGGCCGAGATCGGGCGCGCGCTATCAGTCGGTGCCGTCGAACTGCGCAACCGCAAGCCGCGCCGCGACGACTGGCTGCGCGTCGACACCATCTACGCCACGTTCCGCAAGCCGATCCCGGACAGCGACGATGCGGTGATCAAGTCGGTCTCGTCGAAGGGGCGGCGGCACGAACTCAAGAAGAGCCTGCGCCGCGAACTTGCGTTCGTCATCGATACGGACATCGACGCGTTCTATGCCATGCTTTCGGAAAGCTACCGCAATCTCGGCACGCCGATCTTCTCGCGGCGGTACTTCGCGCTGTTGCGCGAGGTGTTCGGCAACGCCATCGAGGTCTATGTCGCCGCCGATCAGGACGGGCCGCTCACGGCGTCGATGGCGTTCTATTTCCGCGACGACGTACATCCCGTCTATACTGGCGGCGGGCATCGCGCGCGCGCCGCGCAGGCCAACGACTTTCTCTACCTGCGCATGATGGGCCGGGCCCGCGAGCGCGGCGCTCGCGTCTTCGATTTCGGCCGCAGCAAGCGCGGAACCGGGTCGTTCGACAACAAGCGCCACTGGGGGTTCGAGGCCGAGCCGCTTAACTATGAGTACAAGCTGATCACGCGCAGCGAACCGCCGAACCTCAATCCGATGAACCCGAGATACCGCCTCATGGTCGGCCTGTGGCAACGCATGCCGCTGGGAATCAGCCGTCTGATCGGGCCGCTCCTCGGGCCGCACCTTGGCTGATGCGGAGCGCGCCGTGAATCATGCCGTCCTGATCGCCCATCGCTTTCCGTATCCGCCGGACAAGGGCGACCGCATCCGCACGTGGAATCTGCTGACGGCCCTGAGCCGCCACTATGTCGTCCATGTCGGCGCGTTCGTGCACGAACCGGTGAGCGCCGGGCATGTCGAGGCGGTCAAGGCGGCGTGCCGGGGGCGCTGCCATTTCGAGCCGGTGAACGGGCTGGTCGGCAGGGCGCGCGCGCTGCTCGGCCTCGCGACGGGGGAGCCGCTGAGCGTGCGCTTCCTCGCCAGCAGCGCGATGCGCCGCTGGGTCGACGACATCGTGGCGGCGGGGAAGCCCGAACTCGCGGTGGCGAGCGCGTCGACCGTGGCTCCCTATGCGGCGCGCGTCGGCGCGGCCAGGAGCGTGCTCGATCTCGTCGACGTCGATTCGGACAAGTGGCGCCAGTACGCGGCCACCCGGCGCGGCGCCGCGGCCTGGCTCTATGCCCGTGAGGCCGACAAGTTGCTCGCGTTCGAGCGGGCGCTGATCGCCCGGTTCGACGCCACCCTGCTGACGACGCCGCATGAGGTCGCAACCATGCGCGCCCTCGTACCGGGCCACGGTGCGCGTATCCATCACTTCGGCAATGGCGTCGATCACGCCTATTTTTCGCCGGACCGCCGCTACCCCGATCCCTATCCGGCGGGAACGCGGGCGATCGTGCTGACGGGGTCGCTCGACTATTGGCCGAACGTCGATGCGGCAGTCTGGTTTGCACGCGAGGCGCTCCCGCTCGTGCGCGCGCACGCGCCTGATGCGATGTTCTATGCCGTGGGCCACAATCCGGCCGCTGACGTGGTCAGCCTCGGCGCACGCGACGGCGTTCACGTCGTCGGCGGCGTGCCCGATGTGCGGCCGTACCTCGCCCATGCGGCGGCGGTGGTGGCGCCATTGCGCGTCGCGCGCGGCGTGCAGAACAAGGTGCTCGAGGCGATGGCGATGGGCCGGCCGGTCGTGACCACCAGCAAGGTGATGCAGGGCATCCTGGCGACCCCGGCGACCGAGTTGCTCGTCGCTGACGAGCCGCAGGACTTCGCCGAAGCGGTGCTCGGCGCGCTCGACAATCGGATTCCGGCGATGGGGCTGGCCGCGCGTGCACGCATTCTCGCCGACTACAGCTGGGCCACCCAGTATGATCGGCTCGACGCCATCATCGGCGGGATCGCGCCCGACGCGCAGCTGCGGTCGCGACCGGCATGACCATCCTGCGCAGCGATGACATGACAGCCGAGCGGTCGCGTGCAAACCAGCGCGAATGGATTCACGCCGCTCTTTGGCTCGCCCTGATCTTTGCGGCCATGGTCGGCCTGTTTTGGGAGGCGGCGAGCGGCGCCGTCAGCGTCTGGCGCGGCTCGGAGACGTTCAACCACTGCTTCCTGATCCCGCCGATCGTCGCGTACCTGCTGTGGGACCGGCGGGCGGTCTTTGCGGCAATTGCGCCACGTCCTGCGCTGTGGCCGCTGATCCTGATGCCGGCGCCCGCGCTGCTGTGGCTGGTTGGCGACGTGGCCGCGGTGCTGGAGGTCCAGCAGTTTGCGGCGATGACGATGCTGCAAATCGTGATCGCGACGGTGGTCGGGTGGGCCGCGTATCGTGCACTCCTGTTTCCGTGCCTCTACCTGTTCCTCATGGTGCCAAGCGGCGAGTGGCTGACCGCGCCGCTCCAGGACGTCACGGCTTGGTTCGTGGTTCGGGGGCTCGAGCTGCTCTCGATTCCGGTCTATGCCGACGGCGTATTCATCGACATTCCGACCGGGCGCTTCGAGGTTGCGGAAGCCTGCGCCGGCTTGCGCTTCCTCATTGCCGCCGTCGCATTCGGGCTGCTGTTCGCCAACCTCATCTATCGCTCCACGACCCGGCGTCTCACGTTCATCGCGCTGTCGTTCGTCGTGCCGATCATAGCCAACGGCTTTCGGGCCTTCGGCATCGTCCTGCTCGCCTATGTGTCGGACAACCGCATTGCTGCGGGTGTGGACCACATCGTCTACGGTTGGGGATTCTTTACGGCGATCTTGCTTGCGCTGATCTGGTTCGGGCTGCGCTATCGCGAGGACGATGGGCCGCATCGTGTCGCCGTAGCGGCCCAAGCGGCGCGTCAGCTGCACGCTGGTGCTCTGGCAAAGGCGGCGCTGGCCGCCTTGCTGGTCGTCGCAGCGGCGCCGGCCTATGCGCGCTTTCTGCATTCAGGCGCAGAGGGCGGAGCGCCGGCCGTGCTCGAAGCGCCCCAGCCGGCCGCGCCGTGGCAGGTGGGACCATGGCGGCCGACTTGGCGGCCGGTCTATGTCGGCCCGGCCGCAGAACTTGCTGTAACTTACTATAATACCTCTGATGCGGTCGAGATTTATGCCGCGGTTTACACTGACCAGACCCAGGATCGAAAGCTGATCGGATTTCGCAATCAGCTTGAGGACGGCGAGGTCTGGCGGCGGATCGAAGATACGCCCAGTACCGTGCTGATCGACGGCCAGGAGCGACCGGCGCAGCTCCGGCGGCTCACTGGACCGGGCGGCCAGCGCCGGGTCTGGTCCATCTATTGGGTGGACGGTACCTGGACGGCGAGTGGCCTGACGGTCCGTTTCCTTTATGTTCTGAACAAGATTTTTCGTGGCCGGTCGCGTGCCGCGGTGGTCGTCTTTAGCAGCGGGGCACCCAACCAGGTCGACGCCATCCAGGCAGTTCAGCGCGCTGCTACCGCGCTTCCGGGTTTCGGGACTTGGCTCGCGGGCGCCGCCGCGCGCCGTTAACCAAGATCGCGCCCCTCGGGTGGCGGTCGGCTTTACACCTTCAGTTGGGTTCGGCAAAAATCCTTGTTGAATCAATGGGCTGATCTTTGGCACGCTTCATGCTTCTACTAGGGGTGAGCGGAGCCGCGGTGTAAGCCGCTGCTTGTTACTTCACCCCAAGGAGGGGCACTGAAATGTCGATGACACGAAACATCCTTATGGCGGCTGGCGTTGCGATCGGAGTGTCGTTCGCAGCGGCTGCGAGCGCCCAGCCCTATGTGGCACCGGGCGTGCAGAACACGATTTCGGACGACTACGGCGAGCGCATCTGGGACCGGGACGGCAGCGGCACGGTTTCCGCTGGTGACGTCTTCATCGGCTTCATCGGCATGACGTCGTCCTCGCCGGCGACGTACCTCAACGGCACCGGCCAGCTTCCGCAGGTGACCGGCATCTTCATGAATACGGTGGCTGGTCCAGGTCCGGGTGGACTCGGCTTGGCGCTTGCTCCGACCTCGGCGGCTGACGCGGCCTTGGCTTCGGCGGCCGTCGGCCTGAACGCAGCCGCGCAGGCGTTCATTGCCGCACTGCCGAATCTTGGGACGGGCGGCGTGGCGTGGCTGTATGAGGGCGCAGACGCGGACTTCTTCCCGATCGGTGGCAAGTCGTTCCAGACCGGCTTCAACGAGGCAACGGACGGTAGCTTGGTGCTCGTCGCCGGTTTCCGCGGCGCTGCCAACGAAGGCATGCTCGCCCTCGCGACGAACCTCGACATTCCGGGCGATGACGGCTCCGTCGTCGGCGGAGCGCTGGCCGGCACGTTCCAGTTCCAGCTGAACGTGCTCCTCGAGAACTGGCCCGACATCATCGGTTTCGGCCTGCTTCCGGAGGGTGTGGAACTGTTCCTCAGCGGCAACATCAACCGCTGCAACCAGGTCCATGCGAACACTTGCGGCGCGGCGAACTACCAGTACGCTTCGGACGCCACCGCGACGTTCATTCCGATCCCGGAACCCGCGACGCTCGCGATGTTCGGCGCCGGCCTCTTCGGCCTCGCCGCGATCCTGCGCCGCCGCCGCGAGCAGATCTGACCCACACCGCCTGATCCTCGCTCAGATCAGGACACATGAATGCCCCCGGGCCGAATGGCCCGGGGGTTTTTCATTTCCGGTGCAGGGAAAGCCAGTCGACGGCGGACGCGGAAACGTGGCGGGCCCCCGTCGCTGGCGGGCT
>JAEUKZ010000024.1 GCA_016793045.1 Alphaproteobacteria bacterium
GGGCGCATCCGCGCGCGTTCGATCCACACCATCGTCGAGGCCGACGCGACCGCGATGCGCCGCTTCCATGATGCGATCCGGCGCGGCGAGCTGGTCTGCGGGCTGACCGACCAGTACTTCGCGCGCGGCGTCCCGGTGACGTTGTTCGGCCGGCCGACGCGCGCTCATCCGATGATGGCGCAGTTCGCGCGCATGCGCGAAGGCGCCCTCTACGGCATCCGCGCGATCCGCCTGCCGGGCGACCGCTTCCGCATCGAGGTCACCGAGCGCCTCGACCTCCCGCGCGACCCCGAGGGCCGCATCGACGTGGCCGCGACGACGCAGCTCATGGCCACGATTACCGAGCGCTGGGTACGCGAACACCCCGAGCAGTGGCTGTGGCTCCACCGCCGCTGGCGGTAGCGCCGCCATTGCGCCGTCGATCCTGCCCGTCCTGCCCAACGCGTCCCTGCCGGCCGAGCGACGGATTTGGCGCCCGCGTGGGGCGTGCGCACGCCACGGGGCTTGACAAATTCGATGAAATGAATTTCAATGAAAATATGTTCATCGAAATATCGTGCGATGAAGCGCCGTGAATACCGGCAGGTGCGGCGCGCCGAGGCGGCCGATGCGACGCGCCGGCGCATCGTCGACGCGACGTTCGCCCTGCATGCCGCGCAGGGCATCGCCGGGACGACGATGACCCAGATCGCCGCCCGTGCCGGCGTCAGCGTCGGCAGCGTCTATGCGCATTTCCCGACTTACGACGACGTGGTGGCCGCCTGCACCGCGCATGCGAGCGCCGCGATCGCGCCGGCCGGCACCGCCGGCTTCGCCGCCTGCGCCACGCTCGCCGATCGGGTGCGCGGGCTCGTGGCCGAGATCTTCGGCTTCTACGAGCGTGCGGTTCGCTTCGAGCAGATTCGCGCCGAGCAGGACCGCTTCGCGGCTCTGCGGCCCTTCTTCGCCGCGGAGGAGCGCCAGCGCCTGACGCTGACCCGCGCGGCGCTGGCGCCGTTCGCGATCGACGGCGCGACGACGGATGTCGTCGCCGCCCTGCTCGATGCGGCAGTATGGGGCAGCCTCAGGCGCAGCGGCCTCGGCCAGTCCGAGGCGATCGATGCGATCACCGATTTTCTTCTGCCCCGGCTCGCCGCCGCGAATGCGGCTTCGCCGCGTCGCCGGCGGACCCGCTGAGTTGAGCCCTTCCCCCACCGGAGTTGCCTCGATGGAAACCAAGATCGCCGAGATCGCGCCGGGCATCTACCGCCTGTCGACCCACGTGCCCCAAATCGCGCCGCCTGCCGGCTTCACCTTCTGCCAGTTCCTCGTCGCCGGCGAAGAACCGCTGCTCTTCCATTGCGGCGCCCGCGCGATGTTCCCGCTCGTCTCGGCGGCGGTGGCGCGGATCATGCCGGTCGACCGGCTGCGCTGGATCTCCTTCGGCCACGTCGAATCGGACGAAAGCGGGGCGATGAACTCCTGGCTCGCCAATGCGCCGCACGCCCAGGTCGCCCACTCGATGACCGGCTGCATGGTCTCGCTCAACGACCTCGCCGACCGGGCGCCGCGCGCCCTCGCCGACGGCGAGGTGCTCGACCTCGGCGGCAAGCGCATGCGCTGGATCGACACGCCGCACGTGCCGCATGGCTGGGAGGCCGGCGTGATGTTCGAGGAGACGACCGGCACGCTGCTCTGCGGCGATCTCTTCACCCAGACCGGCGATTCCCCGGCGCTGGTTGCGAGCGGCGACCTTGTCGGCCCCGCAGGCGCGGCGGAGGACATGTTCCGCGCGACCAGCCTCGGCCCCGCGACCGCGCCGACCATCCGAAAGCTCGCGGCGCTTGCCCCGCGCAAACTCGCCCTGATGCACGGCCCCAGCTACGAAGGCGACGCCGCGGCGGCGCTGACGGCGCTCGCCGCCGGCTACGACCGCCGCGTGCGCGCGGCGATGGGGTGAGGCGCTCGTGTTAGGGGGCGGCGCTGAGCAATCGCCGCGCTTCCGCGCGGCCACGTTCATCGAGCACGGTGTTGCGCGACAGATAGTCGAAGATGCCGCGCCCGCCCGAATCGCGCGCCGCGCGATCGGCGCCGGCTTCGAGCAGAATCCGGATGGTTTCGAGCGAGCCGTTCTCGGCGGCGTACATCAGCGCGGTGCGGCGGCGGAAGCGGATCGAGTACCAGCAGGCGTCCTGTTCTTCCTGCGAGGCCTCGGCAAATGTCGCCGCGTTCACGTCGGCGCCCGCGGCGAGCAGTGCGCGGATCGCATCCGGCAGGTCGAGATGTGCAGCGTACATCAGCGGCGTCTTGCCGAACGGATTGCGTGCATTGACGTCCGCGCCGCGGGCGATGAACCAGCGAAGCGTGGCCGGCTGCGCAAGGCTGTAGGTGATCGCCGGTGGATAGACGGCGCCACGCGCGTTGAGGATATTGTTGTTGCCGGCAAGGCTTTCGAGCGTGTCTTGTCGGGCACCGGCAAGCGCCAGTCGGGAGAGCCGATATGATTGGTTCTGCGCTTCCGTCGTGACATCCGACCGATTGATGCGTAGGCCGGACCCCGCATTCTCGGCACCCGCGCGCTCGATCTCCCTGATCGAAGGGTGTGGTCGCATCAAGATGCGATCGAGTGCGCTCCAAAACTCGCGACGATACTCGGGGCTGATGCTGCCGATGCGCTGGCGTAACAGACGCCAGGTCGCATCCCGGGCCCACTGCATCGACTGATCCGGGCTCGCGCGATGCATGATCCGGTACCGGGCCGCGAGCGCCATCGTGGCACGTTCGTAGGCGTCGACAAGATGCAGATACTGTCGGCGGTTAACCGGGTCCTCGAATGACCAAAGACGCAGGATGCCGGCGAAGTCGTCCGTTGAATCGGCGAGTCCGATTCCGGCCTCGTCATTAGGTTCTGATGGTTCGCGATCGGTTGAGCGCAGCCTCCATGGCTGGTGGAGGGCAAGATGAAGTGTGGTGCCGAAATGCTCGTCCGTCCGCACATGAGGATGGTTTGTGCTCGTTCCGCCTGGACGGCAAGTCGCCGGCTCCGTTCCCCCGGCCGATCTCAGCAGACCGACGAACTCATCGATTGTCGGGTTGACCGCAAAGCCAGGCGGCGGGACGGAACTCCATTCGCGAATGATCGATAGACACTGAACCAGGATAGGGTCTGCGGTCATTACCGCAGCAACCATCGGTGACGGGTGAATTCTTTGAGCCGCCGCGATACTCGCCATCGGGCCTGAAACGATGAAGTAGAACCTGCCCTCGAATTGCAGTGGCTCGGTCGCCCATTGTCGCGACTGTCCGGGCAACAGCCGACTGGTATCCCTAACTTCTCCAATTCTGCTGCCGCTCTCACCACGATCGCCGAAGAACGGCCCATCGTTGTTCTGAATTGCCCGTACGACCTGCGCGCGATCGGTCGAATAGACATCGTTGCCAAAGAGCCGCCCCACCGCGTTCCAGCGTATGACGCTTCCGCGTCGGTCGGGACCCAGCAACACGCTTTCATAGAACTCGATCGTGCTCGGTGCGCTTCGCGACGTATTCGGAAGCTCGGACGGCCATGATGGAGCCGGTCGCTCGGCGAAGGCCGCAACCACATCGATCGGCGTCTCGGATCGAAAGTCGACCAAAACGGCACTGTGAAAGGCTCTGCACAGCTGCTCGTCATTGTTGACGATCAGGCGGGGCTCCCATCGCACTGCCGTGGCGGCTGCAGCTCCAGGGACAGGCGCGCCGCTCCGCACCGGCATCGCGGCGATCAGGGCAAAGACAGCCCCATACAGCGCCAACAGCAGCGCAATCAATCCGCCGGAATACTTCCCCATCGTCCCGTCGCCCTCCCCGGGGCGGAGGGCAGTCTAGCGCATCTTCGTAAACCGATGGTTGCGCTGCGCGCTCAGTCGGCAAGGCCGAGAAACGTCGCAATCGAACGGTCGAGACGGACGCGCGTCTCCGCGTCGAGGCTGCCGATGCGATCGCCGATACGGTCCCGCCGCACCGTCACGATCTTGTCGACCATGATCTGCGAGGGCTGCTTGAGGCCGTTCGCCGCCGACGCGGCGACGTCGATCCGAAACAGCGGCGCCGCAATGGCAGCGCTCGTGATCGGGCAGACGATGACGCTTGGGTGAAGATCGAGGAAGCGGTCGGACTGAACGACGACCGCCGGCCGCGGCTTGCCGTAGTCGCCCGAAAGCTTGACGACATGAAGATCGCCCCGCTTCACGAGCGGGAGGTCCGAGGCGTCATGTCAATCTTCCCACAGATCGGCCGTGGCAGCCTCGATGAAGTCCATGACCGACTTGTCGTCGTGGTGCGCGGCCAGGAGCGATTGCGCGCGCGCCGCGGCGGCGAAGCCCGGAGCGTTCACGTCCGGAACCCAGACCTGGATCGGCCGCAGCCCCTGGGCACGGAGCTTCGACCGGTAGCGCTGCATCTTCGTCTTGCCGTCGATGCCCGTCGGTCTGGCGGGCTTGCGGCTCCGGGCGGTCGTCTTTCTCATGGTCACATGTTACCATGAGGCGCGCCGGCTGTCATGTCTCGCACGCGCCACGCGATACGACGATCGCCCTACCGCCGCTGCGGCCGTCGCGCGCGGCCCTTGCGGGAATTCACTGCGCCGGCGGTCGAGCGCGGGCGGGAGCCGTCGCGCTTCACGCCGGCGGTGTAGGCGACGCCGCTTTCGGCCATTCCGGCCGGCATCTCGAGCTCGATCGCTTCGAGACGCTTGATCTCGTCGCGCAGCCGCGCGGCCTCCTCGAATTCGAGGTCGGCGGCGGCCTCGCGCATCTTCGCCTCGAGATCGCCGATCACCGCGCGCAGATTGTGGCCGACGGCGTGGCCGATCTCGGCGTCGCCGGTGTCGACGGTCACGTGGTCGCGCTCGTAGACCGAGCCGAGGATGTCGCCGATCTGCTTGCGCACCGATTCGGGCGTTATGCCGTTGGCGGCGTTGTAGGCCTGCTGCTTTTCGCGCCGCCGGTTGGTCTCCTTGAGCGCGTAGTCGAGCGAATCGGTGATCTTGTCGGCGTAGAGGATCACCCGGCCGTCGATGTTGCGCGCGGCGCGGCCGATCGTCTGCACCAGCGAGGTCTTGGAGCGCAGATAGCCCTCCTTGTCGGCATCGAGGATGGCGACCAGCGCGCATTCCGGGATGTCGAGGCCCTCGCGCAGCAGATTGATGCCGATCAGGACGTCGAAGGCGCCGAGCCGCAGGTCGCGGATGATCTCGATGCGCTCCAGCGTCTCGACGTCGGAATGGATGTAGCGCACGCGCACGCCGGCTTCGTGCAGGTATTCGGTCAGGTCTTCGGCCATGCGCTTGGTCAGCACCGTCACCAGCGTGCGCTGGCCGCGCTTCGAGACGTCGCGGACCTCGTGGAGCAGGTCGTCGACCTGCTTCTCGGTCGGCCGGATGATGCAGACCGGGTCGATGAGGCCGGTGGGGCGGATCACCTGCTCGACGAACACGCCGGCCACGCGTTCGAGTTCCCACGGCCCCGGCGTCGCCGAGACGAAGACGGAATTGGGCCGCATCGCGTCCCATTCCTCGAACTTGAGCGGCCGGTTGTCGATGCAGGACGGCAGGCGGAAGCCGTATTCGGAGAGCGTCGACTTGCGCATGTAGTCGCCGCGGAACATGCCGCCGACCTGCGGCACGGTGACGTGGCTCTCGTCGACGATCAGCAGCGCGTCATGCGGGATGTATTCGAACAGCGTCGGCGGCGGCTCGCCCGGCTTGCGGCCGGTGAAATAGCGCGAATAGTTCTCGATGCCGGCGCAGGAACCGGTCGCCGCCATCATCTCGAGGTCGAACGACGTGCGCTGTTCGAGCCGCTGCGCCTCGAGGAGCTTGCCGGCATTGCGCAACTCGTCAAGCCGGTCGCGCAGGTCGATCTTGATCTGCCCCATCGCCTGGTCGAGCGTCGGCTGCGGCATCACGTAGTGGCTGTTGGCATAGAGCTTGGCCTCGCCGAGCGCCGCCTTCTTTTCGCCCGTCAGCGGGTCGAATTCGTGGATCGCCTCGAGCTCGTCGCCGAACAGGGTGAGCCGCCAGGCGCGGTCCTCGCAGTGCGCCGGAAACACCTCCACCGAATCGCCGCGCACGCGGAACATCCCGCGCACGAAATTGGCGTCGTTGCGCTTGTACTGCAGCTTCACGAGGTCGCGCAGCAGCGCGTCGCGGTTGATGCGCTGGCCGGCCTTGAGCGCGATCGTCATCGACGAATAGGCCTCGACCGAGCCGATGCCGTAGATGCACGACACCGAGGCGATGATGACGACGTCGCGGCGCTCGAGCAGTGCGCGGGTCGCCGAATGGCGCATCCGGTCGATCTGCTCGTTGATCGAGGATTCCTTCTCGATATAGGTGTCGCTGCGCGGGACGTAGGCTTCGGGCTGGTAGTAGTCGTAGTAGGAGACGAAATACTCGACCGCGTTGTCCGGAAAGAACGACTTCATCTCGCCGTAGAGCTGCGCCGCCAGCGTCTTGTTCGGCGCCATGATCAGCGTCGGGCGCTGCAGGTTCTGGATGACGTGCGCCATCGTGAACGTCTTGCCCGATCCGGTCACGCCGAGCAGCACCTGGTCCTTCTCGCCGCGCTGCAGGCCGTCGGTCAGCGCCGCGATCGCCTGCGGCTGGTCGCCGGCCGGCGCGAAGGGCGAGGCGAGCTTGAACTGCGCGGGCGGCAGCGCGCGTTCCTCCGCCAGCGGCGGTGCTGCGGGGTTGATCAGCGAGTCGGGCGGCGGGGCGGCGAGGAGGGGCTTCACGCCCAAATATATGCCCCCGGGGCCGGCCGATTGCCAGCCCCGCCGGGGCGGCGGCCTGGCGGCTCCTGACAGGAGGTGTCAGGAGCCGCCGGCCTTGCGGGACGGGCGCCCTCAGGCCTTCTCGATGACGAGATCGACGGGCACCGAGTTGGACACCACGTCGTAGGTCGGCGAGAACTGCGCCAGTTCCATCAGCGTCTCGGCCGGTGCGTCGCTCCTTACGCGCATCGTCACGCGGATGCGCTGGTAGCCGGTTCGCACGCCGGGCGCCAGATGGAGGAAGGGCCTGAGGTCGAGGTCGCCATCGAGGCGCGAATCGATCGCCTCGATGTCGATGCCCTGCGCCGCGGCCTGGTAGGCAAGTGTCGTCGTCAGGCAGGCGCCCAGCGCGTGCAGCAGGATTTCCAGCGGGCCGGGTGCGCGATCCTGGCCGAGCAGGACTTTCGGTTCGTCGGCCGAGAGGACGAACGGCGCGGTGCGCGACGTGTCCTCCCGGCCGGCGCCGAAGAAGCCCTTGATCGTCGACTGGTTGCGGCTGCCGCCCATCCAGGTATTGGTCGAGCGGAACTGGAAGCGCGCGAGCGTCGCATCGGCCTTGATCGCCTCGACGGTCTCGTGCAGCGCGGTCACGTCGACGCCGTTGCGGAACGTCGGCGCTGCGGTCATCGCCTTGTGGGCGTTCATTGTCTGACTCCCTTCATCGGATCGGGGGCTACGGATTGCATGGGTTGCGGTCGTGCGTTCAGCAGAAGGCCGACGACACCGCTTCGACCTGGCTGCGTCCGGCGGGCGAAATGCCGCCGAGCGTGGCGAGGAAGTTGGGGTGCGTCATCCCGGAGCCGAGAAAGGTCCAGCGATTGGCCTGGATCTGGCTCTTCGTCGCCGCGTCGCGCTCGTTCGCGGACAGCTTGCGGCCGGTCGCGCGCTCGAGGGCATCGAGATCGAACGCCACCTGCTGGACGATCCCGCCGTCGAACAGCATCCCGATCTTGAGATAGTCGGAGACGCCGGTCGCGATCTCTTCCGGCGCCATGCCGGCGGCGATCGCCTCGACCATCAGCGTGTCGAGCTTGGCGTGCTGCGCCTCCTCCATCCAGTGGTGCTTGAGCAGGCTCTTGAACTGCGGGTCGAGCGTGCCGTCGTCCTGGATGCTGTCGAGATAGTGGCGCTGCGTCATCCACTCGATCTGGAGGATCGCGAGGGCGATGCCGAGCGGATGATGGGCAAGCACCGCCTTGCCGATCGCTTCCGGCGGGCCGATCACGGCGCAATCGGTGCCGAATTCGCTGCGGAACTCGTCGCGGAACCGCTTGAACAGGTGGATGTGCTTCGCCTCCTCGGCCGCGAAGCCGAGCAGCGCCCGCACGCGGTGGTCGTCGCCCTGCAGCATCGGCCGGGCATGGTCGACGACGAAGGGCAGGATGAACTCCTCGACCACGCCGAAGATGCACAGATAGGCGTGTCCGCGGATCTGGTTCAGCGTGCGCTGCTCGACCGGGTCGAGGAACGTCAGCGCGGCGGTGCGCGCCAGCGCGTCGGGCATGAACGGCCGCCCGAAGTCGAGGCGCCGGTCGCCCCCGATGATGTCCTCGATCTTCCAGGCGATCTTCTGCGACGACGAGAGCACGGCGGCGTAGCTGTAGTTGGTCTGCATGATACGGTTCTCCCTAGGGGTTCATCGGTTGGCGGGCAGGATTGCGGCGGCGCGGGTCAGGCGCGCCAGAACGGCTTGTCCAGTTCGGCCCACACGTCGGCGCGGGTGATGCCGACGTCGCGCAGCTCGTGGTCGTTCATCGCCGCGAGCGCGCGACGCTCCTTCGCCCGGGCATGCCATGTCGTGACGATCGCGAGGATTCGGCTGCCGACGGCGGCCACGAGGGCGCCGAGATGCGCCGGCGCGGAGGCGCGCGCGGCGGTGCCGATCAATCCGGGATGCAGGGCTTGGCTCGGACCAGACATTGGGACACTCCTCTGCGGCCGCGTCCGGCGGCCGCTTCTCTTGCGAGATGCTTGGTGATGCGCGCGGCGGTCATCGCGGCGCGACGGGTGTAGAAATGATCCAAGCGGCGCGCGGTCACAAACGAGATTGCGTGGGGCGCGGCATGAACGGACCTCATGCATTCGCCCGGCCGCGGAATGCGCGGGCGGGCAGCACCATCGGCGCGCGCGTGGGGGGACTCCCCGGCCGCGCGGGGCGCGTGCTAGGCTTCGTCCAAACGGGGGCCGGCCGAGCCGCCGTCGTGCAAAATTCCCTGGGAGGACCTCGAATGAAGCCAGTGATCCGCCTACTTGCCGTTGCCGCGACCGCCGGCGCGATGGCCCTCGGCGCCGGTGCGGCGAGCGCTCAGACCATCCGGCTGATGACCGGCCCGCAGGGCGGGGTCTGGGTCCCGCTCGGCGCGGCCATGAAGAATCTCTGGGAAACCGGAATGCCGGGCGTCACCGTCCAGACCCTGCCCGGCGCGGGCATCGCCAATGTGCGCGGCGTCGACGAAGGCCGCACCGAATGGGGCTTCGGCAATTCGATCTCGACGGTCGACGGGATCAACGGCGCCGAGCCGTTCCCGCGCCGCACGCAGAACGTCTGCAACATCGCGACGCTCTACCCGCAGTATTTCCAGGTCGTGGCGCTCGCCGATTCGGGCATCAACACCGTCCGCGACCTGCGCGGCCGTTCGATCGCGGTGCAGACCCGCGGCAACACCGCCGAGGTGGCGACGCGCCAGATGCTGCAGGTCGTCGGGCTCAGCTACAACGACCTGCGCGTCAACTTCCAGGCGTCCTACACCGACGCGGTCTCGTTGATGAAGGATGGGCACGCGCAGGTCTTCACGCTCGGCACGACCATTCCCGCCTCGTCGATCATGGATCTCGCGACGTCGCGGCCGGTGCGCATCCTCGACCTTGCGGAGATCGTCGACGGGATGCGCCGGATCAATCCCGGCTATGTCGGCGTGCCGCTGCCGGCCAACACGTATCCGGGCCAGGCCCAGGCGGTGACTCAGGTCGGCTACATGACCCACCTGATCGCGGCCTGCAACCAGCCGGAGGATCGCATCTATGCCATGACGCGGATCCTCGCCCAGAACCTGCCGGCGCTGCAGGCGATCGTGCGCGACATGCAGGGGCTGACGCCGCGCCAGATGGCGCAGGACATCGGCGTGCCGCTTCATCCCGGCGCGCAGCGCTTCTATCGCGAGGCCGGGGCGATCAACTGACGCCGGACGACGCGGCACGCGGCGGCGCGCGAGCGCCGCTCCGTGCCGCGCCACGCTAGCGCGCGACCGGGGGACGCAGCATGACGACGGCTATCGGCTACGGGCGCGCGATCGGCTGGCTGATCGCGGCGACCGGCGCTGCGATGTCGCTCTACCACATGTGGGTGATCGCCTTCGCACCGCCGGAGGCGCTGATCTTCCGCGGCACCCATCTGCTCTTTGCGATGGCGCTCACGTTCCTCATCTATCCGTTCGCGCGGAAGCGCGGCGGCGAGCATCCGGGGCTGGTCGACTGGGCGATGCTGGCGCTGTCGGGCGTCGTGATCGGCTATCTGTTCTGGAACTACCGCTACATCGTCGACCGCATCATCTATATCGACCAGCTCGAGCCGGTCGACCTCGTCGTCGGCGTGCTCGGCGTCGTCCTGGTCCTCGAGGCGACGCGGCGCGTCATCGACTGGGCGCTGCCGGTGACCGCGATCGTGTTCCTCGCCTACTGCTTCATCTTCACCAACGTCGAGTTCAATCGCCTCGTCGACCAGCTCTGGTTCACGACCGAGGGCGTATTCGGCTCGACGCTCGGCGTTTCGGCAGGCTACGTGCTGATCTTCGTGCTGTTCGGCAGCTTCATGGAGCGCACCGGCACCGGCCGCCTGTTCATGGACTTCGCACTCAGCCTCACCGGGCACAGTGCCGGCGGACCCGGCAAGGTATCGGTCGTAAGTTCGAGCCTGTTCGGCACGATCTCGGGCAGCGCGGTCGCCAACGTGATGGTCGACGGGCCGATCACCATCCCGCTGATGAAGCGCACGGGCTTCTCCAAGCACTTTGCCGCCGGCGTGGAAGCGACCGCCTCGACCGGCGGGCAGATCATGCCGCCGATCATGGGGGCGGCCGCGTTCGTGATGGCGGAGTTCCTGGGCGTCTCCTATTTCCAGGTGACGCTGTGGGCGCTGATTCCCTCGCTGCTCTACTACGGCGCCGTCTTCGCCGCGGTCCATTTCGAGGCCAAGCGCCAGGGCCTGCTCGGCGTGCCGAAGGAGGAATGCCCGCGCCTCGGCACGGTGATGCGCGAGCGCGGCCACCTGTTCCTGCCGGTCGCAGTGGTGCTCGGCATGATGATCGGCGGCTACAGCGCGCCGCTGGCGGCGCTGCTCGGCACCGTCTCGTGCTTCCCGGTGGCGATGCTGCGGGCCAATACGCGCGCCGAGCTGAAGCTCTATGCGGTGTGGGACGGGCTGATCGACGGCGCGCGCAACGCGCTCGGCGTCGCCATGGCGTGCGCCTGCGCCGGCATCGTCATCGGCGTCATCGCGCTTACCGGCCTCGGCGATACGTTCACCCAGATGATGATGAAGCTCGCCGGGTCGAGCCTGCTGCTTGCCCTGCTGGCGACGGCGGCGGCGGGAATCGTGCTCGGCATGGGCATGCCGACGACGCCCGCCTACATCCTCATGGTGGCGCTGCTCGTGCCGACGATCACGCGGCTGATGTACGGCGACGCGACCGCGCTCGACGCCAATCTGCGCGCGCCCGCGCACATGTTCGCGTTCTACTTCGCCATCCTGTCGGCGATCACGCCGCCGGTGGCGCTGGCGGTCTATGCCGCCGCCGGCCTCGCCAAGGCCGATCTGTGGAAGTCGGGATGGGCGGCGGTGCGCATCGGCGCGGCCGGCTTCATCGTGCCGTTCATGTTCATCTACGAGCCGGCGATCCTGATGATCGGCGACTGGCAGACGATCGTGACGTCGGCCGCGACGGCGTTCGTCGGCTGCGTGGCGCTCGCCGCCGGCCTGCACGGCTACCTGTTGCGCCCGGCGCCGCTGTGGGAACGCGCGGTCCTGGTCGTGGCCGCGTTCTGCCTCATCAAGCCCGGGCTGGTGACGGACCTCGTCGGATTCGGGCTGCTGACCGCGATGCTCGGCTGGCAGTTCGCCACCCGAAGGCGCGTGCAGCCGGCCTGACCGGCTATTCCGCCGCGACCGGCCTCGGGGCGGGCGCCAGTTCCTCCGGCCGGTGCGGAAAGGCGAAGGCGCCGGCCACGATCAGCACGGCGATGAGGCCGAGCACGACGAAGACCCACTCGAAGCCGCCGAAGCGGTCGCGCAACGCACCGACCAGCGGCACCGCCGCGGCGCTGCCCGCGAACGACACCGAGTAGCGCAGCGCATAGACGCGCGCGCGCCATTCCTCGGTGGTGTACTTGGCGACCATCGTGTCGTTGATCGTGACCTGGCCGAACATCGCGAAAACCGCGCCGAAGGCGAGCGCGACGATCGCGACGTCCTGCGCCCCGACGGCGAGGAACAGGCACGGGACATAGAGCATCGACAGCGGCAGAAAGACCGCGCGCAGCGGATGGCGGTCGACCAGCCATCCCATCAGGAGCTGCGAGAGCGAGCCGAGCGCGTAGATGGCGAAGACCACGCCGCCGATCGCCGCCGGCGACTGCGCGAGCGCCGCGACCCGGTCGTCGATCAACTTCGGCAGCGACAGGTTGACGGCGTTGAAGATCAGGCTGCCGGCGACCGAGACGGTCATCAGCACGATGAACACCCGGCGCACGACCGGCCGCGGGATGTCGAGCGTCTTGCGCGCGCCGGCGCGCTTGGGCGCCGTGCCCTCGGGGACCATGGCCAGGAACGCGATGCCGGCGGCGATCGACACGAGGCCGGGCACCGCGAAGGCCCAGCGCCAGCCGAACCACTGGCTGAGCGCGCCGGTGAGCAGCGCCGAACAGGCGACGCCCATGTTGCCCCAGACGCCGTTGATGCCGATCTCGCGCCCGGTGCGCTCGGCATGGGCGACCAGCATCGCGGTGCCGACCGGGTGATAGATCGCCGCGAACAGGCCGATCAGCGTCAGCGCCAGGAACACCTGCGTCGGCGTCGACACGAAGGCGGCGAGGATCGCCGCGAACCCGCCGCCGATGAAGAACACCGCCATCATGCTGCGTCGGCTCCAGCGGTCGCCGAGCCAGCCTGCCGGCAGCGAGCCGGCGCCGAAGGCGATGAAGCCGCCGATGGCGAGGCCGATCATCTCGCCGAAGCTGCGGCCGAATTCGGCCGCCATCGTCAGCACGGCGGTGGTGTAGATCAGCATGAACAGGTGGTCGAGCGCGTGGCCGATGTTGATGAAGGCGATCACGCGGCGGTTGATGGACATGGGGCTGCCTCGGCTTGCGGGGTTCGTCCCTTCTGTCGGGGACGGCGCTGGACAGGCTAGCCCTGTCGCGATCACGATGTCAGGCCAAGATTTATCGCGATCCGGACAAGCCATGATCCTCGTCCCCACCCCGCTCGGCCGCCACGCCCTGACGCGCCATGTCGCCGTGAAGGCGTCGGACTATCGCGACGGCGACGTCGTGCCGCCCCACCGCCACGCACGCGCGCAGCTCGTCCACGCCGTCACCGGCGTGATGCGCGTGACGGCGCGCGGTGCGAGCTGGGTCGTGCCGCCCGGCCGCGCGGTGTGGATGCCCGCGCGCACGACGCACGCGATCCGCATGGCGGGCGATGTCGCCATGCGCACGATCTTCGTCGAACGCAAGGCGCTGCCGGAGGCGCCGGACGACTGCGTGATCGTCGAGGTGTCGCCGCTGCTGCGCGAACTCATCCTTGCGGCGATCGCGATCGCGCCGGTGCGCGAGGATGACGCGCGCGCGCGGGCGATCTGGGCGCTGATCCGCGCCGAGCTGCGCAGCGGGCGCGTCGTGCCGCTGCGCCTGCCGCTGCCCGAAGACCGACGCGCGCGCCGGCTGTGCGAGGCCTTCCTCGCCGATCCCTCGGCGCCGTTCGGGCTCGACGGCTGGGCCGACCGGGCCGGGGCGAGCGCGCGCACGGTGAGTCGCCTGTTCCGCCGCGAGACCGGCATGAGCTTCGGCGCCTGGCGCCAGCAGGCGCGACTGGCGGAAGCGGTGGCGCGGCTGGCGCAAGGGCAGGCCGTGGGGGCGGTCGCCGGTGCGCTCGGCTATCGCAGCGCGGCCGCCTTCACGCAGATGTTCCGCCGCGCGCTCGGCCGCACGCCGAGCGCCTATCTGCGCGGCTGACGGTTTAGATTTGTTGCGCCTTGCGCGTTAGATCATTCAGTTTTTCGCCGCCGCCGGGCGGTGTCATCGTCCTCCGCGACGCCGCGCGACGCGGCAAGGAGGACGGGTTGCCACTGGTCAGGATCTCTCTGCGCAAGGGCCGCAGCATCGCGGAACGGCGCGCGATCGCCGACGGCATCCATCGGGCGATGGTCGCGACCATCGACGTGCCGGCCGCCGACCGCTTTCAGGTGACGACCGAGCACGACGAGAACGCGCTCGTCTTCGATGCGAACTACCTCAGCATCGCGCGCAGCGAGGGCTTCGTGATGATCCAGATCACGCTGCGCCGCGGCCGCACGCCCGATAAGAAGCGCGCGCTCTACCGCGCGATCGTCGAGAACCTGGCCGCCGCGCCCGGCGTCCGGCCGCAAGACATCTTCGTCAGCCTCGTCGAGAACGAGCCGGTCGACTGGTCGTTCGGCGACGGCGTCGCGCAGTATTCGCCGGGCTGAACCGTCGGGTTCAGCGCTGGCGCTGCTGCCAGGCGCGCATCTGGGCGATCTCGCGCTCCTGCGCCGCCACCACCGCCTCGGCGAGCGCGCGGATCTCCGGGTCGCTGCCGTATTGCAGCACGATGCGCGCCATTGCGACGGCGCCCTCGTGGTGCGGGATCATCTGCGCCACGAAGTCGCGGTCGGCGTTGCCGCTGTAGCGTATGTTCATGTCGCGGTGCATGCGCTCGTTGGCCTGGCGATAGGCGCGCGTCGCGGGCGCGTTTGCGGCGCCGCGCGGCGGCTGCGCGTGCTGATCGTGGCCGCCTGGCGCCTGGGCCGGGCGCTGGCCCTGCATCATCGGACCCTGCATCTGGCCGGGCGTCTGGCCCATCATCTGATTGTGCATCGGCCCGTGCATCGTGGGCGGGGCGGCGGGCGTGGTGCCGGTTCCGGGCGCCGGCGTCTGCGCAATCGTGGCGACGCTCGCGAACGCGACCATCGCTGCTCCGAGCAAGCCCATCGGTATCGTCTTCATCGCACCCTCCTGGCGTGGAATTGCAGCGCTTCTAGGCGTTTCCAGCGCTGGAAGGTCAAGCGCCGCGTGGGGCGCCGGCCGGCCGTCGGACCAGGGGTTGCGCGGGGGGTGGTCGGGCGGTAGTTTGGCGCGCTTTTTCCGATCCTCACCTGGGAATCCGCGACATGTCCGTTCTCGCCGCGCGTCTTTCGCGCATCAAGCCCTCGCCGACCATCGGCGTTTCGATGAAGGCCCGCGAACTCGCCGCCGCCGGCCGCGACATCATCGGCCTGTCGCAGGGCGAGCCCGACTTCGACACGCCGGACAACATCAAGGCGGCGGCGAAGCGCGCGATCGACGCCGGCGACACGAAATACACCAACGTCGACGGCACGCCGGCGCTCAAGGCCGCGATCTGCGGCAAGTTCAAGCGCGAGAACGGGCTCGACTACAAGCCGAACCAGATCACCGTCGGCACCGGCGGCAAGCAGGTGCTCTACAACGCGCTGATGGCGAC